>NZ_JNAW01000001.1 GCF_000760215.1 Prochlorococcus sp. MIT 0603 | reverse complement strand
AGCGATTCCGACTTCATGGAGTCGAGTTGCAGACTCCAATCCGGACTACGACATTCTTTAAGGGGTCCGCTCCACATCACTGTCTCGCTTCCCTCTGTAAATGCCATTGTAGCACGTGTGTAGCCCTACACGTAAGGGCCATGATGACTTGACGTCGTCCCCACCTTCCTCCGGTTTGTCACCGGCAGTCTCCTTAGAGTGCCCAACTTAAGGCTGGCAACTAAGGACAAGGGTTGCGCTCGTTGCGGGACTTAACCCAACATCTCACGACACGAGCTGACGACAGCCATGCACCACCTGTCACTGCGTTCCCGAAGGCACCCTCAAATTTCTAAGAGGTTCGCAGGATGTCAAATCCTGGTAAGGTTCTTCGCGTTGCATCGAATTAAACCACATACTCCACCGCTTGTGCGGGCCCCCGTCAATTCCTTTGAGTTTCACACTTGCGTGCGTACTCCCCAGGCGGAACACTTAACGCGTTAGCTACGACACCGAGGGGGTCGATTCCCCCGACACCTAGTGTTCATCGTTTACGGCCAGGACTACAGGGGTATCTAATCCCTTTCGCTCCCCTGGCTTTCGTCCATGAGCGTCAGTTATGGCCCAGCAGAGCGCCTTCGCCACTGGTGTTCTTCCCGATATCTACGCATTTCACCGCTACACCGGGAATTCCCTCTGCCCCTACCACACTCTAGCCCTACAGTTTCCACTGCGATGATGGAGTTAAGCTCCACGTTTTTACAGCAGACTTGAAGGGCCGCCTGCGGACGCTTTACGCCCAATAATTCCGGATAACGCTTGCCACTCCCGTATTACCGCGGCTGCTGGCACGGAATTAGCCGTGGCTTATTCCTCAAGTACCGTCATATCTTCTTCCTTGAGAAAAGAGGTTTACAGCCCAGAGGCCTTCATCCCTCACGCGGCGTTGCTCCGTCAGGCTTTCGCCCATTGCGGAAAATTCCCCACTGCTGCCTCCCGTAGGAGTCTGGGCCGTGTCTCAGTCCCAGTGTGGCTGATCATCCTCTCAGACCAGCTACTGATCGAAGCCTTGGTGAGCCATTACCTCACCAACAAGCTAATCAGACGCGGGCTCATCCTCAGGCGAAATTCATTTCACCTCTCGGCATATGGGGTATTAGCGGTCGTTTCCAACCGTTATCCCCCTCCTGAGGGCAGATTCCCACGCGTTACTCACCCGTCCGCCACTAACCCGAAGGTTCGTTCGACTTGCATGTGTTAAGCACGCCGCCAGCGTTCATCCTGAGCCAGGATCAAACTCTCCGTTGTATATCAGGCCCTATTGCTAAAAACTTTTAAAGCTTTTAACTCAGTCTGATTTGCTTCATCCACTTTGAAAGCACTGGCGTACAAATTCAAGTAGTTTTAGCCTCCTTATGATTTAAGGGTTCAAAGAGTGCACTAAGAATATTTCCTTGTGACTTTCCGAGATCTCAGATCCGGTTATTGCTATTGGCTAAAAATATTTTCTTAACCATGGGCGTGAATCCCATGAGATCAAGATAATAGGCCAAAGCAATTAATTTTTGACGGGACCTCACACTTATATCGCATTTACATTCAAAAAACACAAAGTTAATTGAACGCGATAAAAGCGTCAGTTCCTAAACTTTTTAGTTGTCCAGGTTCTGCTTTAACCATTTAAAAAATCGTTAAAGCAACTGTGATCTCTAAATTTAAAGACCACCCTAGAAACCTACACCAGCGAGTGAGTAACTCATTCGATGATGTAAGGGCTCACTAACAAAGCGAAAGAAACTTTACGCTTGATTAAATCAGCCTTGAATTAGTGGAATACCAATTCACATCCAGTCCTCGATTTTAGACCACAAACCTCTCTATGCGCAACAAAGAAATATAGAAACTCTTACTAGATCATCTTGATTTTCTTATCTATGATGAAAACAACTTGTCCCAACAAGTTTTTGAGAATTGCATCAAAAAACAAATAAATGCCAGAAAGATTTAGTCAAGAGCGTCAAAGAGTGCGTCCTAATTCCAATGAGGAAGCAGTCATCAAAAGAGCTCAGGAGCATTTTGAGCGAACTCTAATCAAAATAGATGGTCAATTTGCAGGGAGCGTAGCGGCCTTAGAACATCCAGCTAACAATGACGCACTCAACTATGGAGAACTCTTCCTAAGGGACAATGTTCCTGTAATGATTTATCTCCTTACACAGAAGAGATATTCGATAGTCAAGAAATTCTTAACGGTATGTCTTGATCTACAAAGCACAAGCTACCAAACCAGAGGAGTATTCCCAACAAGCTTTGTAGAAGAAAATGATGAGCTTATAGCTGATTATGGGCAAAGATCTATCGGGAGAATAACTTCTGCTGATGCAAGCTTGTGGTGGCCAATTTTATGCTGGCTATATGTAAGGAAGAGCAAAGATACAACATTTGGGGTTAGTCAAAAAGTTCAAAGAGGAATCCAACTTCTATTAGATCTAGTTTTGCATCCAACTTTTGAAGGGACTCCAGTCCTTTTTGTTCCTGATTGTTCATTTATGATTGATCGTCCCATGGATGTCTGGGGCGCTCCTCTAGAAGTAGAAGTTCTTCTTTATGCATCGTTAAGTAGTTGCATAGAGCTAATGGATTTAAGTAGTAAGCATCAAGTAAGTCGTTTACTAGATCAAAGACTTTTGCTTACTAGACAATGGGTTCATGACCTTCGTCAATTCCTTTTAAAGCATTATTGGGTTACAAGCAAAACAATGCAAGTACTGAGGCGAAGACCCACCGAACAATATGGAGAAGATCAACATCAGAACGAATTTAACGTCCAACCACAAATAGTTCCTCCTTGGCTCCAAGATTGGCTGGAAAACAGAGGAGGTTATCTTATTGGGAATATTCGAACAGGCAGGCCAGACTTTCGCTTTTATAGCCTTGGCAACTCTCTTGCATGCATGTTTGGAGTCTTAACTGCACCTCAACAGCGGGCACTCTTTAGATTAGTACTCCATAATCGATCACATTTAATGGCTCAAATGCCTATGAGAATATGTCATCCGCCCATGGAAGTAGAGGAATGGCAAAATAAAACAGGCTCAGACCCAAAAAATTGGCCCTGGAGTTACCATAATGGTGGGCATTGGCCAAGCATCCTGTGGTTCTTTGGAGCTTCAATTCTTCTACATGAACAAAGATATCCTCAGGCAGATGTACTGCTAATGGGACAAATGAGATCTTTATTAGAGGAATGCTATTGGAGCCAATTAAATCAATTACCCAAGCAAAAATGGGCGGAGTATTTTGATGGCCCTACTGGTACATGGGTGGGACAACAATCAAGAACATATCAAACATGGACAATTGTAGGTTTTCTTTTAATGCATCATTTTCTCAAGGTATCCCCTCAAGATGTTTCAATGCTTGATTTAAACCAATAAAAATTAAACTTAAAAAAGGCCCAAGGTCAAAGACTTATCAATAGGCAAACATGCGCCGATCCCCAAATATATTGTCAATAAAGTACCAAACAAGAAGAAAGTCATTGCTACAGGCCTTCTAAAAGGATTGGAGAACTTATTTACATTTTCTATAAAAGGAATAAGCATTAAGCCAAGAGGTATAAGGGTTTGCAATGCAATCCCAAGAAGCTTATTGGGAACGACTCTTAGAATTTGAAAGACTGGGTATAAGTACCACTCAGGCAAAATTTCCAAGGGGGTAGCAAAAGGATTTGCTTTATCACCAAGAAAAGCTGGGTCTAATACTGCTAGGCCTACTATGCAAGCTATAGTTCCAAGAATTACTACAGGAAATATATACAGGAGGTCATTTGGCCAAGCAGGCTCTCCATAATAATTATGGCCCATACCTTTTGCGAGTTTGGCTCTTAGTTTTGTATCTGATAAATCTGGCTTCTTAAGAGTTGACATAATTGAAAGAAAAGTGATTTTTTAGATAAAAGTTGCGAATAAGGGCTCAAAAATCTTTTATTTTGAAAATCTAATTTATAGAGGTCCTGATATTCCCTGTTTTCTTATCATTAGGAAATGCATGAGCATAAAAATGGCAAGTGTCCATGGCAATACAAAAGTATGCAGACTATAAAAGCGAGTAAGTGTTGTTTGCCCTACGCTTTCCCCGCCTCTTAACAGTTCAACCATAAAGTCTCCAATAACTGGGATTGCAGCAGGCACACCTGAAACAATCTTTACAGCCCAATAACCTACCTGATCCCAAGGCAATGAATATCCAGTAACACCAAAAGCTACTGTAATTACAGCCATTACTACCCCTGTAACCCAAGTAAGCTCTCTTGGCCTTTTAAACCCACCTGTCAAATAAACTCTAAAAACATGCAAAATCAGCATCAACACCATCATTGAGGCACTCCAACGATGCACTGATCTAATCAACCAACCAAAACTTACATCTGTCATTAAATAACTGACTGAGTTATAAGCTTCAGTGACAGTGGGCTTGTAATAAAAAGTCATTGCAAACCCAGTTGCAAATTGAATCAAGAAGCAGACAAGTGTGATGCCTCCAAGACAATAAAAGATGTTTACATGTGGAGGTACGTATTTTGAAGTGACATCATCTGCGATGTCTTGAATTTCAAGCCGTTCCTGAAACCAATCGTAGACAGGTGAGGAATTTGCCATTGATCAGATGAGCTTGATACTTAATAACAACACTCTACTGAATGTGCCCCATGGTTCGTGCAATTGATTAATCCAATGCTTCCAACTGTAAAAACCTGTTCAAAATATTTTCGGCAAATCATTGCTGGACTAATCACTTGCTTACTTATTTTCTCCCTAGGAGCAGCACCTGTTTTCGCCCTTAATGATGGGCAGCAACTTGTCTTAGAAACCTGGAACTTAGTAAACGAGGGGTTTTTAAATCCTGACAAATTCAATGATGTTCAATGGCGTCGATTACGGCAACAAGCTCTCGAAAAACCAATTTCTACATCAGATGAAGCATATTCAGCTATTGAGACAATGCTTCTACCTTTAGGAGATCCATATACAAGACTTTTGCGACCAGCTGATTACAAAGCCTTAAAAGAAAGCAATATTGGCAGTGAAATAAATGGAGTAGGACTACAGCTAGGTGCAAGAAGTAATGATGGAGAGATTGTTGTAATAGCTCCTTTAGAAGGTTCTCCAGCGGCAGATGCAGAAATCCCTAGTGGATCCTTACTTCGGAAAGTTGATAATAATTCTCCAAAGAGACTTGGATTAGAAGCAACAGCATCCAAATTAAGAGGGGAGAGTGGTTCAAAGGTTTTATTGGAGATTGAAACGCCAGATCAAGAAATTAAGGAAATTATTCTTGAAAGAAGAAGTGTTGATTTAAGACCAGTAAGAACAAAGCGAATCAGAACGGAAAAGCACACTCTTGGGTATGTAAGAATCACTCAATTCAGCGAAGGAGTGCCTGAAGATGTAAAAGAGGCTTTAAAAGAGCTTTCGGAAAAAGATGTAGAAGGTATTGTATTGGATTTACGTAATAATTCAGGAGGATTAGTTAGTTCAGGCCTTGCAGTAGCAGATGGGTTTTTAAGTGAAAAGCCAATTGTTGAGACAAAAAACCGCGATGAAATAAAAGACCCAATTCCTTCAAGCAAAGATACTCTTTATGACGGCCCTTTAGTTACATTAGTGAATAGTGGCACAGCTAGTGCCAGCGAAATCCTCGCAGGAGCGCTCCAAGATAATGAGAGATCTGTTTTACTAGGTTCAAGGACCTTTGGCAAAGGTCTAATTCAATCGCTTACAAATTTGAGCGATGGCAGTGGACTAGCCTTAACTGTTGCTAGCTATCTAACCCCATCTGGTAGAGACATTCAAAATCTAGGAATAGAACCTGACCGATATCTTGAAATGCCTGAACCTCTAAACCCTGGAGGACCAGAGGATAGGTGGTTACAAGATGCTGAATTATTTATGGAAGCAAATCTTGATCTTCAAAAAATAGAACAAAATACAGAAGAAATTGAACTTGAAAATAATATTTCTTCCAATCCAAAAGAAAATAAGTTGGAGAATAATATTTCATCCGATTCAAAAGAAAATAAGCTGGTAGATAATATTTCCTCCGATCCAAAGAAGATAGACACTTGATTTTATTTAATAATTAATGTCAAAAAGAACTTATTACGATCCTATACATCAAGGAATAACTCTTGACGATGAGATTCCAGAGGAAAGGATGATAATTAGATTAGTCGATTCACCACCATTCCAAAGACTAAGAAGGATCAAACAACTTGGGCCAGCTTCTCTAACATTTCATGGAGCAGAGTCCAGTCGATTTAGTCACTCGCTTGGGGTTTTTCATATTGCAAGAAGGGCATTTAAAAAGATATTAAGAATTAACCCAAAGTTAGAGAAGTACAATGCCTTGCTATATGCTTCTGCACTTTTACATGATATTGGCCATGGACCATTAAGTCATACAAGTGAGGGTATGTTTGGGCTAAAACATGAAGAATGGTCTGCAAAAGTCATTAATGAGAGCCTAGAGATATATCAAAGCTTAAATGATCTCAACCCAAGTCTAAGTAGTCAAGTTGCTGATCTAATAGCAGGAAAAGAAATTGATTGCAAATTAATAAGGTCTTTAGTCAGTAGCCAATTAGATTGTGATCGTCTTGATTATTTAATGAGAGATAGTCATAGCATAGGTGCACATTATGGGAAAATTGATTTAGAACGAATTCTCTCAGCACTAACACTTGCTCCTGATGGTGATCTTGCGATAGATCCAAAAGGTTTAATGGCTGTAGAGCATTATTTAATAGTAAGGAATTTAATGTATAGAGCAATATATAATCATAGGCTAAATGAAGTAAGTAATTGGCTTTTAGAAAAAATAATTGAAACTGCTAGACAATTTGGAGAGAAAAAAGTCTGGGTTGACAATTGCTTAGCAAAATGGCTTTGGGATCCAAAGAAAATTAATCTTGAAACTTTTCTAGCAAATGACGATATGCGTACTCTTTACCATCTTTCAAGGTGGAAAGAAGATGCACCAGAGCCTTTAAAAAGTCTGTGCAGCAATTTTCTTAACAGGAAACTCTTAAAAGCAACTAATATAGAAGACTTAGGAACAGATTTTCAATTAGAAGCTCTTGTAATAACAAGAAATCTTGCTGAGAAAATCAATCTAGACCCGATTATTTGTTGTGGGTTACGGCATAATAAATTCTTTGGATATCAGCCTTATAAAAGCGGTCTTAGAGTTTGGGATGGCAAACAATTAAAAGCCCTTGAGAAAGAATCATTTTTAATAGATAGATTAATTAGCCCATCAAAAACAGCATGGTTAATTTATCCAAAGGGAATCGAAAGTGAACTTAAGAAAAAATTATTAGAATTAAGAGATAAGCAAGCTTATGGTTAATTCTAATAACATCATGGAAATTGATTCAAAAAGAGATAAAGTTATTTTCAGCTCTGTTCTTAAGAAGAACTGGCGTGATAAGATTGAGTTAAATTTAAAAGATTATAAAAAAGATAAAATAACATTCGACTTAGGTGAGGCTACTTTTACTTCAAAGGATATAATTTTTATCAATAAAGTTTGTCAAAAGCAAAAAATTCAAATCATTAATATTGAGTCAACTAATCCACAAACTATTATAAGTGCTTCTGGCTTAGGATTTAAGACATTGCTTAACCCTAAAGAGAGCACATTAAAACAAAGAATCAACTCTAAAGATTCAAATAATGACTTTAAAAGTAAAAATGATTCTTCAACAATATTTTTACATCAAGGTACTCTTAGGTCCGGTGAAGTCTTAGCCGTAAATAATGATGTGCTTATTGTTGGAGATGTAAATCCTGGTGCTTCTGTATTAGCTGGTGGGAATGTAATGATTTGGGGAAGGCTATTGGGAATAGCTCACGCAGGGAAAAATGGAAATATAAAGGCCAAAATAACCGCCCTTCAATTAAGGCCAGTTCAATTGAGAATCGCAAACAAAGTAGCAAGAGGGCCTAAAGAGAAGCCTGAAGAGGGTTTAGCTGAAGAAGCACGCTTAGAGGATGATGTAATTGTCATTAAACCCGCAACAACAATATAAAAAAAGACATCCAGTTAAACAAGAATGCTTGCAATATCAGAAGGAAGAGTAATCATTCGATAACTGAATTTAAGATTTTGCATAATTAACATTGTTATTAGGTGAAATCCAATTAAAATTATTCAACTTCGAAGAGGTCCGTGACGTTAGATACAAGAGTGATCCTTATCTGCTCAGGCAAAGGTGGAGTAGGCAAGACAACTCTCACAGCAAACCTCGGCATTTCCCTGGCTAGAAAAGGTTCTCCAACTGCTGTACTAGATGCTGATTTTGGTCTTCGTAATCTGGATCTATTATTAGGTCTAGAAAATCGAATCGTTTATACAGCACAAGAGGTTCTTGAAGAGACTTGTCGTCTTGATCAAGCATTAGTTAAACATAAACAGGAACCAAACCTCTCTTTGCTTCCTGCTGGCAATCCAAGAATGCTTGATTGGCTTAAGCCAGAGGACATGGTCAAAATAGTTGGCATGCTAAGCAATCAATTTGAATACGTGTTAATTGATTGCCCTGCAGGAGTCGAAGATGGTTTCAAGAATGCAGTCGCAGCATCAAAAGAAGCAATTATTGTCACCAATCCAGAAGTCTCAGCTGTTAGAGATGCTGATAGGGTAATTGGCCTTCTTAATACTCACGGCATTAAGCCTGTTCAATTAGTTCTGAATAGAGTTCGACCAAAAATGATGGAGAGTCAAGAGATGCTATCCATCGAAGATGTAACTGATATTCTCGCGCTGCCTTTATTGGGTTTGGTTCTAGAAGATGAACAAGTCATAGTCAGTACCAATAGAGGAGAGCCTCTCACCCTTATTGGGAGTAATTCACCTGCAGCAAGATGTTATTCCAATATCGCAGGACGTCTTAAAGGAGAAGAAATTGATCTTATTGATCCTTCTCAAGAAGGTTCAGGTCTTCGAGACAAATTCCGTCGTTTGATGCAAACAAAAATCTTCTAAAATCTATGACCCTCAGAGACATCTTAAACAAATTGCTAGGAAGGCAACCTGCAAGTGCTGCTAAAGCTCGTGAAAGGCTCCAGTTAGTTCTAGCTCATGACAGAACTGATTTAAGTCCAGACCTCTTGGACAAAATGAGAGCAGAAATCCTTGATGTGGTTGCGAAATATGTTGAAATTGACTTGGAAGGAGGAGAAGTCAGCCTTGAAACAGAAGACAGAATGACTGCATTAGTAGCAAATCTTCCTATAAAAAGAACGCTTTCAGGACAAATCAAAATGAAACAACAGGAGTCAAATAGTGAATCAATATCGAAGGTGTCAGAAGAAGCATCTTCTTAAAGATTTCACAACATCTAAGAATCATATTTATTAAAGGAAAATCAACGACTCAAAATCATTAAAAATGAATTAAATTTGTTTGATAAGAGTAGCTATCTGATTGGAAAACATTCGTCATTCAATTATTGTTAATGAAATTAAGCCGGCTTAGCTCAGCGGTAGAGCAGCGCTTTTGTAAAGCGAAGGTCATCAGTTCAAATCTGTTAGCCGGCATACAAGCAGTTGATCAATCACTAAGGTTTTTAAGAGCTCCTCTTCCTGAAAAAATCCATGCAATCAAAATTAGAATTAATAAATTCAGAAACCTAAGCTCAAAGAGCTTAGAAGTAACAACTATTGCTGTATTTAGAACCCAATGAAATCCAGCTTGAAGTATGACTACTAATAGAAGAAGCCAAGTCATCACTGTTCTACCTCTAAAGGTATAACAGCACCAATTCTTAATATCTGCCAGCTTCCTGGGGCTTTCCATTCAATCAAAGTACTTGCCTGACCAGATGGTTTAGGCCAAGGCAATGGTCCTAGCAATGGCAGCTGCGGGAAGCATTTGGATACAGCCTTCGGGTCCAGTAGTGGATCATGTCCAGAAATATTTGCACTTGTAGTTGCCAAAGGGCCACTCTTCTCAAGGAAATTAATAGTGAAATCACATGCAGGAACTCTCATTCCAATTGAACTGCCAAATGGATTAAGATTATCAACTAACTCTTTAACGGCAGGAACAACAATAGTTAGAGCGCCTGGCCAGTAAGCAGATCCAATCTTAAAGGCATCTTCTAATGCCTCAGGCATAACGAATTCAAGTAATTTCTCTGACGACGATCCCATCAAAATAAAAGGCTTAGTCATTGGTCTATTTTTTATTTTCCATAAGCAAGAAGCATTCTCAGGACAGGCCGCCAAAGCAGGCAATGTATCAGTTGGGATTAATACTGGAGAGCCTTCTTTCAATAAAAGAAGAAGATCATCATTAAGGAATATAGGGATTTGCATTCTCCTAGAAATATCGCTTACCAATGTCGTGCTAAAGCAAATCGTCTAATCCCTTCAAGATCCGTTGCAAAATCAACATCCACAAAACCAGCTTCAGTCAAAATCTTCAAAGCTTTTTCACTTTGATCAAAGTTGTGCTCAAACATCATCCACCCGCCCGAAGAAAGTCCTTTAATGGCTCCTTCAATAATTTCACGGCAACAATCCATTCCATCATCGCCACCACATAGAGCCAAGTGAGGCTCATGATCTAATACAACTGAATCAAGTTTTTCTAGATTGGAGCTTGGAATATAGGGGGGATTAGCAACTAATAAATCAATTTGACCCCACCAAGGCTCTAAAGGTTCCCACCAATGACCTAAATGCAATACAACCTGAGAATTTCCAGCTAACTTTTTTATATTTTTTTCTGCTAAACAAATAGCACCCTCGCTGCAATCAACTGCATGACCAATCCATCCAGGGAAAGATTTTGCTAATGCAACTGCGAAAGCACCAGATCCTGTACCCAAATCTGCCCATAAACCTGATGTTTTTAAAGCAGGGTTGATTTTTTCTAGTGCAATATCAATTAACAATTCACTCTCTTGTCTAGGAATCAAGGCAGAAGGGTTTACCTCTAACTCAAAGTCTCTCCAAGGACATTTCCCTAAAAGATACTGCAAAGGAGTCTTATCATTTAAATGCTTAAGCCAAAGAGATGAGAGTCTTTCGAGTGAGATGTCTAGCTGATAAGTTTTCCTTTGAAAGATTTTCAAACTTTGCAACTCACTCCAGCCTAATCCTCCCCCTATATCTAATAACCAATCCAAATCCACTGCTCTGCCACCTTTTTTGAGTTGATGCCTCCTCCAATTTAAAATTTCAATAGCTGACACAGACTTTCCCAAAACAATCTAATTAAGAATTTGGACCATGTTGCAAATCAAAAAGAGCTTGAGATAAATAAGATGGTTTTTTTCTTAGTAAATGATGACCTGAGTCCTTTTTCTCGACCAAAACTAAATCAATGTTTGCTATAGCCCCCAAGTCACCAGAATCTTTGAGAAATTTTGTTTTACAATTCCATCGAAGACCTTTCTTAGAAGAAATCCATGTTTTTAGCAATACATCTTCTCCATGCCAAAAGGGCATAATGTATTTTATCCTTAAATCCACTACAGGAAGTTCATATCCCTGATCAGATAAATACTTATATGAAAGCCCAACATCACTAAGGGCATTAATTCTAGCCTCTTCTAGCCACAGCAAATATGAACCATGCCACATAACACCTGCGTGATCAGTGCTTTGAGGTAAAACAATCTTATTAAGAAGCCAAGGCTTTATATCAAGATCTCCAGCCATAAGCTTGCCTTTAGGTCTCAAATAAAAAACTATCCAAGATTATTATTTGAAAATTGAAATTGAAAATTCGGAGAATTAGGCCCTATTAATTAAGTAAGAGCCCTTCTTAGATCTGAACCTTTAGGATTTCTACTTTCTAAAAAGTACTTAGTTTTTTGGACCAAGCTTGCCTTTACCTGAATCAGAGAAGAAGCTTGATTTTTCTCCATCATTAGTGGAGATATATAGACCTACTAAGAAGATCGTTGGAACTCCAACGAAAAGCAAGCTGATAATAAAACCGAAATTGGTGGTTTCCATGAACTCAAAAAGCCGCTAAATGAATTAAGAGATCTTAAGACTATAAAATGGATAAGAGCCAACTCGAATGTAAAAGGCTTGAAGAATTAGATGTTGTAACGAGAAACTTATCAAAGTTACAATTTTAATACCCAAATAAAGAGTTCAAGTTGGAAGGTCCTTAGATAGTGCTTCCTGGATCAAAGCCTGCATATTTCCTGGAGGAGATTGAGGTTTCGTAAATACAACAACTGAAGATTGAACGAGCGCTTGGCAAGAAAGTCTCCAATTAGACGGACGATTACTTAATTTCTCTTTCTCTATATCTGAAAGAGGTGACAATGCTCCCTTTTTCGCTCCTTCAATAGAAACAAAGCAAGTTATGCATTGCCCATAGCCCCCACAATTTCCCAATACGCCTTTAAGTCCATAAAGAGTAATACCTTCCCGCAAGATAACTTCTCGAAGATTTTCGCCTTTTTGACAAGTTACATCTCTTCCTTCCCTAACGAAACGGATAGTTGGCATGGTTCGAAAAGTTACAAAATGGAAACTCAATTGTGACTCCTCATTCGGCCAAACGTGGCTAAATAACTGTCAAGAAAGACATTTAGTCTGATTTTTTAACTGTTTAAAGTCCATTTTTAAAATTGCTGGAATATCAACAGTCATTGCAGCTGGCCATAACCTTCCCATCTTGGCTAGAAGAACCTTTACGATCATCGGGTCTAGCTGCATTAAGCAGCTTCGTTATTCGAAACCTTTACCCATGGGATTGCCCTGGTATCGGGTGCACACAGTCGTAATCAACGACCCCGGCCGACTCTTGGCCGTGCACCTCATGCACACAGCTTTGCTAGCCGGCTGGGCCGGCTCCATGGCCCTATATGAATTGGCCATATTTGATCCTAGTGATCCAGTCTTGAATCCTATGTGGCGCCAAGGCATGTATGTCATGCCATTCATGGCCCGCTTAGGCGTTACAAGTAGCTGGAATGGTTGGGACCTCACTGGAGGTGTCGGCTCATTCGACTTTGATTCATTAGGGTTCTGGGGAAAAGCTCTTCCGTATTCAACTTTTGAAGGCGTAGCAGCTGCTCATATCCTCTTCAGTGGTCTTATGATGCTGGCAGCTATCTGGCATTGGACCTACTGGGATCTTGAACTCTGGGAAGACTCTCGAACCGGAGAACCAGCTTTAGATCTTCCAAGAATTTTTGGGATTCACCTATTGCTCGCAGGTCTTGCTTGCTTTGGTTTCGGAGTATCACTTTCCTCTGTAGGAATGTGGGTTTCCGATTCATATGGTCTTTCTGGACATGTCGAAAAAGTTGCCCCGGTATGGGGTGCAGCTGGTTTCAACCCGTTTAACGCTGGTGGAATAGTTGCAAACCACATCGGAGCAGGTCTTATAGGAATTATTGGAGGAGTCTTCCACATAACCAATAGACCAGGCGAAAGACTCTATAGAAATCTCAGGATGGGAAGTCTGGAAGGAGTTCTTGCAAGTGCATTAGCCGCAGTTCTCTTTGTATCGTTTGTTGTTTCAGGAACCATGTGGTATGGATCAGCAACAACTCCAATTGAGTTGTTTGGTCCAACCAGATATCAGTGGGACTCTAATTATTTCAAAACTGAAATTAATCGCAGAGTTGAAGCAGCTATGAATGATGGTGCTTCTAAAGCAGAAGCTTACGCAGCCATCCCTGAAAAACTTGCTTTCTATGACTATGTAGGAAATAGTCCTGCAAAAGGAGGCCTATTCAGAGCAGGTGCTTTAGTCAATGGAGATGGAGTTCCAACTGGTTGGCAAGGACATGTTTCCTTTACTGACAAAGAAGGTAATGACCTCGAAGTACGAAGAATGCCTAACTTCTTTGAGAACTTCCCTGTAGTTCTTGAAGACAAAGAAGGCAATGTTCGTGCTGACATCCCATTCAGACGAGCAGAAGCCAAATACTCCTTTGAGCAAATGGGCATTACTGCAACTATCTATGGTGGTGAGTTGAATGGTCAAACCTTCACAGATCCAGTTGTAGTAAAGCGTTTGGCTCGCAAAGCACAACTTGGTGAATCATTTAAATTTGATCGAGATCGGTACAAGTCTGATGGTGTGTTTAGAAGCTCACCAAGAGCATGGTTCACATATGCTCATGCATGTTTTGGATTGCTCTACCTATTTGGACATTGGTGGCACGCTGCCAGAACTCTTTACCGTGATACCTTTACTGGTGTCGATCCAGATATTGGAGATCAAGTTCAATTTGGTGTCTTCAAAAAACTTGGAGATGAATCTACTCGTCGTGTTCCTGGGCGTGCTTAATCGCAAGGAATCTTTAGCCACTATCTAAAATCCCTATGGAAGCTTTCTCCTACGTCCTTATTCTCACTCTGGCAGTAGTGACTTTATTCTTCGCTGTCGCGTTTCGCGATCCTCCGAAGTTTGACAAGTAAATGACTAAAAAAGCCCTGCATTAATAAAGCAGGGCTTTTTTAATGGCTTAATTGATAAATAAAATAAAAATCAAGCCTTATATCTATATATCTATCCTTTACCCCTTTCCATAAGCGCAAAGGATAGATAAAGTAAAATTAAACACTATTTTACCCCCTAGGGCACCATGCAATGCCCCTCATGCCAGAACACTGATAGCAGAGTATTGGAATCAAGGTCTGCAGATTCAGGGAAATGTGTCAGAAGACGCAGAGAATGTCTTAATTGTGACTTCCGTTTCACCACCTATGAGAGGGTGGAAACTGTTCCTATAAGCGTTATTAAACGCAGTAACTCTAAAGAAACATATAGCAGAAGCAAATTGATAAATGGTCTTACAAGAGCATGTGAAAAAACTTCTATTAGCAATGAAAAAGTCGAGATGATTGTTGATGAAATTGAAAGTCAACTACAACAACGCAATAACAAGGAAATAAGTAGCTGTGATTTAGGAGAAATGATCCTTCTCCATTTAAAAGAAATTAATGAAGTGGCATATATTCGATTTGCTTCGGTTTATCGACAGTTCAATGGGATCAATGATTTCATTGAAACATTAGAAAGTTTTAAACCTTCTCAGGAATTTGCGACAATTGCTTAATAGCTGAGGTGTAGAGTAGTGTCTCATATCCTTTTGGTTGGCAGGCCCAAAGGAAACACTATCGCATTGCCTTATAGGCATACTGCTAGCAAAACATGTCTGACAATTCCTCTTCTCCTGCAAAAGAATTAGAGATAGAAGAAACTGGAGAAGCAAATCCTCAAGCTGAAATAGCAACTGAGGGCAATGTTGATTCAAAACCTCAAGAGGCTTCTGAAGAAGAATCATTTGCTCAGGAAGATATTCCTTCAGCTGATGATCCAAATAGCAGAGTTAAAAAGTACGACTTTAACGGAGCCGGTTTTTCGCTTGAAGAGTTTGACTCATTATTAGGTAAATACGATTACAACTTTAAACCAGGGGATATTGTTAACGGAACAGTATTCGCCCTGGAGACAAAAGGGGCAATGATTGACATAGGGGCAAAAACAGCTGCCTTTATGCCAATGCAAGAGGTTTCAATTAACCGTGTAGAAGGGCTTAGTGATGTACTTCAACCATCTGAAATAAGGCAATTCTTCATAATGAGTGAGGAGAATGAAGATGGTCAATTATCACTTTCAATTCGTAGGATTGAATATCAACGAGCATGGGAAAGAGTACGTCAGCTTCAGAAAGAAGATGCAACGATTTACTCAGAAGTTTTTGCAACGAATAGAGGTGGAGCATTAGTAAGAGTTGAAGGGTTGCGAGGTTTTATCCCTGGATCTCATATCAGCACCAGAAAACCCAAAGAAGAGCTAGTTGCAGATTTTCTACCTCTCAAATTCCTTGAAGTTGACGAAGAGAGGAACAGATTAGTTCTTAGCCATCGCAGAGCGCTTGTTGAAAGGAAAATGAATCGTCTAGAAGTAGGTGAAGTTGTAGTTGGCGCAGTTCGTGGCATAAAACCATATGGAGCTTTTATTGACATAGGAGGAGTGAGTGGACTTCTCCATATATCAGAAATCAGTCACGAGCATATTGAGACCCCTCATTCTGTCCTCAATGTGAATGATCAAATGAAAGTAATGATTATTGACCTAGATGCAGAGCGAGGTCGAATTTCTCTTTCAACAAAAGCCTTAGAACCTGAGCCTGGAGATATGCTTACAGATCCTCAAAAAGTATTTGACAAGGCAGAAGAGATGGCAGCTAAGTACAAGGAAATGCTATTAGAGCAAGCTGAAGAAGGAGAAAACCCAATAGCATCAATGGAAGTCTGAATTAGGAATCTCAAATGCAAGAGATCCTTCTTAGAGGGAAGCCAATCAAAAAAGTAAGTGGCGTTATCTTCGATAAAGATGGAACATTAGTTAACAGAGAAGAATACTTAATTGCCATAGCTAGATTAAGAGTAAAAGAAGCTGAGAATATATTTAGGGATTCAAATTATCACGCAAATGACATAAGTTCTCTAAGGAAAATGCTATATAATTCATATGGATTAGACCAAAATAATATTAATCCAAATGGTTTAATTGCAATAGCTTCAGAAAGAGATAATTTAATTTCTACTGCAACTATATTTTCAATATTTGGAGAAACATGGGCAAACTCTTTAAAAATGGCAACTAATGTCTTTGAAAAGACATTAGAAGAGATATCAAAATCAACTATTAAAAGCAAAAGTGGTAGCCTTCTCCCAGGATTCAAAAACTTAATCAAAGACTCTCAAATTAAAAAGATCAAGCTAGCCATTATTAGCAATGACTCAAATGAAGGAATAAGAGAGTTTTTAAAATATAATCAACTTGAGAATCAATTTCTTTTTTATTGGAGTTCTGACAATCAACCAGCAAAACCTGATCCAAATGCTGTGATAGAACTATGCAAATCAATGGGTTTAAGCCCATCAGAATGCGCTCTAATTAGTGATGCCGATACAGACATGAGAATGGCACATGATGCAGGCATTTCACTGGCTATTGGATATACAGCTGGCTGGAAGGAGCCACCTTTACTCTATGAACATGATCAACTAATCAGCCATTGGAATGAATTAGGATTCCATTAAGCTTATAAAATAAAAATACAAGTAAATAAATAGCTTTGAGCAACTTCGTTTTTACTTCCGAGTCAGTTACGGAAGGGCATCCCGACAAAATTTGCGATCAAATTAGCGATGCAATATTAGATGCATTGTTAGAACAAGATCCAAGCAGCAGAGTTGCCTGTGAGACTATCGTCAATACAGGATTATGCTTAATTACTGGGGAAGTTACTTCGAAAGCAAACGTAGATTTTATTAATCTTGCACGAGAAGTGATTAAAGAAATTGGTTATTGCGATGCAAAAGCAGGAGGCTTTGATGCTAATAGCTGCTCTGTTCTTATTGCCCTAGATCAACAATCTCCAAATATCGCTCAAGGTGTTGATAATGCGGATGATCATAGTGGAAACCCTTTTGACAAAACAGGTGCAGGTGATCAAGGGATAATGTTTGGATTTGCCTGTGATGAAACACCTGAACTCATGCCATTACCAATAAGTCTTGCGCATCGTCTGTCTAGGCAACTTGCGAAAGTAAGACATGAAAAGCAATTAGGGTATCTTCTGCCTGATGGAAAAACACAAGTCAGTGTTATTTACGAAAATAATGAACCAGTTGCAATTGATACCATAGTTATTTCAACCCAACACACAGAACAAGTTGATGGGATTTCAACTGAAGAAGGGATAAGAAGCCAAATCAGTAAAGACCTATGGGAATTTGTTGTCAAGCCAGCAACAAAAGACCTTTCCCTAAAACCAATCAAAGATAAAACCCGTTTTCTAGTTAATCCAACTGGAAAGTTTGTAGTCGGTGGTCCGCAAGGAGATGCTGGTCTTACTGGCAGAAAAATTATCGTAGATACATATGGAGGATATGCAAGACATGGAGGTGGTGCTTTTTCAGGGAAAGACCCTACGAAAGTTGATAGATCAGCGGCATATGCAGCAAGATTTGTAGCAAAATCTCTTGTTGCTGCAAAATTTGCTCGTCGTGTAGAAGTACAACTTAGTTATGCCATAGGAGTAGCAAACCCAGTTTCAATTTTGGTAGAAACATTTGGTACTGCAAAGTTATCGAATGAAGAATTAACCGATTTAGTAATAAAGAATTTCGACCTTCGTCCTGAAGCAATTATTGAGCAATTTAATCTGAGGAAACTCCCAATGCAAAGAGAAGGGCGTTTTTATAGAGACATTGCATCATATGGACATTTTGGGAGGCCAGATCTAACTCTGCCATGGGAAGATGTCCTTCAAAAATCGAGAGAATTAAACCAAAATCATAAATAAGTCATTGATGTCATCCAATGCACCACTTGTGCTAGGAATAGACCTTGGCACAAGTGGTGTTCGTATAGCTTTAATTAATAATAGATATGAGATAGAACATTTTTCATCCATTAATTATTTAGATGGTTTAGAGAACTGCGAGGGCTGGAAAAAAAGCTGCATGATACTAATTAATGAAATACCTTCTCAGATAAAAGAAAGGCTAATTGGATGTTCTATTGCTGGTACTTCAGGGACACTAATGGGGTGTGATTATGCAGGCAATGCTCTTGGGAAAGCATTGCCATATTTCAAAAAATACATCGTAAAAAACAAGTTTTTGCAAGAGCATTCCACAAACATTCCTCTTCCAGATGGTATTGGAAGAGCATTTCACTTGATTAATATTTTTGGAGAAGAAATCTTACTAAGACATCAGGCAGACTGGATTAGCGGATGGTTACTAGATGATTGGACATGGGGAGAGGAAGGAAACAATATCAAACTTGGCTGGGATCTTTTAAAGAAATCATGGCCAAAAAGTTTCAAGAAGCTTTCTTGGCTAAATGCTCTTCCAAAAATTGTCTCTAGTGGAAAAATAATTGGGAAAATTTCATCAATCAGAGCAAAAGAATTAAATCTTCCTAAAAAACTACAAATCATAGCAGGAACTACTGACTCCAATGCTGCTGTACTTGCAACAGATGCAGCTGCTTCTGAAGGTATTACCATTTTAGGCAGCACTATTGTAATCAAACGTTTTGCAGAGTTTCCGCTTAAAGGCAAAGGAATTACAAACCATTTAGTTGCTGGGCAATGGCTAGTAGGAGGAGCTTCCAATGCAGGTTGCTCAGTTCTTAAAAAATTTTTTAATGATAAAAGTTTAATTGAATTGAGTAGACAAATTAATCCCGAATCAGATAGTGGTTTAACGCTGCTACCTCTTCTATACAAAGGGGAACGGTTCCCTATTGATGACCCCAATTTAGAACCAATTCTTGAGCCAAGACCAGTTAGTGACTCTCTATATCTTCATGGACTACTTGAAGGTCTTGCAAGAATCGAAGCACAAGGTTGGGAAAAAATGAAGGAAATGCAGTTAGGAAAGCCAACAAAAATAATTACTATTGGTGGAGGTGCTAAGAACCCTCAATGGAGAAGAATTAGGGAAAGACAAATTGGCATACCCATTCATAGCTGCTCAAGGCAAGCAGCAGAAGGGGTTGCACGTCTTGCATGGAAAGGAATTATATAGCCAGGCATTAATGAAAGATCTTTTTTCATTAACCGAGGATTCGAAAATGGAAGAATTTCTTTTATAGGAATAAGTGTTGATATAAGATAAATAATGGCTACTTATTTTTTAGCTCTAAGCCGGGATAGCTCAGTTGGTAGAGCAGGCGACTGAAAATCGCCGTGTCCGCAGTTCAAATCTGCGTCCTGGCACCATTAATTCTTAATTTCAGAAGAATAGATGATTCTAGAAATATCTAGGTATATTTATTAATATTGCCCCTAGAAGTGAAACAACCTTAATTTCTAAACGAAGTAATATACTTATTTGAAAAATATTTTCAATCTCAAACTAATCTTCCAAGAAGGTATTAAAAGCAAGGTCTTTAAAATCAAATCTATAGATTATCCTTTTCTAATCACATGATCTATTATCAGATTAAAATTAACTGAAAATGCTAAACCCTAACTCCTACTATAATAATGCTGATAGTTTTGCCATAGTTTTTGATGAGGCTTGGAGGTCCAGTGATTTTGTAAATGATGAAAAATTAACTGTCGAAGAAAAGATACGCATGATCATCGACCAAAATAAAGAGCATCCATATATAAAAAGCTCTCCTTCAGAAGCATTCAATGTTGCAAAGTTTCGCCTACGTTTGCTACAGCTTCAATAACAAAAATCAATTCTTTGATTTTAAATACCATAATTTATAAATTATTAATCTCTATCAGTGAGATAATTTAATTTCGGTCAAATTCTTTTGGAAAACACAAAACAATTACCAAACCTTCAGCTCTTTAGGCTTAGCTTATTTCAAGGGTGTTTAGGCTGCCTAGCAGTAATTTTTGCTGGGATGCTTAATCGCATAATGATTACTGAACTCGCATTCCCAGCTATTCTTGTGGGAGGTGGGCTAGCTTTTGAACAGTTGGTTGCACCTTCAAGGGTCCTATTTGGAAACATTTCAGATAGCTGGCCAATAAAAGGTCGGAAAAGAACCCCATATATTTATTTAGGCTCAGCAGGTTTCTGTTTTTTAGCTGTTTTATCAATACCCATAATTTTCTTAACTGAAAGATCGTTAACACAGGGTTCGTTAACAGCAATTGCAATAAGTGTGATTGGTCTTTGCTCTCTTTTTGCTTTATATGGGTTAGCAATCTCAATGGCTACAACACCTTATTTGGCTCTAATTATTGATCTGACTAATGAAAAGGAAAGGCCTAAAGCTGTTGGTGTGATTTGGTGCATGCTAACGATTGGAATTGTAATTGGGGCAATAGCGATATCTATTACAACCAAGAACCTTGATGGGATTACAGATCCAAGTTTGCTCCAACCAACACTTCAACAATTTATGATTAAGGTTAGTGGGATTATTTTCGCAATAGCAATACTTTCATGCTGGGGCATAGAAAAAAGTGAACATAAGGCATATAAAACTCTTACTAGTAAAAGCAAAGAGATAGGATTAAGAGATGCATGGTCTCTAATTACTTCAAGCAAACAAATATTTATTTTCTTTAGTTTCTTAATCTTTTATACGTTAGGTCTTTTTCTTCAAGATCCAATTTTAGAAAGCTTCGGTGCTGAAGTATTTAGTTTGCCTATTTCAAAAACTACATTGCTTAATGCCTATTGGGGTATAGGCACATTAGTAGGATTATTAATTGGTGGGTTATTAATAATACCTAGAATAGGTAAATATTCAGCAGCAAAGCTTGGATGCTGGATGATTGCTTATTCTTTAGGACTAATAATACTTAGTGGTGTTATTGGCAATAGTAATTTACTATTTGGCATCTTATTTATATTTGGCATAGCTGCTGGAATAGCAACAAACAGTGCATTATCTTTGATGCTTGATCTTACCCTTCCTCAAGTAGCAGGAACCTTCGTAGGCGTATGGGGTCTAGCACAAGCCTTGTCAAGAGCGATGGGGAAGCTAATGGGAGGTGGACTACTTGATTTAGGTAGAATTTTCAGCGGTCAGGACAATCCTTTATCTGCCTTTGCATTTGTATTCACTGTAGAAATAATTATAGTTTTATCTTCAATATTAATACTTAACTATGTAAATGTTAACAAATTCAAAAAGGAAACTTCTGCTAAAATGGAAACGTTAATAATGTCGGAGCTAGAATGAATAAAAATAATTCAAGATACCTTTTATTTTAATAATTATCCTCATGAAAATGATCTCAAAAAATGACCTAGAGAATCGCCTTTCTTATATATATAATTCAGGATCTACTAGTTACAGCAAGAGAAGATTATCAGGGAGCAAAATGAAAACATATATCATGCATTGCAGAAGTAAATGCATGCCTGGCCAACAAAGTCTATTTACAAATAATCCTAATTCTAAACCAAGAGAAGTAAGCAAAAATAGAATGTCGCAGATTAGGGATGCTTTTAAGCTTGCCAATTATGTAAAAGAAAACAATGTAATTGGAGAAAAATCAACCCAAAACTCTAAAGATCTATTTACCTACGAACAATTCCACCCACATAGTGATGAAGCACTTCTTATGGCTATTCAAGCTGTATATATACAAGTCTTTGGCAATTTACGGCCAATGGAAAGTGAGCGGCCAAAAGACATTGAAAGAAGATTGAGGAATGGTGATATCTCAATAAGAGAGTTTCTTAGAAATATATGTAAGTCAGACTTCTATAAAAAGTATTATTTAGAGAACGTTAATCAAAGTAAATGTATAGAGCTTAGTTTTATGCATCTTCTAGGAAGGCCTTTAATTGATAACAAAGAGTTTGAAAGTAATATCAAACTAATTAATGAGGAAGGTTTTGAACGTCATATTGATTCTTTAATTGATTCTTTAGAATATCAGGAAATATTTGGAGAAGATATTGTCCCATATCCAAGATTCTGGAACTCACCATGTGGCAGCACTACATCAATCTTTAAAAAGACAACCTCCTTTAGGATAGGTTCTGCTTCCAGTGATAACGTAACTTATTAAGCAAGCCTCCTCCGCATGACTATAAAAAAGACTTCTTCCAACGAAAGGCCAGGAAATAGATCATCACAAACACCTTCAGGGAAAAAAGTCCCTATGGCCATGTCAATGATGGTTAACTCTATGGTAAGAATGATTCAAAAAGGTAGTAATAATAAAACCTCACTAGATTCTGAAGAGTCATTAAATACTACAAATGGAGATTGAGACATTTGTAGCTAAAAGCCAAGGAGAATGGGTTTCAATGAGAAGTGGGCACTCATTAGCATTTAAACAATTTGAAGAAGTTATTAGCACTATCAAAATCAAACAAATTCCAAAAGAAGACTCAAAAGTTATAGATTTTTTGAAAAAAAATGGATATTCAGAACGCGAGACTCCATCTCCATTCGAAATTTTTTGGGAAGGAGAATCTAACTGGGATGGCAATGATGATACTTTAAGTGGATCAAGCCTATTGATTCCTATTCCAAACTCTAATAATGAAGGAATTATTTTAAGGAGCGCAGGATATGCTGAAAAAGGAAGTGCAATCTCAAAATACAAATTTCTTTCAGATCATACTTTCGTTCTATCAACCGAATACGAGCAAATAATTGCAGAAGAACGTATTTGGTTCATTAACTCAAATACAAGATGCCGTTCCTCCGTTCTTTTTTCAAAAGAATCAAAGGGAATTCTTCAAACTTCCTTTGCCTCAGAAATACGTATAATTAACGAATAAGGATGAAGCCATGAATGGAGAGCATGATAAGAAAATTACTAGGTTTCTGAATACACTTTGTGGGAGTTATAGTAATAAGAAACAAGCTCAAAAACAGCCTAAAGTATACGCACATATCAACATATACTTTAGACTTCTACCATGGGAGTTGTTTCAAAGTATTAGCTTATATTCGGAGCAAAGTTATAACTATTCACCTTGGTCACCGTATAGACAAGCTGTCCATAAATTATCAACTGATGAAAATAATTTGTTATTAGAGAACTATGAAATATATCCATCGGAAAGATTTGCAGGTGCAGGCTTTAACAAACAGATTCTATTATCAATTAAAAAAGAAAATCTCTTAATTAGAAAAAATTGCCAAATGAAATTTAAAGAGATAAGCAAAGGAACATATGTTGGATCTTTAAAAAAAGCTGGTAAATGTATTGTAGAGAGAGATGGTAGGAAAACATATTTAGTGAGCAAGGTGAAGTTTAATAAGAGCAAATTCAAAACTATAGATCAAGGATTCGATATTGAAACAAATAAAAGATTATGGGGATTAGAGGATGGCTTTTTCGAGTTTGAAAAAATACGTTAATCTAAATATTAAATATATTTTGATTGGAATTTCTTAGCTTTTAAGCAGACAAATTTATTTTCATCATATACTCTTTCAATGACATGCTTTATATCAATATTAAGCATATTATTCTTGACCAGTTTCTCAACACATATCAACGCTGCATATCTACAAGCCCAATAAGGTGTTTCCTTCTCGTTTAACCAAGATTCTAAATTTTGAGTAAAGAATTCAATGTCAATTTCCATAGACAATAATATGGCTTGAGGTTTAAATTTCATAAAATCAGGCCACGACTTATCTAAACAATAGTCTACTAATTCCATACTTTTTTTCCTTTGTATTTCTACACTAATTTGAGCATTTCTTAAGAGTATTAAAAGAAAGTAAATGGCTCCATAATCCTTTTTAAATCGCTTTAATTCATCTTGCAAAGCTGGGAATATATAATCAAATCTCATATCTAATAGAGAGCTCAAGGAAGAGTATGCTTTGCAAAAGTCTGTACTAAATAGTCTTTTTATCAATGTTTTAATTTCATTTTGCTTTTGATACTTGTTAGCAGGTCTTATTGCTTTTGGATTATCTAATAAAACAAGATCAATTAAATCTAAAGCATTTGATTTTCCTCGATCATCACTAATTTCAGGCCAAAGTAAATCTATAGCTCGTAATCTGAAAAACGGAGATATTGGAGTTTGAATAATGCTTTCGATTAAGTCATATTCTTTAGCATCAATAATATCTTGAACTGCACATTGGCGATCATTTTGATTAGCAGAACTCAAGTGATCCCTTAACAGGTCAACATTTTGAGATTTGCCTGTCAGGATTTTAATTGCTGCTATAGAAGCACCTTTTACACCTATAGGTATTACCTCACTACTAAGAATTGCATTTATTTTAGATAACTGTGATGTTGCCCCCATCTTTGCCAAGCTCTGAATTAGAACTCTATGGTTTTGATTATTTTCCTCCAATAAAGATCCAATAAGATTATGAATTTCTATATTATCGCAACCAATTTGTTGCAATGCCCAAGCTGAATTCTCAACAATATAAGGGTCTAAGCTCTTAAGGTTTTTTGCTATATGAGGTATTGCTTTTTTTGATCCCATTCGTCCTAAAATTTCAATCGCTTTTCTTTTTGCAAGAAGAATAGGCTTCTCAGCAGATTGGGATTTTACTAAATCCAAAAGAGCTTTTTCGGATTCAGGAGAGGGGTATTTTGCAAGATGAAAAACTGCTTTATAATAATCACTAGATAGATTTAAATCTTGTAAAGGGGTTTTTAAAATACTTAGAGCATCATTTTTGCTTAATTTTGGAAGAGTATCAAAAGCCCCTAAGTTCATCAGTTAAGGAAATCAGGCCAAGTATAAATATATGATTAAAATTAAGATTTTTAATAGATCACTACTTATAAAAACAATTGAAAGAAATCAATAGCCAAAAAAAATTTCCGGAAAGAACTGATTTGAGCGAAGAAGAAGCTTCCGAGCTTGCTTTGGAATTGCAAAAAAAACTAAGGGATGGAGAAAAACCTGAAACAGATACAATTTTAATCAAGAAACTAGTTACTGGTCTAGGAGACAAGAGAGGCCTCCTAAGACGAACTTTTTCAGAAAGTCTTGGCATGATTGGCAAGTCTGCTTTGCCAGAACTTCGATATGCCTTACTGAATAGCTGCAATGTAACGGTTAGAAGAGCAGCAGCTAAAACACTAAAACTTATTGGGGATCCATCTGCCTTACCTGACCTGCTGCAAGCACTTCTTCATGACCATGATCCAGTAGTACAAGGTTCAGCCGTAGGAGCTATGGCAATCTTTGGGGAAGAAGCAGCAGAACTTTTAATAGAAGTTTTGGCGAAACCAAATTCCTCTGAATTACAATGCGGACTTGCAAGCTGGGGGATTTCTTTTATTGGAGCAAGAGCAGGAAGAGTGCTTAAAAGATCAGCTCTTTCAACAAATAAGAAAGTACGTGCATCTTCTATTGCTGCTCTAGGAGACCAAATTCAATTATTTTCTGATAAAGAGGCAAAAAAAATTCTCTGCGATGCTGTAAATGATCCTTCAATAGAAGTACAGATAGAAGCTATTAAATTAATAGGATTCCTTAATGATCATGAATGGGATATCAATCTTATAGCTTCAAAATTAAATGAAGCAAGTCCGGAAATCAGAAGACAGTCTGCATTGACTCTCATGAAATTAAAAGCAATCAATCATATTGCCATCATGAATAATATACTTTTAAAAGAAAAAGATACAGATGTGAAAAATATTCTCAAACTATGCATATCAAATCTTGATGGCATGTCTAAATCAAAATAATGATATTTATAATCATTTATTTAGAACATCCAAAGCACTTTCTCTAACAATTGAATCCAAAGATATATCATCTGCAATCATAACAAGGAAATCCTTAATACTAGGATCAGTTATCTCAGATAATGCAGTTATCTCAGATAATGCAGTTATTGCAGCTTTTGCTCTTAATACATTATTATCCCTACATAATGATTTCAAGCATGGCAGAGATTGATTTCCAAGCTGCCTGAGCAAAGAAACTGTTATTAATATAGATTCAACTGAATCGTCCTTTATAGCAATTTCAATTAAGCTTTTGATTTCTTCTCTTAAATCATCAAGAGAATTTGAAGATGCAACTATTGTTAGGATTTTTAAGCAACTAATTCTTTGAATATTCTCTTTGCTAAGAAAATATAATTGAATAATCTCTTTTACAATTGCTTTCCCAAAAGAAGCAAGTGCCTTAACAGATTTCCTCCTAAGCACAACATTTTTACTATCTAAATTTTTTGTCAATATGGCTATAGACTCTTCTGGCCAAAATTTCTTCATATTTGAAAATGCTTGTTGATTAATATTGGGATTTGGGTGAACAAAATCAACAAAAATATTATCTATGGAAGGTATTTCCTCCTTATCTGACATTTCTAAAAATATTCGAACTATTTATCAAGCTAATGCATTTATCAAATAATCAAGTAGGTTCTTAAACTCTGCCGCAGACTGTTGGCCCATATCATTAGGAACATCTAAATTATCTCTAATAAAAGTGAATGCCTCAATATAAGCTGTAGTTGGAAGTAACTGAGCTCGAATTACCTCACGCATTCCAGCTATTCCCCATTCATCTAGTGGACCTGTTCCACCAGTAACTAAACAGTAATTAATCAGTCGCAAATAATGATGAATATCTCGAGAGCATTTATCTTTATTTGCCTGATTATACGATTCACCTTCTCCAGAATAAACATGATCTAAAGCCTCAGAAGTAAATCTATCTATATGAATAGAAAGTTTTTCAGCTGCTTCTAATCGAGAAGAAGCTCTATCAAAAGATCCTTTAACAGATTCGATGTCGCTAAGAGTAGGGAATCTACCTGCCGCATCAGCCGATGAAATTACTGTAGTAACTGCTGATTTCATTTTCCGATTCCTCCAAAATAAAAAACAAATGTGGTAATCATAAAATCACCATCAACTCAATGCAGTAATAACTCTGTCAAAATAAGAGGCTGCCTCTGCAGCAATATCTTTACACTCTGCACCTGATCCAGAATTTATACCTTCAAACATTTTTCTTCCAGTATTGGTTTCAGTCATAATTGCAACTGTTGCAATCTTCATAATCTCAATTGCTCGAATTGCATTTGCGAGAGGAACACCTAATGCTACATAGGTTTCTTTCAATCCATTAATACATCTATCATCTAAAACAGATGGATCACCAGAAAGGAGCGCATAACTTACATATCTAAGAATAATTTCTCCATCCCGCAAGCATGCAGCCATCCTTCGTGTTGGATAACAATGACCCCCAGGTTGCGTAAGTCCAGTATTTTCACAAACCATTCCTGATATAGCATCTGCAGCTATACAAGATACATTTTGAGTAATTGCAAGGGTTGCATCTATTCTTTTATTTGCATCAGCAACATATTTCCTTAACATAGTAAGCTCTGCACTCCCAATGGGAGATCCTTTAGAATCAGCAGTGACTACAGCTCGTGAGAATGCATCAAGCATCTGGAATATCTAAAAAGCCAGAAAGTTATGTGATCAAAGTGCCCATTACCTAGTATGCAAAAGCACTAAGATCCAATTTAACTCTACTTGAAGCATAGATAAGGCGATGGGATGGCACTCTGCAACGCTTCTTAACTGAAGCATTCTATAGTTATTGAAGATGGCAAACTATTTCAAGAAGAACCTCAATTATCAATAAGTTCTCTGGATTTTAAGCTAGCCTTTTATTGCATTGATTCAAGAAACCTTGAAAGCATCTCAAAAGGAACTCAATGACTCCATAGAAGAATTGAGGAATTATAGTAATAGGCTTACGAAAGAAATTACAACTATGTCGCAGAAACTGCGGATATCAAAAGAAAAAATACAAGCATCAATAAATGAAAATTTGGAATTAAAAAATATAGCCGAAGCAATTAAAGTTCTAATAAATGAACAAAAAAAGATTTCTAATCCAAATAACAACTTAGGTGCAAATCAAGATTTAACTGATTCTTAATTATTCAACTATCTATCAAGAAAAAGTAATATTATGAACAATACACTTTCTTTCCTTAATGGTCTTAACGAAGAGCAATCTAAAGCAGTAAATCACTATGAAGGACCATTGCTTGTTGTTGCCGGTGCAGGAAGTGGGAAAACAAGGGCTTTAACTCATAGGATAGCGCATTTAATAACAGATTATAACGTTGATCCAACAGAAATTCTTGCAGTTACTTTTACAAATAAAGCTGCAAGGGAGATGAAAGAAAGGCTAGAGATATTACTCACTAAAAAGCTCTCTGAGAATGAATTCACTCAACCATTAGAAACATTACATATATCAATACAAGGACAACTTCGCAATCGCATTTACAGGGAAATAACTAAAGATCTATGGATAGGAACATTTCATGCATTATTTGCAAGATTACTACGCTTAGACATTGAAAAGTTCATAGACAACGAAGGACTAAAATGGACTCGTCATTTCTCTATTTATGATGAAACTGATGCTCAGAGTTTAATAAAGGAAATAGTGACTCAGGACATGCAACTGGATCACAAAAGATTTGAGCCTAAAAAGATTCGTTGGGCAATAAGTAATGCAAAAAACAAAGGTATTCTTCCAACTGAATTAATGGCAAAAGCTGAAGGCCAAATAGGTAAGATAACTGCCCAAGTTTATAGTATTTACAGGAAGGCTCTTGCTGCTAACAATGCTTTAGACTTTGATGATCTTCTCTTACTCCCTGTACAACTACTACAGCAAAATAAAGAGGTTAGAGAATATTGGCATAATAGGTTCAAACATTTATTAGTAGATGAATACCAGGATACTAACTGGACTCAATATGAATTGATCAAATTATTAGTTACCAATGGAGAAGAGCCCTCTCTTTTTAAAAAGTGGATAAAGCGTTCTGTTTTTGTAGTTGGAGATGCGGATCAAAGCATATACAGCTTTAGAGCCGCTGACTTCAGAATATTAATGGGTTTTCAAGAGGACTTTAGTAACACAGTTACTGATAATTCTTCCTCAAACATTATCAAACTTGAAGATAATTATAGGTCCACTTCAAATATACTTGAAGCGGCAAACTCATTAATCTCTAATAATAAAGAAAGGATCGATAAAGTATTAAAACCTACGCGCAATAGTGGTGACTTAATAAAGCTTACAAAGTGTGATGATGAAATATCTGAAGCAGAAGCTGTAGTTCATAGGCTAAGGATTATTGATGCAGCTAATAATAATATTAATTGGAGAGATATTGCAATTTTATATAGAACTAATGCTCAATCAAGAGTTATTGAAGAATCTTTAGTGCGTTGGAATATTCCATATATTGTTGTTGGTGGTTTACGCTTTTATGACAGGAGAGAAATAAAGGATGTTTTGGCATATTTAAAACTGCTAATTAATCCATCAGATAGCGTAAGCTTGCTAAGAGTTATCAACGTACCCAAAAGAGGAATTGGTAAAACAACTATTCAAAAATTTACAGATGCAGCGGGTCAATTGGGTATTCCGTTATGGGAAATAGTTACAGACACAGAAGCCATCCGCACTCTAGGAGGACGGTCTTCTAAAGGATTATTGGCTTTTAGAGAAATAATTCAAAGTTTGCAGGCACAAGCAAACAACTTAGATCCTTCTGAAATCATTCAATTAGTTTTAGAGAAAAGTGGGTATTTAAAAGAACTAATTGCAACGGCAACTGATGAAGCTGAAGAACGGAGGAGAAACCTTCAGGAGCTAGTAAATGCTGCTCTTCAATATCAAGAAGAGAATGAAGGCTCTGACTTAGAGGGTTTTCTAGCTACTGCTGCTCTTGCCAGTGATGCAGACAACAAAGAAAACTCTGTTGATCGGGTGACTCTAATGACCTTGCATAGTAGCAAGGGACTTGAATTCCCAGTGGTTTGTCTTGTTGGAATGGAACAAGGGTTATTCCCAAGCTATCGTTCTCTAAATGAACCAGCTTCTTTAGAGGAAGAGCGTAGGCTATGTTACGTGGGCTTAACTAGAGCAAAAGAAAAGTTGTGCCTCTTTCATGCTACTGAAAGAAGACTATGGGGCGGAATGAGAGAGCCTGCTGTTGCGTCAATATTCCTTTCCGAAATTCCCTCTGAACTTCTTGAGGGTGACTTGCCACTTTCAGGGGGGACCGCTCTAAGAAAAGACAATCACCTTGAGAGGTTAACCCGTCTAGACAGATCTCCACATTCATCAAAACCCCATATTGACTCTGAGCAGGAACCAAAGAATTCAATTAGACGTCGTCACTCCGGTCCAGCTCCTGGCAAGTCATGGTCAAAAGGAGATTTAGTTATTCATTCAAGCTTTGGCAAAGGAGAAATTACTCATATTTTTGGGAGCGGAGAAAAAATATCAATTGCTATTAAATTTGATGGAATGAGTCCAAAGATTCTTGATCCAAGGCTTGCACCAATTGAACTAATCCAGCAAGAGCATCCTAATGACCAAAGCAATTAGTATTGGAAATGATAAGTAAAGACTCTAATTTCGTAATCACATGAGGACCCGTGAAAATCGGGAGTTAAAAAATAATCTTCCAGGTGTACTTAAGGATCTTTTGAAAGATTTAGTTACAGCTGCAGATTTAGCTGGAATCCAAAGAATTGCCTTAGTTGGCGGGATTGTTCGTGATCATATTATTGCTCTAACTCAAAACAAATCAATCGAGAAAATTCATGATGTAGATCTTGTCGTGGAAGGCTCTGCAGAAATTCTTGCAAAAAATATAAAAAGCCTTCTTGGTGATTCCAGAGTCGATATCATTCGTTTAAATCCAGATTTTCAAACAGTTGAATTAAAAATTGATGATGTTTCCTTTGATATTGCGAGAGCAAGAATAGAGAATTATCTAATACTTGCAGATAATCCCGAAATAGAGCCCAGTTCTATTGAGAAAGATTTATTAAGACGCGATTTCACAATTAATTCTATGGCATTCGATCTTAGGCATAATAAACTAATAGACCTATTTGAAGGGAGCGATTCAATATTAAGGGGGGAAATTAAATTTCTACACCATAAAAGTGTTGCAGAAGATCCAACCAGAATAATTAGAGCTGCACGTTATTCAGCAAGACTAAATTTTGACCTCTCTAAAGAATCATTACACCAAATAACCTCTACAATCAAGACATGGCCTTGGTTGTCTGTACTTGAAAATTCAAGTAAGAATACTCCTCCAGCTCTCGCCAAAAGGCTTGAGATGGAGCTTAGACTTTTATTAGAGAAAGAAGAGAATTGGGAAAAAGGCATTGAACTATTGCAGCAATGGGGTGCATTAATATTGCTTGACGAAAATATTCAAAATGATAATCAATGGAAACGGAGAGTTCACTGGGCAGTTCGATTGGGAATCAATCCCTTAACTGCATTTATTGCAGGGGCAGCAAATCCATTACATATAGCAACGAGATTACAAATACCAGAATGCCAGAAAAACTTTTTACTTGAAAGTTCTCAAATTACCAAGCACTTTCATTCGCTAAACATGTCAAACACAATTCAAAAATGGGGAGCAGCAAGATGGTGTAATGAGATTGAATCTTCTAATTGGAAAAAGGAATCTATAGGTATTGCAATATGCTTAGGCATACCAGTTTGGAAGCCTTTATTACGATGGTGGGCTAAATGGAGTCTAGTCAAAGCAAAAACATCAGCAAAAGATCTTCTTGCAAATGGATGGCCAGAAGGTCCACTTTTAGGAAAAGAATTAAAAAGGCTTAGAGATATAGAACTTGAAAAATATTGAATGACCTTCTGACTAAATCAAGGAGGTAACAAAGCCAATTCGATACCAATAATTAGACTCATACATCAGTTCCTCGGCCAAATCAGATTGACAAGAGATCACTAATGGGCCGCATGTTTGAGGGTCTATCAATAACTTCTTTACAACATTCAGATCCCCAACGTCAGATGAACTTGCATCAGGAACAAGATTTATACAAGCAGGAAGTTGGTTATTTGGATTTAGCAAAGCCAAGTAATGGCTATTTGCAGGAGAAAGAGAGCTTTCATAACCTGACTTAAGGAGACTCATTGCTCCTTGAAAACTTGGTATTGAACTAGCGAAAAGGTTTATTTTAATTAAAGGCAAGTTTTGCGCAGAATTTCTTTTATTTGTTACTTGAATCATTTCACCTAAATGTCCAAGCAAACCAAAGCCAGTGATATCGGTACAAGCGTGAATCCCAGAACTATTTGACGTTTTTTCCTGCAAGCTATCTACTAGGCAATCTTGACTCTGAGAAAGTTCTAGCAATGCACTGTCAACGTATCTAGAAGGTAATGATCCTTGCATTGCTGCAGCAAAAACAACACCACTACCAATTGCTCTACTAATAAGAATGTCATCACCAGGTTGCAATCCACACTTTCCCCAAAGCTTACGATTCTTAGGAAGCAATCCATTCATAGAAAGAGACAATTCGATTCCCATAGCAATATTTTCATCTAAACCGGATCTTGATTCAAACGTATGTCCTCCTATCAGCTTGGCGCCTTGAGGGCCTAAAACGGACTGAATACCTAATAGACATTGGGTCAAAATTTCTTTCTGTAAAGAGCCATCAGCAGCTGGAAGTGTAATCACAGCTTGTGCAGAGGAAACAGAAGCACCTCTTGCCCATAAATCAGAACAAGAATGCAATGTTGTAAGGCGAGCATTCAACCAAGGGTCACTAATCAAAGCAGGGAAACCATCAACACTTTGTAGCCATGAGAGTCCTTCTTGAGAAGAATCAATTAAGGCAGCATCTACTGGATTATCGGATAACTCAGAAAGCTCGGATTCTTTTAAAGCTGCTGTCAAAGTTTGATAAGCAACTTTTGCAGCACAACCTCTACAGGCCAATTTGTTATAAGCCTGATCTTTCATAATTGAAGTCTTCTGAAACTTTCTAATGAAACTAATATCTATAGTTTTCTTTAATTGCCAAAAGCAGGAGTGAGGTCCTATCAAAAAAGGTCCCCAAATCAAGAATGCTCTAGCTGCAGTCAAAGTGCTTTGCGCACCAACTAATTTCAAAGCTAATTTTTGAGGCTGCCAAGGCATCATTAAACTTCCGCGCAAAGAAGCTTCAATGTTCTTTGCCAAAGGCCTTGCAGCCTTAACCGCCCAAACACCCGATGGGGGAGGATGGTTATTGCATAGCGCAGCACAATCACCAGCTGCCAAAACATTTGGGCCAAAAGATGTAACGAAGGCGGAAGAAGTTTGAACTCTTCCAAAATTATTTACCTTAAGGCCACTGCGCTGAAGCCAGTGTGGGGCTTTACTTCCTGTGCAAATTATGGCAGGTCCAGATAATACCTCTTTAGGATTTATCAAATGAATATTTGCTAAATCCAATGATTTCTTCAAACGTTTATTTAATTTCTTAGGAAAAGCCTGCAATCTTAATTTTCTTGAAGGCCATCTATTTCTCAATGCAAATGAAATCTCAAACGCAGCAAGGCCTGATCCAATAACAGTAAATGACTCATAGCTTCGCATTAAAGACTCATCATCAAACTGCTTTATCCATTCATAAGCTTTTAAAAAAGGCTTGATAGGCATCACAAGGTTGTTATTTCTAATTTCAGAATTGCATTTATCGAGATTAGTTTCAGAACCAACATCAAGGCTTAATAATGAAAAAGCTATAGAAGGACGATTATTTAACACCAATTTCTTTTCATAAAGGTCTAGAGAATTAATTTCACCTAGAATAAAAGAAACCCCTGCTCTATCTGCCAATTTCCTTAAATCTATTGCTACCTCATCAAACTGATACAAGCCCGAAACAAGTCCAGGGAACATACCAGAATAAATCGTTGAACTATCTCTATTTATCAAAGTGATTAAACACTTTGGTCTTAAATGGGGATTCATTATCCAACGCTGCAGAATAAGTGCATGGGTATGACCACCTCCTGCTAAAACAAGATGATCAATCAACATTTACCTTCAGAAATTCAGGAACAAGATAATGATTTTTGTTTCTTAACGAATGCAAGGCTAGGAATTTTGGGGGGAAGTGGGCTCTATTCAATAGATGGTCTTGAAAATATCAAGGAGATAGTCATAGAAACACCTTATGGAAAACCTTCTGACAGTTTGCGCATAGGTGATTTAGGAGGAATGGAAGTCGTTTTCTTAGCTCGGCATGGAAGAGATCACACATATACTCCAACAGAAGTCCCCTATAGAGCAAATATTTGGGCATTACGTTCACTCAATGTTCGATGGATACTTTCTCCATCAGCAGTGGGATCGCTACAAGAACAAGTCCGGCCTTTAGATATGGTTATACCTGATCAATTTATTGATAGAACACATCAAAGGCCATTAACTTTCTTTGGTGAAGGTGCTGTTGCTCATGTCACAATGGCAGACCCATTTTGCCCAACACTTTCAAGATTACTTGCGGAAGAAGGAGAATTGCTAATGCCTGAAGCTCGTCAGCTGCATAAAGGTGGAACATATCTTGCTATGGAAGGGCCTGCATTCTCGACTCGTGCCGAATCACAACTGTATAGAAGTTGGGGATGCAACGTCATAGGTATGACAAATCATACTGAAGCACGATTAGCTAGAGAAGCTGAAATAGCATATACATCATTATCTATGGTTACAGACTATGATTGCTGGCATGAAGCCTTTGGAAATGTAAGTGTAGATATGGTTATAGATAACCTTTATGCAAATGCAAAAGTTGCAAAAAATATAGTAGAAGCTATGGCTAAACGCATCTCATCCTTAAGACCTAAAAGCGAAGCTCATAAAGCTTTAAAAAACAGCCTAATGACTTCTAAAGATAAAGTCTCAGAAAAAACACGCAAAAAAATTAACTTATTTACAGAAAATTACTGGGGTAAATTCAATAAATAAAATCACTGTTAAGAACCAACCTAGAGATTAGGCAGAACCAACACCAGTATAAGAACCATAGAAGAAGATCCCTAATACAAAGATCACTGCAATTCCCCCTGCAGTTGCTACTAACCACAATGGTAATTGCCCCTCTGTCCAACGGCGCTCCCAAGAAACTGCTGGGCGGCCATCAGGGAGCCTGTCAGGAAGGCGACCATCAGGCCCCTTTAATTTAGCGCTCATGATTAAAGAAGAATTTAATTAAAGAAATAGCTTGAGAACAAAATCCCTAGAACAAAAACAAGCAAAAGCCCTAAATAAAGGCTTGTTCGGTTCAGCTCAACCGAAAGCTTGTTTGGATTTGGATTAACTTGCATAGCTAAAAAATAAGTCGTAAATCAACGACGGATGAACTGCATTGCTGCAATAGCACCCAAGAAAAATACTGTTGGGATTGCCAATGCATGAACTGCAAGCCAACGCACCGTAAATATTGGATAGGTGCGGACTTCAACAGCCTGTAAAGGAGAAGAAGAGTTTGTCATTGGTTATTTCAGGCGCAGGTCAAGTTGAGCTTTGGATTCAAAGCGTTGTGACACTACTGGAGCCTTAGTTTCAGAAGCCTGAAAATAGGTGTCTGGTCTAGGAGTTCCAAATGCATCATAGGCAAGGCCTGTAGATACAAATAAAAATCCTGCAATAAAGATCGCTGGCAGAGTCACGGCATGGATAATCCAATAACGGACACTGGTGATGATCTCAAAAAACGGGCGTTCCCCGGTGGAGCCGGCAGCCATAGCCTTTCGCGTATTAGCTGCTTGATCCTACAAGGGTGTAACTAAAGTTAGGTCTGGTGTATCAGCATGGTTACAGAGCGTTGTGGATTAAGACCATCTTTATGCATGCCCTGTCCAACGCAAAACATGCCCTCTTTCCCCTAGTGCAAAGCCTTTAGAAGGATTGCCCGAAGAATTTTCTACAAAAAGCAAGCGAATAAAGTTTGTTGGGGTTGCGTAACCAATTGGATCTTTTTTCCAAGTTTTCCCATCATCTTTGCTGACTAAAAGTGTTCCATTTCCTCCTGCCGCCCAAATACCCCCTTGCGGATCCCATGCCATATCCAAATAGTTATAACCATTTACTAATGGAACTATCGGTTTAGACCAACTTTCCAAATCATCTGGTTTTTCATTAAGGCGAATCTCTGCGCCTCTTGAAAGCATCCACAATTGACCATTAGGCTGAAAACCTAATGTTTGGACTCTTTTACTACTAGCTCTTTGATGAGACTGCCAAGTTTGATCTTCCTTATCCAAGGTGACAAAGAAATTCCCTAAACTACTAACGCTCACATAGGATCCATCAGATCTTCTACGAAGATCACGGACACCACCAGATGCTTCTGAAACCCTTCCTTCCCAATTGTCACCACCATCATTAGTTCTATATACTGCGCCTGCTGTAGTAGCCAACTCTGCTGAACCTTTATCAAGCGTAGTTATTAAATAAGGGTTTCCTGGTAATTTATTTCCAAGAGACAAACGGGTCCAGTTTTTTCCGGCATCTTCACTATGCATAACAAGATTAGGTTGACCAACAAGCCACCCTTCATCACCCTTGAAGTCAATACTGATTAATCTAAAATTCTCTTCACTTGGAATTTCCAAACTTCTCTCTTCCCAAGTTGATCCGCCATCAGAAGTTTCAAGAATCAACCTATTAGCACCTACTAAGAAACCATGCTTGTCATCTACAAACGCGATATCAAGAGGATTATCATTACTTGATAATTCAATCCCTTCCCAAGGGCTGACAGTTTCAAAAGGCAGTCTTGTTGTTGTAACACAACCAGTTAGTGTTATTCCAAGAGCAAAGATCAGAATTAAATTCAAGGAAAAGTTGATTAAACGATTCATGAAGAAGTTAGTGCAAGGAGTAAAGGGACAAAAAGCAAGCAGCAGCAAAAGCTAAACCGCCGAATATAAGTACATTCTTCTGACCAGGAGGAAGAGTATTAAACCCAAACCCATATATAACGTTATCTTCAAATCCATCAGAAGGTTTAAATTTAGCGCCAATATCTTTATAAGCAGCAAACCTAGCTCTACATACTGGGCATCGGAACTTCTCCTGATTAATTTCTAAAAAGGGAGTTCCTGAAGGGATTTGATATTTACGAAGGCCTTCCTTAGGATCATAAATATAACCACAGGAAATACACTGAAACCTATTCAAGGAAAAGTCCTCTTGTAGGCCAGAAAGTTCCTGATCTGATATTTCATCTGCACGGATAGGACTTTCACCAATTGCCTCGGCTTTTGTCGGATCTAATGCAGGGTTTTGTTCATCGCTCACCGTTTGGAGTTTCACACAACCTAACTCTATCGAGGAAAGTGCGCTTAAGTGAGTGTAAGACTAATAAACAAGTATTTAATGCATCATGTTTGCTCTTGAGGGTTACGACGCATTTCTTGGATTTCTCTTAATATCGGCGGCTGTTCCAGTTCTTGCTTTAACAACTAATAAACTTATTTCTCCAAAAAGCGAGCCAGGAGAAAGAGAACTCACATATGAATCTGGAATGGAACCTATTGGAGGGGCATGGATTCAATTCAATATTCGTTATTACATGTTTGCGCTTGTCTTCGTTATTTTCGATGTTGAAACAGTTTTTCTTTATCCCTGGGCGGTAGCATTTCATAAATTAGGCTTACTTGCATTTATAGAAGCACTTATTTTTATTTCAATTCTGATAGTTGCATTAGCATATGCATGGCGAAAAGGTGCACTTGAATGGAGCTGATCCTTTGACTAACTTTTCTTCACCAAAAACAATTCGAGATATTCGTTCAGCCACGTGTGGTCCTATTGGGGCCCCTACAGTGACAAACGAATTAAGCGAGAACATAATTCTTACGAGCCTCGATGATTTACATAATTGGGCAAGGTTGAGCAGTTTATGGCCGCTACTGTATGGAACTGCATGTTGTTTTATTGAATTCGCTGCACTAATTGGCTCTAGATTTGATTTTGACCGTTTTGGACTAGTCCCTCGAAGTTCTCCAAGACAAGCAGATCTACTAATTGTTGCAGGAACAGTAACCATGAAAATGGCGCCTGCTTTAGTAAGACTCTACGAACAAATGCCTGAACCTAAATATGTTATTGCAATGGGGGCTTGCACGATTACTGGTGGAATGTTCAGTGCAGATTCAACTACGGCAGTACGTGGTGTAGACAAGCTCATCCCAGTAGACCTTTATTTACCAGGCTGTCCTCCAAGACCAGAAGCGATTTTCGATGCAGTTATCAAGTTACGCAAAAAAGTAGGAAATGAATCATTTACTGAAAGGGCACAAATAGCTCCAAGTCATCGTTATTTCACTGTCTCTCATCAAATGATAAGAATAGATCCATTAGTAACTGGTGCCTATCTCCAATCAGCAAGTCAGAAAGCAGCTTTAAAAGAAGGGAAAGAAGAAGCAATTCAAACAAAGCTTCAAGAAAGACAAACAACACAAGATTAAATTATTTGCTATGACTGAGAACAATCAAGATCAAGACAATACAATCCCTGAGAATAAACCTCAGGAAGAAGTCTCAATTCAACCTCAAGCTGGGTATGTAAGCAAATTACTCACGAAAGAATGCCTTGAACACGAGATTGTTGAGCCTGATCATATTGGGGTTGAAATTATTCATGTAAAACCAGAATCCCTATTGGCAATTGTCTCGAAACTAAAAAGCGATGGATTCAATTACCTTTCTTGCCAAGGCGGCTATGACGAAGGTCCTGGTAGGAATATCGTTTGTTTTTATCATTTAATTTCACTTGAAGATTATAAAAACAATTCTCATCCCAGAGAAGTTCGTATAAAAGTATCTCTATCAAGAGATGGAGACTTAAAAGTCCCTTCTCTATATAAGATTTTCCGAGGCTGCGATTGGCAAGAAAGAGAAACATATGACATGTTTGGCGTCAACTTTGTGGGGCATCCTCATCCCAAAAGGCTATTAATGCCTGAGGACTGGAAAGGATGGCCTTTAAGAAAAGATTATGTACAACCAGATTTTTATGAAATGCAAGATGCTTATTAAAGATCTTTTCTATCATTTTTATAAACACGTATTACAGCCATTGCAAGACGCCTAGGATCATGCCTTAGGACTGATGTAGAAGAAGCGCTAAATTCTTGGAGTGATGCAGTACAAACTTTATACCCTTTTGCTCTAAGACTATTCAAATCACATTGAACCGGTTCAGCTCCTTTGGAAAGATAGTACTCAAGCAAAGCTGATGGAGCTAAATCCTTCTGAGCAAGAATAGAATTAAAAATTCTTGTTGTAATTCCAAAGCTTGCTAATTGAGCTTCAATGGCTCTGACATGTCCTGTTGCATCAAGACCATCAGTTTCGCCTGGCTGGGTCATTAAGTTACATACATATAGCTTTGTAGCCTTACTCCGTTGAATCGCTTCAACAATCTCAGGGACTAATAGATTAGGCAAAAGTGAAGTATATAAACTTCCAGGACCTAATATAATTAGTTCAGCATTCTCTATAGCTTCAATTGCACTTGGTAGAGCAGAGGGTTGTTCTGGGTAACAACCGATTCTCGCAATTGGAGAACGAACTTGACTAATTGCTGACTCACCTTCAATTCTTTCCCCATTCTCAAGCTCTGCCCATAAACGCACATCAGCATTAGTAGCAGGCACCACCTGTCCCTGTACAGCCAAAACTCTGCTGGAAGCAGTAATTGCTGTTTCCAAATTACCTGTAATCGAAGTTAAAGCAGATAAGAAAAGGTTGCCAAAACTATGCCCAACAAGACCTGTCCCAGAAGAAAAACGATATTGAAAAAGTCTTGTAAGAAGAGACTCTTCGGTTGATAAAGCTGCCAAACAATTCCGTATATCCCCTGGAGGTTGAACGCCAAGCTCTCGCCTTAATATTCCACTACTGCCTCCATCATCAGCAACGGTAACAATGGCTGTAATCCTATTGCTATACCTTTTCAAGCCTTGCAACAATGTTGAAAGGCCCGTACCCCCTCCTATGGCTACAATATTTGGTCCCCTGTTAAGTTTACTTTTTGCCAGCAAAGCATCTATTAAAACATCATCTTTTTCAGGTGCTACCGCCTTCTGAATTGATTTAAAGCTTCTACTCTGACCTAAAATCAAAAGTGAAATACCAACAAGCAAAACTATTGGTCCAGTAATACTTCCAGGCAAAAACTTAGTAATCATTCCTATTAAAAGAAACATTACTTCTATGAGCCAATAAATCGGTCGTAAATCAGCCCATATAGTGACTCCAAACAATGCAACTATTAATCCAAAGCCTGATGTAAGCATCCATCTCTTAACGACCAATCCCGGCACAAGCCATCCAAGTGGTCTTTGAATTCGCCATAGAAAACTTAATTTCCCAGCTCGTCGGGAATTCTTTTTACGCCATCTTAAAGATTTGCGCTTTGTAGAAATCCTTTCTTTCAATAGTCTAAGAGAGAGGACACGTTCAGAATCTAAATGATTGAATTTAAATGAACTCTAAGAGAAACTACTTTATAGTCCAATCAAACAAATATTGATATGCAAGATTTATCAACTAAGACGTTAGAAAAACAAATCTCACCAGTAGTGGAGATGGATAATTTATCAATGGGTTGGGGTTCAAATTCTGTACTAAACAAAGTAACTCTCAAAATGAAGCCAGGAGAAAGGATAGCAATTATTGGCCCATCTGGTTCAGGCAAATCAACAGTCCTGAGATTATTAGCAGGGCTATTACTGCCATCAGCTGGAGATTTAAGATTGTTTGGAATTCTCCAAAATTATCTAAGGCTAGACCAAGATTTACCACCTGATGTAAGATTAGTTTTTCAAAATCCAGCGCTAATTGCCTCTCTAACAGTTGGAGAAAATGTAGGATTTCTTTTACACAAGAATTCAAATATTAGTGAAAAGAAAATCAAAGATATTGTGACTTCATGTCTTGAAGAAGTTGGTTTATATGATGTTGCGGATAAATTTCCAGGACAACTAAGTGGCGGAATGCAAAAACGAGTAAGTTTTGCAAGAGCTTTAATCAATGACCCTTTAAAGCCATCAACATCAATGCCACTATTACTATTTGATGAACCAACAGCAGGATTAGATCCTGTAGCAAGCACAAGAATCGAAGACTTAATAGTTAAAACTACAACTTTGGCAAAAGGTTGTTCAATAGTAGTTAGTCACGTAAAGAGCACTATAGAAAGAGCTGCTGAAAGAGTTGTAATGCTATATGGGGGTGAATTTCAATGGGATGGATCTATGGAAGATTTTAAAAATACTCAAAACCCCTTCATTAAACAGTTCCGAACAGGTAGTCTTGAAGGACCAATGCAACCTAAAGAGATTTCATAATTATGCGTCGCAGCTACCGTGATGCCATTGTCGGCTTCTCCCTTATAGGAGGGGTGGTAATTTTTTCAGGTCTAACTTTTTGGCTTCAAGGAATAAAAGTGAGCAAAGGGACATGGTCTATTACTGCAAAATTTACAGATGCAACAGGTCTATCTGAAGGGACACCAGTTACTTTTAGAGGGATTCAAATAGGAAATGTAAAGCAAATCACTATTACACCAAAAGATGTACAAGCAAAAATAAGAATTAATAGCAAGGATATTATTTTATTTAAACCAGTTTCTGCAAAAATTGAGACAAGTTCACTCCTTGGAGGTGATGCTCAAATCTCTATTATTAGCCAAGGCAAACCAATTGATAAATTAGATTTAAAACCAATTGGGAAAAAATGTTTACCAAAACTAATTCTTTGCGAAGGAGACTATATACAAGGAGCCGACCTTACGAATATATCAAGACTAACTGGTGATATAAATAAACTTCTAAATGAAGCTGAAAACAATGAGGTTATAAAGAAAATTGTTGCTTCTATTGAACAATTTGATAGTACCCAAGAAAATCTAGATGAATTGATTAGGCTCTCAAAGCAAGAGCTTAATAAAGCAAAACCAATAGTAGAAGATCTTAAAAGAACAGTGGATCATATGAATAACATCTTAGGTTCAATAGATGATCCAAAGGTACTTGGGAATATAAAATCAAGCACTAATTCAATTCGTTCTTTTACAGCAAAGATTGACAAGATAAGTGACAAAGTTGATGAGCTAATAAATGACGAAGATCTAACTAATGCAATAAAAGATGCAGCAATTGGTGTAGGCAAGTTGTTCAAAGATATATACGAATAGATTGAATACCCGAAATATTATTTTACAGTATTAATTGCATCCATAGCAATAGAAGCAAGTGCTTGATCAGTTGCTTTAGGCAGTTGAACATATTTCCCCCCAGCAGCATCTGCCAGTTCTTTACCGATGCCACTAGCTATAAACTTTCTTTCTGTATCTATTACTAATAACTTTATCCCTAAAGTGCGATATCTAGCCGCAACATCTAACGTTTCTTGTTTTAAGTCCACAGCCTGTTCTCCTTCCAATTCAGGTTGTCCTAAAGATTTACTAAGAGGAATATTTCCCCTCCCATCAGTTATTGCAACAACAACAACCTGACCCAAATCGCCAGTAGCCAATGCATTTGCTCCTACTCTTGCTGCTTGAGTTAAGCCATGCGCAAGAGGAGAGCCTCCTCCACAAGGCATAGTTTCCAACCTACGTTTTGCAGCAGTAATAGATCTGGTAGGCGGAAGCAATACCTCAGCTTGCTCTCCCCTAAATGGAATCAAAGAAACTTCATCTCTACTTTCATACGCTTCTGTTAATAGTCTGATTAATGCACCTTTAGCACTTTGCATACGATTTAATGCCATTGACCCACTTGCATCAACTAAAAAGATAACCAAAGAACCTGCTTTCTTTTGAAGAAGCTTCGCTCGCAAATCTCCTTCCTCAACGATAACTTTCCTACCAGGCTCACGCTCCCTGCGTGCTTTCTGATATGGCGCAGCTGCTCTTAAAGTTGCATCAACAGCAATTCTCGAAACAGGTCCACGGGGAATAATTGGCTTTACATACCTACCCCTGCTATCACTAAAAACTGCTGATCTACTTCCACTACTTCCACTTTTTGATTTTGCAGCAGAAAAAAGCAGCAGGTCAGGATCAATTGCGCAAGCTTCAGGATCTAATAAAAATTCCTCTGGAACAGGCGGAGCCGACTGATCTTCAGGTGTGTCTTCGTCTTCAATCTCTTCATCATCTGAATCATCATCTATAGAGTCATCTTGAGGCGGCGGAGGCTGCTGCTGATCTTCTGGTTGAGGAGGTTCCATTTGCTCTTCATCTGGTGGCAGCTGCAATGCTCTAGGTGCAATAACCAAACGAACGGCTATTTGCAAATCTTCAGCATCAACCTTGTCTCTTCCACATAAAGCAGCATGAGCTTTTGCTACTCGAGCAGCATAAAGTTCCGAACGATGACCTTCAACACCACCACGAACTGCTTCGTTAACCAAATATTCTATTTGTTCTTTACCAAGTACTACATCAGGAAGCCATTGCCTAGCCAATAACAACTGAGTAGCCAAGGCTTCTGTTGATTCCTCCCATTGCTTCGAAAAATCCTCAGTACTTGTGCCAAAAGCAATTGCAGATTGAGTAATCTCTACTCTTTGCTCAGTAGATATAATCTGATCAGCAGACAACACAATCGCAAAACGATCTAAGAGATGGTCTCGAACAGCTCCTTCCTCAGGGTTGTATGTAGCAATTAAAAGTGGTCGACAAGGATGACTAAGGCTTAGGCCTTCCCGTTCCACCTGGTTTTCCCTTGCTCCAACTGCCGCTAACATAAGATTTACTATTCCATCATCTAAAAGATTTAGTTCATCTATATAAAGAACACCTCTATGTGATTCTGCTAATAAACCTGGTTGAAATACAGCAGAACCGCTCTCTAACGAAGAAGTAACATCTACCGACCCAACTAGTCGATCTTCTGTAATCCCAAGTGGAACTTGTATAAAAGGAGCTTGAATGACTTTTGTAGGTAGTTCTAAGTCTTTTCCAGAAACCTTTAATGTCCTACTTTCTTTAATGAGCTTATTTGTAGCATCATCCCATTCATCAGGGAAATTAGGATCAAGATTTCTGCCAAAAGGTCTAGTGCTATTTAAGCTTGCCAATCCATCAACATCTAAAACCTCAATGGGAGGCAAAAGAGCATGTAAACCTCTTGCTAAAACTGATTTACCAGTCCCTCTACCTCCTGCAATAATAACTCCACCTAAGCCAGGATCAACTGCAGCAAGCATTAAAGCTAATTTCAAAGTCCCATGGCCAGTGATTGCTGCCAATGGGAAAGCTCTTTTAGATTCCTCCAATGAAGGAAGATCGGTAGCAATACCCTTTGCTTCTGCTCCTGTAGAAACCATCGAATCTCTCAATGTGGATCATTCATCATCATTTTGACTCATTAGAGCATGTCTTCCCAAAACAATTCAATTCCGAAAAGTCTTTCAATTGGATTAGGTGGAAACATTAACAGTCCGATTGGTCCACCAGAATTAACTTTAATTAAGGCAAAGCCTTATATAGAACAAGTTATAAATGTATGGACTGATACATTCCTGGAATCAAATGGTAGTAAGAACTCACTAAATCTTGGGGTGGATTTAAAAATCAATTTTCACTGGTCTCCCCTTTATCTAACCGAACCCATAGGTGGTCCAAAAGGACAGCCCAACTTTGTTAATGCTGCATTAGTTGCGGAGGGGGGAGAGCTTGAAAAACTAAATCCTTCTGTATTAGCAGCAAAAGATCTTTTAAAGAGATTTTTGGAAATAGAAAAAATGTTTGGTAGAGATAGAAGCAATGCCTCAATTCATTGGGGGCCTAGATCGTTGGATATAGATTTTCTTTCTTGGGGGAATCTCAAAGTACAAAGTTCAGAATTAACTCTTCCTCACCCTCGTCTATCAGAAAGAGATTTTGTTATTATTCCATTGGCTGAAGCACTCCAAAAAAAATCAAATAGACCAATCAAGATCTCTCCTCAGCATGGGTGGGAAGACTAACAATTTTCAAATAATCAAATAGAAAGAATATGATCAAAATATCTAGAGCCTTTTAGGAACTATTAAGTTATGGCACCCTTAGCACCAACAGAACCATCAAAAATTATAAAAACCATACACTCAGTAAACTCAAAAAAACTTAATTTTGAAATTAAGAAAGTCGAGCTTCCTATTGGTATTCAAGGAACCTTTGGGATGATTCGGCATCCAGGAGCAGCCTTAGCAGTCCCAATTAAAGAGGATGGAAAAATAATTGTTTTGAGGCAATATAGATTTGCAGTATCTAGAAGAATTCTTGAATTTCCTGCAGGAACTCTTGAAACAAATGAAGAACCCCTTGCATCAATCAAGAGAGAATTACAAGAAGAGTCTGGATATAAAGCTTCTCAATGGGATTCTTTAGGGTTAATGATTCCTTGTCCAGGCTACTCAGACGAAGTAATTCATATGTTTCTAGCTCGAACAATCAAAGCCTTAATTAATAAGCCAAAAGGAGATCTAGATGAAGATATTGAGGTTTTAGAAATGACTAAGGAAGAACTTGAGAATTGCATTGCAAGCGGGGAGGAGCCGCTTGACGGAAAGAGCATTACAGCTTGGCATAGAGCATGTCAATTCTTAAATCTTTAAAGAGTATTATTAAATAACTATTATTTATGACAATAATTCTCTAATTACATTCGCAATATACTCTTGCTCATTAAGTTCTAATTCAGGGTAAATTGGCAGGCTAAGAACTTCGCTGCAAAGCATCTCCGTATTTTTCAGTATGGATTTTTCATAGCCAAAATTGTTATAGGCAGGCTGTAAATGTATAGGTATTGGATAGTATATAATTGTATTAATTCCTTTTTCAAAGAGGTTTGCTTTCAACCAATTACGAGCAAAACTATCTGGCAAAGCTGGGTAATTTTTTTCTATATTCTCATCAAATTGATATTCCAAAGTTTTTTTTCGATCATTGCTAAAAGGTTGAACTCTTACTACAAACTGATTCCAGGAATGAATCTGACTATTATTTATAAAGTCATGAGGCAATCCTAACCCAGGCAAGTCTTTTAGCAACTCTTTATAAATAGATGCAATTTCTTTTCGCTTTTTGATCCATTCTGAAAGCATTGGTAATTTGACATTTAATATTGCCGCCTGAATAGCATCCAGTCGACTGTTATAGCCAAGTTCTGTATGAAAATATCTTCTAGGCATTCCATGAACAGCAAGTTCTTTAATCCTTTGAGCAAGTTCTGGGTCATTTGTAGTAACCGCTCCAGCATCACCAGCCGCACCGAGATTCTTCGTGGGGAAAAAACTAAAGCAACCAATATCTCCAATACTTCCTACTGGATGCCCTTCCCATTGAGATCCAGCAGCTTGTGCACAATCTTCAATGACTTTTAATCCATATTCTTTAGCCAAAGAAAGTATTTGAGTCATATCTACAGGGCAACCAAACAGATGGACTGGCAAAATAGCTTTTGTTGAAGAAGTGATGGCCCCCTTAATTAGATTTATATCTAGCAAATAGTTTTCTGGATCAACATCAACAAAAACTGGCTTTGCTCCTACATTACTAATTGCCTCAGCTGATGCAAAAAAGCCAAAAGAGGCTGTGATTACTTCATCACCAGGTCCTATATCAAGTGCTCTTAACGCAAGTATCAGTGCATCTGTCCCACTATTACAGCCTATTGAATAACTAACACCAATGGCTTTTGAAAATGATTTCTCAAAAGCAGTTACTTCTAAACCACCAATGTAATTACCACTATTTAAAACCCTCAACACAGCTGAATCAAGATCCTGTCCGATTTTGGACAGTTGTTTTTCAAGAGTAAAAGGTGGTATCTGCATAAACTTCACCTTAAGGCCTCAAGTACTTTCTTTGAATAATCTTGAGTTGCTATTCATTGAAACCAAGGTGGTTCCAACCCAGGCTTCCACTTAATATTGCATCCTATTGAAGGCTTCTGAACAATCGAAACCTTTCGAGAATTCAAGATAGCGTCTAGTGCACTCCTTATATCAGACCCAGTCGAAGGGATATTGTTACCCGGCCTGCTGCTATCAAGCTGACCACGATAAATCAATCTATGTTCCCCATTCAAAGAAGTAGCAAAAAGGAAGAAGTCTGGAGTACAAGCAGCCTTTAAAGATTTTGCAAAAGCTTGTTCTAAATCAAGTAAATAAGGGAAAGTCCATCGATTTTCAGTTATTTGTTTAGCTAAATATTCAGGTCCATCTTGGGGATGTGTTTCTAAGCAATTACTTGCTATTCCAACCAATTGAATAGTATCTCCAAAATCATCATTCAACTGAGTAATTTGGTGTTCAACATGTTTTACAAAAGGGCAGTGTGCACAAAGCACCATTACCAAGACAGGTTTACTGTTCAGCATATGTATATTCATTCGGTCAGAAGAGTCATCAATAGAATTATCTTTCGGATCATCTACCTTTACTAAAGGCAAATCAAAATCTGGCAAAACAGACCCTAAAGGGAGCATGGTTGATGAAGTTTTAGTCATAATTCCAAAGGCTTCTTGCTATGTGTAATAAAAATAGTTTCTTATTTATATTCCTCAATGCACCCTCAGTAAGAGAGAATTAACAAACCCTTTTCAATCATCCTCGAAAAGATGCTTCTAGATCTCAGTGGCAAAAGAATCCTTGTAACAGGAATTGCCAATAATCGCTCTATAGCCTGGGGTATAGCCCAACAACTTCATGCGGGTGGAGCAGAATTAGGAATCACATATCTACCAGACGATAAGGGAAGATTTGAAAGTAAAGTACGAGAATTAACTGCTCCACTCAAGCCAAGCCTATTTTTACCTCTTAACGTTCAAAACAATAACCAAATTGAAGAAGTTTTCAATGAAATTAAAACCAAATGGGGCAAATTAGATGGATTGGTGCATTGCCTTGCTTTTGCTGGTAAAGAAGAGCTAATTGGAGATTATAGTGCTACCACTTCAGAAGGTTTTGAGAGGGCATTAAACATAAGTGCATATTCAATTGCGCCACTTTGTAGGTATGCAAAACCTCTCTTCAGTGAAAATGCAGGCGTTGTAACTTTGACCTATTTAGGTGCAGAAAGAGCAATCCCCAATTACAACGTTATGGGAGTTGCGAAAGCAGCTCTAGAGGCATCTGTGCGTTATCTTTCCGCAGAGTTAGGTCCTGAAAAACAAATTCGAGTAAATGCAATAAGTGCTGGTCCTATTAGGACCTTGGCCAGTTCTGCAATTGGTGGGATACTTGACATGATCCACAATGTTGAAGAAAAAGCACCATTGCGACGAACAGTGACTCAAAAAGAAGTCGGAAATACTGCCGCATTCCTTCTAAGTGATCTCTCAAGTGGTATATCAGGTCAAACGATTTACGTAGATGCTGGATATTGCATTAACGGAATGTAATTTTGATGTCACCATATCTTATAGATCAACTAAATATATGAATCTTCATCGGCAAGGTAGCATTCATCGAATCACCAATGAAACTGACGTAAATGTTCAGGTGAATCTTGATGGCTCTGGAAAAAACAAAATTTCTTCGGGGATTGCCTTCCTAGATCATATGCTTCATCAACTCTCTAGCCACGGTTTAATAGACCTAGAAGTAATAGCAAAAGGAGATACACATATTGATGATCATCACACTAATGAAGATGTAGGGATTGCTCTTGGACAAGCTATTTCCAAAGCATTAGGTAATAGACGTGGAATTTATAGATTTGGTAATTTTATTGCTCCATTAGATGAAGCCTTAGTTCAAGTTGTACTGGATTGTTCAGGTCGACCTCATATTAATTATGAATTAGATATACCTACTCAAAAAATTGGCACCTATGACACAGAATTAGTTAAAGAGTTCTTTGTTGCTGTAGCAAACAACAGCGGTTTAACTCTTCATATAAGACAATTAAATGGAACAAATTCTCACCATATCGTGGAAGCTTGCTTCAAAGCATTTTCAAAAGCATTAAGAATGGCTATTGAATTAGATCCAAGAAGAGAAGGAGACATCCCCAGCAGTAAAGGAGTTTTGGAACAAGCAGGATAGATAGAGTAAACAATAGGCAAACGAATAGATCACTCGCGTTTTCCTAATAATTACGCGAGTATTAGCCAACCTAAGATCAATTGAGTAATGCAAAATAAAGTGGATACTAAAAAGGCTCAAAATTACACAGGGTTTAATCAACGAGATTGGTCTAGCGCTTATTGCAATGTTGAAAAGGAATGTAGGAATATCCAATTAAAAGTAATTGATGGTCAAGTACCGCAGGATCTAAATGGAACTTTTTATAGAAATGGACCAGGTCGATTAGAAAGAAATGGACATTGGGTTCATCATCCATTCGATGGTGATGGAATGATTTCCTCAATGCGTTTCAACAATGGCGCAGTTACTCTATGCAATCGTTTTATAAAAACAAAAGCTTGGGAAGAAGAAGAAAAAGCAGGGAAATTTCTTTATCGAGGAGTATTTGGCACCAAGAAATCGGGTGCATTAATAACAAATGCATTTGATATTCGTTTGAAAAATATTGCCAATACTCATGTAGTCAAACTGGGTGAAGAACTTCTCGCCCTTTGGGAGGCTGCAAGCCCCCATGCATTAAACCCTGACACCTTAGAGACCTATGGTCTATCTAATCTAAATGGTGTTCTTTCAGAGAACGAAGCATTTAGCGCTCATCCTCGCTTTGATCCTGGTCATTATGAAAACCCAAGAATGGTTACTTTTGGAGTCAAAACAGGCCCAAAAAGCACTATCCGCTTAATGGAATTTGATACCCAAGGGAAACTAGCCGGTCAACTAATAAGTGATAGAAAAGACACCTTCAATGGATTCGCATTCCTCCATGATTTTGCAATTACTCCAAATTGGGCAATATTTTTGCAGAACTCTATAAGATTCAATCCTTTGCCTTTCATTCTTGGGCAAAAAGGAGCCGCACAATGTTTACAATCCAACCCAAAAGAGACAGGAAAATTCTGGTTAATTCCAAGGAACTCCGGTAGCTTTTCTAAGCAGGCACCTAAAACATTTGATGCTCCTGCTGGGTTTGTTTTTCATCATGTAAATGCATGGGAAAAAGCTGAAGAAGTAATTATAGAAAGTATTTTTTATAGAGATTTTCCTACAATTGCTCCAAATAAAGATTTTAAAAAAATCAACTTTGAAGAACTTCCTGAGGGGATTTTGAAAAGGTGTCGCATTAATTTAAAAACCCAACAGGTTCAGGAAGAAACATTAAGCAATCAATGCTGTGAATTTGCCATGGTGAATCCCAAACGATTAGGCCAAGCCGCTAAATATAGCTGGATGGCTACTGCGCAAAAAGATAATGGGAACGGACCATTACAAGCAATCAAAAAATTAAATCTAATCAATCTGGAATCAGATTATTGGAGTGCTGCACCAAGAGGTTTTGTTAGCGAGCCTCTTATGATACCTAATAATAAATCTCAAAATGAAGACGATGGATGGGTATTAGTTTTGATATGGAATGGGCAGCTTCAATCAACTCAATTGGTTATTTTAAAAGCTAATGACCTCAGTCATCAGGCAACGTTAGATTTACCTATAAAAATTCCTCATGGTTTACATGGAAGTTGGGTCAATTCTTAAAATTTAAAAATTTTTTTAATCCCTGGGAGCAATGCTTTAAAGGCAATTCCACGATGACTGAAATATGTTTTCTCCAAGGAAGTCATTTCTGCAAATGTTAATCCTGTTCCAAGAACCTCAAAAATTGGATCATATCCAAAACCTTTATCTCCCCTAGGTTCTTTTACAATGAGTCCATCACAACGACCATCAACTTCTAATAAGATCTTTCCTTCTGGCGAAGCAATGCATAGAGCAGCAGAAAAAAAAGCTCTACGATTTTCAGAACCATTTAACTCTCGCAACAACTTAAGAATGCGCTCCTGATCACTATTTGCATATCTGGAAGAATAAACACCCGGGGCTCCGTCCAAGCATTCAACGCATAACCCCGAATCATCTGCTAGTGCTAGTTTCCCAGTCGCTTTGGAAGCCGCCAAAGCTTTTAAAGATGCATTCTCTGCAAAGCTTTTCCCTGTTTCTTCAATCTCCAATTCATTAGGTTGCCCTATAATGATTAACGGATAACTTACAAAAAGCTTTTCAAATTCTTGAATCTTTCCTTTATTAGTACTCGCTATTACAAGAGAATGGGAAAGATCCTTATTAATAAATTGATTCATGAATTAGAGGCAAATTCCTTAGCCCAATTCAGAGTTACTACAACCTCCTCCTTGGTGGGAGCTTCACAATAAATTCTCAATAAAGGTTCAGTACCTGAAAAGCGAAACATCAACCAATTTCGTTCTCCAAATCGTAATTTGCATCCATCTAAGACTGTTATTTCTTCTACTTTTTTGTTCCTAACAAAAGTAGGAGGTTCTCGCTGCAATAGCTCTTCGAATCTTTTTCTTGAATCGTTATCTGCAAGTAAAAGATCTATCCGATCATAAAAACTAATTCCAACACGATTCTCTAACTCACTTAAACGAACTCCTAAAGGCTTATTTCCATAAACAATCGCCTCAAGCAATAACAAGGCTACATATAAGGCATCTCTTTCTGGCAAATGATCGCCAAAACCTATACCTCCTGACTCTTCACCGCCAAGTAAAACTTTTCTACCAAGCATTTCTTCAGCAATATATTTAAACCCCACTGGTCTTTCAATAACTTCCCTACCAAATATTTTAGCCATTGAACTAATACAATCAGAACCGCTAACCGTTTTAACAACACAACCAGGCATTCCCCTGGCTCCTGCCATATGTTCAATTAAAAGTGGGATCAATAATTGCGTGCTGCAAAATCGGCCTGTTTCATCAATAGCTGATATACGATCACCATCCCCGTCGAAAACCAAACCTATCGAAGAATGGCCTTCAATCGACAGAGTCTTAATCGTCGAAATAAGCTCTGACAAATTTCTCTCCAATGGCTCAGGTGAATTTCCACCAAATAATGGATCTCTTTTGGTACGTATTTCGTGTAGAAAATCAGATGAACCTGTTCCAAAAATTTCTTTCATACAACCTGCTGCTGAACCATGCATTGAATCAACTATGACCTTTAATCCCATATTCTTAATTCCATCTATAAGGTAAGTGATATCAATTTTTCTTTTTAATCCAATTAAATGATTTTTTCGACAAGGGAACCTCTTCGTCCCCCCTTCAACAGGAACTGTTACCCCTCCTATTAAAAGTCTCTTTTCAACAGATTTTGTAAAGTCTTCTTTAACCGATCCCCCCATAGGACCCTTTATTTTTAAGCCCAACCACTCCGGCGGATTATGACTAGCTGTTATAACTAGTGCCCCTAAAGCATTGTTTTGGACGACTGCCCAACTACATGAAGGGGTAGTCACCGAAGTATCTGCTAAAAGCGGCTCTACATCACATGCTCTTACGGCTGATGCTATTGCCTCTGCAAATTCAGGAGCTAAGAACCTTCGGTCATAACCAATGACGACCTTATTAGCTGAATTATTATCACCTCGTCTGGCAACCATTTCCTGAGTGGCAGCCAAGGCTACACACAAAAGTCTTTCAATAGTGATATCAACACCTAAAACACCTCTCCATCCATCAGTGCCAAATTGAATTGGTGCTGCTCGCAATTTCATGGTTTGTTTAAGCATGCAGAAAAATCAATTAAGCAAGTTTGCCAACAAAGCAAATTAATGTGAGCTTATGACATTTCCCATATTAGGAAGTAAAACAATAACTGATAGGGTCTTTTGCAGTTGGATTCGCTGTAAAAGAAAAGCTTGGTTAGATCTTAATCAAAACAGTAAGGAAAGAATTTGGTCAGCCCACAGAGCACTACAACTCGATCATCAACATAAAAGCCTATCTGAGTTTCTTAGTGAAAAGCCTAGAAGAGGACTATCCGCATTGCAAGAAGGTGCAGCAGAGGTCATTGGAATGCGACTTAAAGGTATTACTCCTTTAGGTTTAGATATCGAAGCTCATCCCCCTTTACTTAAAAAAATAAAAGGCAAAAGCAATTGGGGAGATTTCTTATATGTACCAGTAGCAATAAAACAAGGCCAAAGGCTTACAAGAGAAAACCGCCTTTCTTTAGCGCTCTGGGGTTATTTATTAGAACAATTTCAAAAAGTTCAAGTGCAATATGGCCTTGTGATTTCAACCGGTAAAAATGGACTAGAAGTACAAAAAATAGCTTTTACAAAAAAGATCAAAGCTGAATTATTCGAAGCATTGAAGAAATTTCAGAAAGACTTATCTAAAGAAGATCAGCCTGGACTAACTTCGGATAGAAAGAAATGCACTCTCTGCTCATGGAAAAATTATTGTGATCAAAAGGCAGCCCAAGAAGGTGACTTAAGTGAAGTGAATGGAATTGGAGCAAAGAGAAAGAATATCCTTCAAGAAATAGGTATTCAAAACCTTAATGAACTTGCATCAACTAGCGAAGACTATCTTAGAAGCAAGTTAAGTGCTTATGGAACAAATCATGAAAATATTGCATCTCAACTAATCAGACAAGCCAAAGTCCAAAGGGATCTATCGCCAGAAAAATTAACCCCAAATATGGTTTTACCAGAGCTAATATCTGCAAAAGGAGTGCTAATTTATGATATTGAATCTGATCCTGACGCTAGGCATGAATTCCTTCATGGCTTCATATTTATAAAAAGAAAAGAGAATGGAGAGTGGTCTGTAAAAGATAGCGAATATCAACCCATCCTTAATTTGAACAAAAAAAGTGAATCACTTGCTTGGAAGAAAATCAAAAATAAATTAAATTCATTTTCAGATTTTCCAATACTTCATTATGGTGAAACCGAACTTCTATCGATTTCACAACTAGGTAAAAATCAAGGCGAAAATGTAGAGGAAGTAAAAAAGATTATAAGTAATTTTATCGATATTCATTCAAGACTAAAGGAAGGTTGGTTGCTACCAGTTCACAGTTATAGCTTAAAAGTTGTAGCTAAATGGTTAAATTTTAATTGGAATCAAAAAGATGCAAATGGAGCACAAGCATTACTTTGGTGGAGGCAATCGCAAAAACTAAAAGCCGGGGGGGAAGCAGCAAAGAAGTTAAAATCTATATTAAGATACAATCATGATGACTGCATTGCAACCTGGAAAATAGCTGAGTGGATTATCAATAATAACTAGGGTGAACTTAAAAGTATTTCTACAAATCAACAAATCCAATTGGTTTATCTATATGAACAGTTCCTAAATCATTAATTAAATTAAGACACTTTAAAGACAAATATTTTCTTTTTATTAAAGCAAGGCCTATTGTCAAAGATGGTGCTTGATTTAAAACTGAAGTAATAAAGCCAGCTTTTTCAATAGTATTTCCATCTTCAGAAGAGACATCCAAAGTGTCATTTAAAGAAAATTCTCTTGTAGACTTGAAAAATCTTAGCTGATGTTTAAGCTTCCCAATATTCTTTAATTTAGACAGTGTCTCCTGCCCTAAGTAACAACCCTTATCCAAGTTGACTAAATCTGAAAGGCCTAACTCAAAGGGATTATTGACTCCATTTACCTCATTAGAACCATTTAAAAAACCTTGTCTGAGCATCCATTCTCTAACTTTTAGAGTATCAGCTTTCAAATAGTCGTTAAAGGTTTTAGGAAAACTTTTATCGCCTAATATCCATTCAGTTGTACTTGCTTTCCATGACTCTTCATTATTAATAATTTGAATTCTTCTTATATTTTCACAAGCTATAATTTCTACTTTATCTGAAGGAAATATAACCCTACCAAGTCCATTAATCAACTCATGAGCATTACCTCCAAGTACAATAAAATATAAATTTTCATTGATAAGTTTGACTTCTAATAGTGCATTTAACCTTCCAGTTGGAGAAAGCCAACACGTTCTTATAAGACTTCCTTCTTTGATTCCTAGGATATCCGAAGTAGTTTGTCCGTGAAGGAACTTTCGACTATCTAAGCCTTCTAATCTAAATAATGGAAATGAAGAATCCCATAAATAATCTCTTGTAAAAATCATGAGGCCATCTCATTAAATCTTTCAGAAATCTCACCGAGCAAGAAAAGACTTTTCAAATTCAAGCCAGCTTTTTCAATTTTTTCTGCTCCCCCTTCCTGTCTATCAACAATGCAAATAATATTGTTCACAAAATACCCTGCTTGCTTAAGTTGCTCTACGGCCTTTAAAGCAGAACCTCCTGTAGTAACAACATCTTCCAAAACAGTTATCAATGAACCCTTTTGAGGCAGCGGTCCTTCTAGCCAAGCATCCGTCCCATAACCTTTTGGCTCTTTTCGGACGATTAAGGCATCCAAAGGCCTTCTGAGTTGGGCTGCAGCCATGGCTACTGAACTTACCAATGGGTCACCGCCAAGAGTTACACCTGCCACCGCTACAGAATCTGATTCAATCCTTTCAAGAAGCATTCTGCTCAATAAAGACAATCCGATTCCACTCAGACTTACTGACTTGCAATTAACGTAATGATGGCTCTTTTGACCAGAGGCTAATTTGAAATCACCATACCTATAGGCTTTCGTAGCTAAAAGAGTTAGGAGCTTTTCTCGAGAAGCTTCACTAGATTCAGAAGGTAAATTCATGAGGAAAGTTAAATCTTTGGAACATTGACTTAGGTAATCCACTTATCTTCTAATTATTATTGCTCTTAAAGGTCTTCAAATTCACCAAAGGCCATTTCAAGGATCCATTCCTGAAGGGGGTGTAGCAATCTGGTGAATGCAGCGAACTCATAATTCGCCTTAGGCGAGTTCGATCCTCGCCACCCCCATACCAAGTTCATTGATGCAATTTCTTCTAATAGGCATATTAATTGCGTTGCCAGCCTTTTTTGCTGGAATAGAGCTAGCTGTGCTCAGATTACGACCCAGTCGTGTAGAAGTCCTGGTTGAAGAAAAAGCCCCAGGAGCTAATTCAATTCTGAGATTACAAAGAAGACTTCGAAGAGTTCTAATGGTTACTCAACTAGGAGTAACACTTTCTCTGATAACTCTTGGGTGGCTAATAGATAGTTTTTCCAAGCATACTTCGCCCAATCAACTCAAAACAGACAATATTTGGAATTTAGGCCTTTTATTTATCTTTGCATTACTTGCATCTCTCCTGGGAGGCCTAATACCTAAGGCATTTGTGCTTAATAGAACTGAGTCAACAGCTCTAAGAATTGCGCCAATATTCGAAGTAATCATGAACAGCTTTTGGCCATTTATTTATTTATTAGAAAAAATCTCATCTTCTCTACTGAAAATACTCGGGCTAAATTCTAGATGGGACTCATTAGTATCAGCATTGTCAGCAGGAGAATTAGAGACTTTAATCGAGAGAGGAAGAGTAACTGGTTTACATCCAGATGAAAAAAATATTTTAGAAGGTGTTTTCTCCTTACGAGACACGCAAGTTAGAGAAATAATGGTTCCAAGGTCAGGGATGGTTACTTTGCCAATTAATGTTGAATTCTCTCAACTAATGAAAGAAGTACACCTCAGCAGGCATGCTCGCTTCCTAGTGACTGATAAATCACTCGATGATGTAATTGGTGTATTAGATCTTCGTCAACTAGCAGATCCAATATCAAAAGGAACTATGAAATTAGATACACCTTTAAAAAAATACATCCAACCTGTCCCTAAAGTTCTAGAAACATGCACCCTGGAGAAAATACTTCCTTTAATAAAAAAAGGAAATCCATTTTTATTAGTAGTTGATGAGCATGGGGGTACGGAAGGCCTTATTACCTCTGCTGATCTTACTGGCGAAATAGTTGGTGATGAAATTGAGTTAAAGAAAGATCCTTTTTTAAAGCAAATTGGGAGCAATCCTGATATTTGGCTATCTGCAGGTGATCTTGAAATCATTGAAATAAATCGGCAATTAGATATTTCATTACCTGAAGCGAATGATTACCATACTCTGGCAGGATTGCTTTTAGAACAATTCCAAAAAGTACCTTCTAAGGGAGATCGTCTTATAATTAATAATATTTCCTTTAAAATTTCTTCAATGAAAGGTCCTAGAATTGAAACAGTAGAAGTAATGTTCAAGCAAAAAGTTTCAAAAGAAGGGGTATAGAGGATATTCTCATTTAAAATGCAATGAATTCAAAATGACCCTCGCCATGGTTCCGGTGAAGGTTGGTGTAATAGGTATAGGGAACATGGGGTGGCACCATGCAAGAGTTTTGAGTCTATTAAAAGATGCAGAATTAGTTGGGGTAGCAGATCTTGATTCAGAACGCGGTCATCTAGCACAAGATCAATTCAACTGCCATTGGCATGCAAATTACGAAGATCTTCTTCCCAATGTTGAAGCAGTTTGCATTGCTGTGCCAACTTTGTTCCATCATAAAGTTGGAATCAACTGTTTAAAAGCAGGCAAGCATGTCTTAATAGAAAAGCCAATAGCTGCAAGTCAAAAAGAAGCCTCTGATCTCATAGAAGCATCAAATAATGCAAGTAGGTTGCTTCAAGTAGGTCATATAGAAAGATTCAATCCAGCATTTAAAGAGCTTACTAAAGTAGTTACTGATGAGGAAGTCCTTGTTTTAGAAGCAAGGCGACATAGTCCCCATCCTGAACGAGCAAATGATGTTTCGGTAGTCTTAGATCTTATGATCCATGATCTGGATCTAGTTCTTGAATTAGCAAATGCTCCTGTTGTAAAGCTTGCTGCTGTAGGAGGCTGCAGCTTAAATGATCCTATTGACTACGTGAATGCAACTCTCGGATTTAGCAATGGTGTAATAGCAAGTCTTACTGCAAGCAAAATGAGTCACAGAAAAATTAGAACCCTCAGTGCTCACTGCAAGAAAAGTTTAGTAGAAACAGATTTTTTAAATCATACGCTTCATATACACCGAAAAGCTCATGAATGGTATTCAGCTGATCATGGAGAATTGCTTTATCGCACAGATGGCTTTGTAGAAGAAGTCAGCACAACATCTATAGAACCACTTTATGCTGAACTCGAGCATTTTCTTCAATGCGTTAGAGGCTTAGAAGTACCTGCTGTAGATGGATTACAAGCATCCCGAGCCTTACTACTTGCTGATTTAATTGAGAAAGCTTTGGAGAGTCCTGCTCAAAGTATCTCTATTGATGAGCCAATATAAAACTACTCGCTCGTACCTGAATAACAAAAATCATTAATCGTAACTAGAAAATCTCCCTAACAGGTTACAAACCAATTAGGGAGATTTCTAATATCAAGCTAATGAGAATGAACTAAAAAACTTTAGCGAAACCCAACAGCAGCCTGCCAAACGAAGACAAGCAAAAAGAAAAGAAGTGGAATCAACGGAAGCACATCTACCGTTGGTGCATAAATTTGATAAGCCTCAGGCAACTGAGCAAGCAAATCGAGGGTAAGCGGTGCCATCCCTAAAGAATCCTTTGACGTTTGCAAATGACGTTACCACGTGTGATGCGCAATAGAGTCTTTCTGCCACGGAGCGAAATCTTCTGAAAAACATCCATCTTTAATCGCAAGGGTCATAGCACGTGAAAAACGCATTAAATGACTGAGATTGTGCAAGCTCAAGAGTGTTAGACCAAGCAATTCATCATTACGAATCAAATGGTGAATGTATGCTCTGCTATAGCCAGTGCAAGCTTCACACAGACATGTTTCATCTAAAGGATGGTAATCATTCCTAAAACGAGCATTTCGCAAATTCCAACGCTCATCTCGTACCAAAGCAGTTCCATGCCGACCTAATCTAGTGGGAAGAACGCAATCAAAAAGATCAATACCATTTGCAACCGCAATTGCCATTTCCCTAATTGTTCCAATTCCCATTAAATATCTTGGAACTTCTTTAGGTAAAAGTGGTCCTAAGTAACGAACAATCTTATGAATTTCTGAAGCAGGTTCCCCAACACTTACCCCTCCAATTGCTATTCCAGGCAAGCCAAAGCTTTCAATATCTTTAACACTTTGTTCTCTCAAATGAAGAAAACAGCCCCCTTGAACAATTCCAAAAAGCGCCTGATCTTTTTTGGTATGAGCTCGAACGGACCTCTCTAACCAAAGGTTTGTTCGTTTACAAGCAGCCTCTACATCAGCTTCAGATGCTGGGTATGGCGGGCACTGATCAAAAGCCATTGCTATATCTGCACCAAGGTCCATTTGGATTTGCATTGCTTTTTCAGGAGATAATTCAATATCTCTTCCATCACGCGGATTTTTAAATGCAACACCCTCATCATCTATTTTGTTAAGCCTGCCCAAACTAAATACTTGATACCCACCCGAATCAGTAAGTATTGGTCCTTCCCAACTCATAAAGTCATGTAAACCGCCTGCCTCTTTAATAACTGACTCACCAGGTTGAATATGAAGGTGATATGTATTCGCAAGTATCATTTGAGCATTAACTTCTTTTAATTGATTAATTGATACTCCTTTAACTGTAGCCAGAGTCCCCACAGGCATAAATCGAGGGGTATCTACTACACCATGGGGAGTAGAGAAAGTGCCTACTCTCGCCAAGGTTTTAGGGCATTGAGATTTGATCTGAAAATCAAACATATATAGCTCTATAAAAGAAAACTTAAAAGCAATTAGAGCACTAAGCCTTCATCCAACCTACGTTGTTAATTAGCTAATCATCAAAGGTTTTAATTCTGAATTCACCTAATTGGTTAAAAGAACTTTCTGGGGCCTGGACCTTTTATACTGTGTTGCCTCAATGGCCAGTAATAAAACCACGGTTTCAAAGGATTGCTCGTTTCGCCCCTTGCATAGGCTTGGGAATAGGAGTTTTACAAGCATTATTAATAGCAAGTCTCAGTTTTTCAAAGTGGCCTGATCTGTCACTCCCCTTCATCTCAATAGCTTTTGGGCTATGGGTTACAGGTGGGATTCATTTAGATGGCTTAATGGATACAGCCGATGGGATTTCCGCAGGCCAGCAAAGATGTTATGAAGCAATGAAAGATAGTAGAGTTGGTGCAAGTGCGATCATTGCATTATCTATTAATATCTTCCTACAAATAGCTGCTCTAATTAAACTAAAATCACTTTGTATAGTTGCAATTCCACTAGCATATTTCTGGGGAAGATATTCTCAAATAATAGCTATTGGAAATTACCCTTCAATTCAAAAAAGTGTCTCTTCTAAATTCCATAAAAACAAGTGGAAAGGTACTTTAAAGGAATCAATTCCTTCAATAGTTTGTATTTTGATTATGTTATCTGCAATACATAATCTAAATATAATTAACTCGTTTAAATTACATCTAATAATAGGAACTTTTACAGGTCTAGCACCTGCCATTGCAATACCAAGGTTCTTAGCTAATAAACTTGGTGGTCACTCTGGAGATTCATATGGAGCTTGCGTCGTCCTGGTCGAAACTTTGACCCTATTGATGCTTGCAATCATTTTGCCGGCAAACTAATTAAAAATGCATTACCTTCTTTAGGGAGAGCATCATCAAATTCAGAAGGGGAAACACTTAAGGTTAAATCTCCACCAAATTGCCGCGCAAGCTTCCTACCCAAACTTAAGCCTAAGCCTGAACCTTTGAAACCTTTGCTTTTTTGACTTCTAAAACCAGTATTAAATATTTCCTCTCTTTCATCTATAGGTATAGGGATTCCAGCATCCCAAACAGAAATTCCTTGTTCATTAATACAAATGCCAATTTCCGACGATTTCGAAGCATACCTAAATGCATTTTCTAAAAGATTGGCAACTATTTCAGCAATCACACCTTCAGAAGCAGGTCGTGTTTTTTGGATCCAGGAAGGTAATTTCTCTGGTCCCTGCCATTTCCTGCCTTGCAACTTCGCAGTCGCTTTAGCACGGTCAATCAATGGATCTAATAATTGCATAAGATCTAAAGGCTCTTCAGTCTGGATTAAAGGTGGTAAAAGTAATCTTGCTGGAGCAGCAGGCTGAGGGGCCAGCTTAGGCCGGGAGATTTCATCCAATGCTAATAAATACTTATCTACCTGTTGCTGCTCACTGAGCAATCCCTCTACTAGACTTCGCTGTTTGCTATCGGGGCCCAATTTACGCAAAAGGAGTTGAGCATAAGTCCTCAAAGCAGCCAGAGGGTTTCTCAATTGATGAACCAAAACACCAATTTGATCTTTTTGCTCACTTAATTCATTTAGAAGTTTTTCGCGATCAAGCTCCAAGCTCAAATAATTTCCCAGGATAGAAGCACTTATCTGCAATCTTTGATCCAGAGAATCAGGCCATTGTCTATCTGTAGGAAATCTTTCAGCCCGAAGCACACCTAATAAATCCGATCCTTCCTGTAAGGGATACCACCGCCTATTAGATGAAGGAACTCGCAAATCTGGATCATTTTCAATCGGAGCTAATTTTTTTTGGATCTGTTTTGGCCTTTGTCCAACAACTTCCAAAGTAGGTGCATCTTGCTGATTGGCTTGAGCAACATAAGCTACAACAGTCTCAAGCTCCGCGTCTGATTCGAAACCACTCAACTGCTCATCAACAAGACTGAGAAACCTATCTGAAAATTTCATCATTATTTTTCAATCTTAAAATACACAGCGCCAAAAGAAAGTGCTTGAAAAATCAGAAAAAAGTATTAAGATATCTAAGGGCCATTTTAGTTGCTTTGTAAAAGCATACTTAGAAGGTCTTATCACAACAGTCACACAAACACTTGCTAACAAGGCTATATCAGAGGTTGATGGGTCCCCTGAGTAAAGTCTGGCTAATTTGATTTGAGTTTTTTTCAACTGAGTTTTGAAAAAGCTTTTATTAAAAAATCCGCCAATTAAATTTGCCAAATTTTTAATTTAGCTGGCGAATTTTTAATTGGTTTTTAGCTGTTCAATCTTAATTCATTTTCTTACTTCCTCAAAGGTTTTCTCATGTCAAAAAAGCGCAAGAGGATTAGTCGCAGACGATTGGCTGGGCAAAGAGTTATGGCTCATGTTCCAACTTTTCATCTGGAAACTGGGGAATACAAACCAGTAACAGCCGCTAGACGCTACATAGCAGAAACCACTATCAATGCACCTGCAGTGGTTAATGTCCGTAGGAACGAGCACACTACAGATAGATTCTTTTGGGGTGAAAAAGGATTATTTAGTGCTCAATATGCCGAAGAAAACCATTTTCTTTTTCCTTCTTTAAGAACAATTGTTGAAGCAGTAGGAGAACATAATATGTTTGAAGGCTTAGAACTTACTGCAGATGATTGGGAAGAAATTGAAGAGTATGAATATGCTTTTGTTTAGGCAAGTATTTCTTTCTCTATAGAATTCTCAAAGCATTTTTCTATAAAAAGCTGAATCCTGAGATTTATTTCTTGTGGGATTTCATGAACTCCATCAAAAATTTCAAGTTCAATTTTACTGTTTTTTCTCTCTAATAATTCAAAAAGATTTTTTGATGCATTGATAGGCACAACAGGATCTTGAATTCCATGTGTTATTAAAACTGGAGGTAAGTTTGAAGGCGGCATAAAATCAGGATGAGGATATGCACTACAAGCAATTAATCCAGCCAAAGGAAGTTTTGCACCTGTTGCAATAGCCATAGCCCCTCCTTGAGAAAATCCCATTAAAATAGTTTTTCTTAAACTGATTTGAGTTGAATCTAGCTTTTTAAGTCGAATATAAAGTTCGCTAATAGCTTTTCCGGCTTCATTCCAATCTGGAGGGAAAAGACCATACCATTGTCTTCCAACACCTTCAGGGTGTGGGTCTGGAGCACGAAGAGCAATTAATTCAATACTTGTTTGAAGAGATTCAACCAAACTTTGACCTAAAGGAAGTAAATCTTCAGCATCAGCTCCCCATCCATGCAGCAAGACCAATCGATGGCTAGCTGTTTTAGAAGGAAAACAAAAGAGTTCCTCTTCCATCAATCAAATTGCATCATGATGCGTAAGTTAACTCTTGAGATGCCTTTATTTTTTTCTTATGCCACCAATTGCATTATTAAGCGTTTCAAACAAGCAAGGATTAATTCCATTAGCTAAAAAGCTAAGCAATGATCATGGCTTCACAATTATTTCCAGTGGCGGGACTGCCAAGGCACTTGAGAAAGAGTTTATTCCTGTTGTTCGAATATCCGATTACACAGGTGCTCAAGAGATCCTAGGAGGAAGAGTTAAAACGCTTCACCCAAAAGTTCATGGGGGAATACTCGCAAAAAGAAATGATGAATCTCATCAAAGTGATCTTCTAAAGCATGGGATCAATAATATTGATTTAGTCATTGTGAATCTATACCCATTTAAAGAAACCATTGCCAATCCTTCTGTGTCCTGGGAAGAAGCCATTGAAAACATTGATATTGGTGGGCCAACAATGGTTAGGGCGGCTGCAAAAAATCATGATTCTGTAATAGTCCTTACTAGTCCAAACCAATATGAGCCCTTCCTAAAAGTATTGAGCGAAGGAGAAGTCTCCTTAGATATGCGAAAAGAACTTGCCCTAGAAGCTTATGAACATACAGCAAGTTATGACATTGCTATTAGTAGATGGATGAGAAAACAATCTTCAAAGGAAGCATCAGAATGGCTCGAAGCAATCCCTCTCAAACAAACCTTAAGATATGGAGAGAACCCTCATCAAAAAGCATCATGGTATAGCTCAAGCAATCTGGGATGGGGAGGCGCAAAACAATTACAAGGCAAAGAACTTAGTACAAATAATCTTTTAGATTTAGAAGCTGCTATCTCAACAATAAGAGAGTTTGAATATGGGCAAGCTATTAATAATCCCTCATTTAAAAATGCTTCTGTAGTTATTAAACATACCAACCCATGCGGTGTTGCGATAGGTGATTCTATATCTATAGCATTAAAAAAAAGTCTTGACGCAGACCCAATCAGTGCCTTTGGTGGAATAATTGCACTTAATAGTTCCGTAAACTTAGAAGCAGCAAATCAAATACAAAATCTTTTCCTAGAATGTGTGGTCGCTCCAGACTTCGACGATGAAGCAAAATCAGTCCTTTCAAAGAAAAAAAACCTAAGAGTTATTCAACTCAATAAAAGCTTTATAAATCAAGCTCAAAGAGTAAGTATTCGAAGCATTCTTGGGGGCCTAATCATTCAAGAAAGTGACGATATTTCAATAAATAGTAACGACTGGAAGGTCGTAACAAACACACAACCAAACTCTATGCAAAAGGAAGATTTAGAATTTGCTTGGAAAGTAGTAAGACATGTCAGATCCAATGCAATAGCTATTGCTTGTTCAGGTCAAACTATTGGTATAGGTGCTGGACAAATGAACAGAGTTGGTGCTGCAAAGATAGCTCTAGCAGCAGCTGGAGACAAAGCAAATCAAGCAGTATTGGCCAGTGATGGCTTTTTCCCTTTTGATGACACAGTTCGAATAGCAGCTACACATGGTATTGCTGCTATTATTCAACCTGGAGGAAGCATTAGAGATGATTCATCTATAAAAGCTTGTAATGAATTAAACATCTCAATGATATTTACTGGTCAAAGACATTTCTTACATTAGAAATTGAAATTTCCCTGAAAAAGTTATTAATTCAAAACTAGTTTTTATTTCCTTTAGGATAATAAGTTACTTTATTCTTCTTTTTAAAAATAGCCAATCTGCCTGGTCCGGCAAACAAAAAGTACAATGATATCCCAGCATAAATTGCAGACAACTCAAAAGCATAATTATGGGCTTCTACTACAGCAAAGGGAAATCCTTCTAAACCTGTATCAACAAGGTGAAAATAAACCGCAAACAGCATTGTATTCAGCAGGCCTAGTGCACAAAGTCTTGACAAGACACCCAAGGCTAGGCCTATTGGACACAAAATCTGAGTTACTCCTGCTGCAAAAGTCCATATAATGGGATCGCCAGGAAGAAAAGCAAAATATTTACCCACTACAAATTCCGCGAAGCCCTGAGGGTCTTGTAATTTCTCAAGGCCATGATGAATCATAAATAAACTGAAGACCACTCTAAGAAGAAATATTGCTAGCTCTCCTAAAATATTTACGTCCCCTTCGGTAGGACTTGCAACAACAACTTCAACCTTCTGAGGCTGGTTAGATGAAGAAGAACCCGCTGATTGAGAATTACTACCTGAGTCAATCATCATCTTTATGCATTAGACCTACATATTAGTTGTTGATCAGGTATTGCGTTAGAAATTTGTTTTGATGAGATGAGATAAGAAAGTTAAATCAAATAAATCACAACTCTATAAATTGTCTGATTGCATATCAAAAAGCAATAAGTCTTATAAAATTATTCTTTCTCACTGAGATTGATAAGTTTTTGAATCACATGCTCAACAATTCTGTCTGGAGTAGAAGCTCCTGAAGTGATTCCAACATTAATGTTTCCAGCTGGCAAGAAATTAGATTCCACTTTCAAATCATCTCCTAAGGGCTTATGAGTAATTGTATTATCCTCTTCTCCAATTCTTTCAGGCGTATCTATGTGAAACGAGCGTATCCCCTTAGAAAGTGAAATTTCCTGAAGATGAGTGGTATTAGAAGAGTTAAAACCACCGATAACCACTAATAAATCAAGCTTTTCATCAACTAAGGAGAACATTGCATCTTGTCTTTCTTCTGTAGCATCGCAAATAGTGTTGAAAGCTAGAAAATGCTCATTCAATTCTGCAGGTCCATATTTACTCAACATAGTTTTTTCAAAAAGTCTTCCGATTTCTTCCGTTTCACTCTTAAGCATGGTTGTCTGATTAGCAACCCCCAATCGATGAAGATCTCTATCTGGATCAAAGTCTTTAGAAGAAGCCTTGGAAAACTTTCTTAAAAAATCATCTCGATTCCCATTACCTAAAATGTATTCAGAAACATATTGCGCTTCTTCAAGATCCAAAACGACAAGGTATGTTCCTGCAAAAGAACTAGTTGCCAAGGTCTCTTCATGCTTAACCTTTCCGTGGATAATAGATGTGAATTCATGCTTTTTATGTTTCTCTACTGTGTGCCAAACTTTTGAAACCCATGGACATGTTGTGTCAATGATATGACAACCACGCTCATGAAGAAGTTTCATCTCCTGAACTGTTGCTCCAAAAGCAGGCAAAATAACAACATCTCCTTCCTTTACTGAAGAAAAGTCCTTCACACCTTTCTCAGCAGAGATAAAACGAACATTCATATTTCTTAGATGGTCATTCACAGAAGGATTATGAATAATTTCATTAGTTATCCAAATACTTTCATATGGATAATGCCGTCGTGTTTCATAGGCCATTGCAACAGCACGCTCAACTCCCCAACAAAAACCAAATGCTTCAGCAAGTTTGACTGTTAATCGTCCATGTTCCAATAAATATCCATTATCACGAATTGAGCCAATCAAATTACTTTGATAAGCTTTTTCTAAAGCCTGAGCCCTTTTTGCTGGAGACTCAAAGCCTCTTCGGTTATAACGATCAGAATGGTGCAGCGATCGCTTAAAAGCCTGGGTATCCATTAACTATTTTGCTGCATTATTCATACGACTCTATTAGGAAGAAGAAAAAAGCACAAAAAAACCTGGCATAAAGCCAGGTTTTTGTAAGAAAACGATCTAATTAGAAGAAGCAAAGTCTGGATATGCCTCCATTCCATGCTCACCAATATCAAGACCTAAAGTCTCTTCTTCTTCGCTCACACGAATGCCACCAAATAATTGGCCAATAATTGACCAGGCAACAAAACAAGTGACTATTGTCCAAATTGCATAAGCAGCTGCTCCAATTACCTGAACAAGCAAGATTGAGAAACCTCCTCCATTGAGCAAGCCAATTCCTGCTGCTCCTGGATCCATTCCATCAACTCCCCATAAACCAATTACAACTGTTCCCCAAATTCCACATACACCGTGAACTGAGAAAGCGCCTACAGGGTCATCAATACCTAATGAATCCAATGCTGAAACTGCAAATACAACTATTACCCCACCTACAAATCCTGCAAGCCAAGATCCTGAAAGAGTCATGTTTCCACAACCAGCTGTAATACTTACAAGACCTGCAAGAATTCCATTAATGATCATAGTCAAATCAGGCTTACCAGAAGTCAAGGTAGAAATGACTGTGGCTGCAATAGCGCCTCCAGCAGCTGCCAGAGTTGTTGTTACAGCAACATAAGCAACATACTGATCCATAGCTAACTCTGATCCAGGATTGAAGCCATACCAACCTATCCAAAGGATTAGAGCACCTAGTGTTGCAAGCGCCATGTTATGACCTGGCATTGCTTGAGCTTTACCATCTACAAACTTTCCAATTCTTGGTCCTAAAAGCATTGCTCCTACAAGACCAGCCCATCCTCCTACTGAATGAACAATTGAAGAGCCTGCGAAATCAATGAAACCTAATTCACTAAGCCAACCTCCATTCCACTGCCAGCTTCCTGAAATTGGATAGATGAACGCAGTTAATATCAATGAAAAAACTACAAATTCGCCGAACTTAACTCTTTCAGCAACAAGTCCAGAAACAATAGTTGCTGCTGTACCTGCAAATGCAGCTTGAAAAAGAAAGTCAACAGCTGGAACAAGACAACCAGTTCCTCCTTCAGCTGCACATGCAAGCGCTCCTGAAGGATCGGGATCAAAGAATAATCCCTTAAAATAAAGCCATCCGCCAGCTATTGAATCTCCATACATTAATGAATAGCCAATAAACCAATAAGCAGTTACAGCAAGCGCAAATACAAAAAGATTTTTAGCAAGAATGTTTACAGCATTCTTAGAACGACACATCCCAGCTTCAACCATTGCGAAGCCAGCATTCATAAATATGACGAGTATGGTGGCAATAAATAGCCAAAGGTTATCTGCCAAGAAAGTCGCAGCTTGAGCTCCTGTCAGATCAGAAAGACCTACTTCAGCACGAGCAGCGAAGCCAAAAACACCTAAGCCCATAAGAGCCAAAGGGACAGTAGCCAACCAAGTCAGAGTCTGATTTGATCTAAAGCCGCGAATGCTATTAAGGAGAAGCATTGGTCCATCAAGAAGACTTGCTTCCTGTAGACGAGCAATGCGACGCCCTGATGGCGATTGCAAAGCAGTTGTCATAAAAAAATTAAAATTCTGCAAGATGAGCTGATTTTCAAGAAAACAGCTATTACGCATATAAATATGGGCAATTTAGATTCACCCTCTGGTAATCGTTAATACATAATGGAAAATTGATTGCCGTTCTAATAAAAATCAATGAATAAAAATAGCTTAAAGAAAATTAGTAAGACAAAAAAGCCTGATCAGCCAAGACAGTCTCAAAGATCAAATCCAATGATCATACTGGGAACTTTGCTTGCACTGATTTCTATCGGATTGCTTGCATTCGTTATTCGAACAAAAATCATCTGAAAAAATTCATAAAGAATTACTCGTTTGTTACAAAAGGCTTAACTCCTTCCCAAGTTATATGGTCTTGATAGAAGTTAAAGGCACATGGAAAAACCTCTACGCCCTTAGACAAGGCAAGTCTAAAAAGATCCCCATACGATGGATCTGCAGAATCACCAGGAGCAAATATATCTACATCATTTCTGCTGATACATGGAACAAGAACCGCCCTTGAAGAAGGCAATTCCCTCATCATTTCTTTCAAATGTTTTTGCCCTCTTTTTGTAACCGAGTCAGGGAAAAGGGCTTTATTTTCTTTAGTCCAAGTTGTATTTTTAACTTCCAAAAAGATCTTGCGTGTATCTAAATTTTTGGAATTTGGAATTAAGAGCAGGTCAATTCGACTTTTTCTTTCCATACCATATACAACTTCATTTTTAATTTCCTTGATATCTCCCAACTGTTTATTTAAAAAGCCTGATTCAATAGCAAGTCTTACAAGTGTATTTGGCAATGAAGTGTTAACACCAACCCAGCAATAACCTTTTTCACTGGGAACCTGAGCTTGTTCCCAAGACCAAGACAACTTTCTAGTGGGAGAAGGTGCATATCTCAATCTGACTCGACCACCTGGATACAAAACTCCTTTCATTGGTCCTGTATTAGCGCAATGCGCAGTAACGATTTCACCTGTATCTAATTGCACATCAGCTAAAAAACGTTTATATCTTTTTTGCAAAACTCCTTCTACAAGAGTGGGAAAAGTTTTAATAGTCTTGCCAAGCATGAAAAGAAAATCTCTTTTCAATATATTCAAAGAAGCTATATAAGAAATATTCAATAATTTATGAAATTTTCAAGACCTAAGAGATGAAAAGGTCTCTCAAAAGCATTTCTGCTCTAATTAGCCTTGGCACTCTCCTAAGCAAGGCCGGAGGGATGGTAAGGCAAATTGTAATTGCTGGCGTCTTTGGTATTAGCTCAGCATATGACGCATATAATTATGCATATATTTTGCCTGGATTTTTTCTAGTCCTTATAGGAGGAATTAATGGTCCTTTGCATAATGCAATAGTTAGTGTTTTAAGTAGAAAAAGTCCAAAAGAAGGAAGATATATCCTTAGCTCAATAAATACTTCCATTTCTTTCGTCCTAATTATTTGCACTATAGTTTTAGTCTTAGGAGCAGATCAAATTATAAGTATTGTAGGGCCAGGGCTAGATATAAAGACTCATGCTATTGCGGTAGAACAATTAAAAATAATGTCACCTATAACACTATTAGCTGGACTAATTGGGATAGGTTTTGGGGCACTAAATGCTAGGGATAAGTTTCTAATACCTTCTATATCTCCAATAATTTCAAGTTTAGTATTAATAATTGCAGTTAGTGCTTTTGGGCAATATCAGAATAAAGATATTCAGTCAATTGATTTTGCCTTAAAAGGTGGAATTGTTTTAGCAATAGCTAGTTTAATTGGAGCAATAATCCAATGGATAATTCAAATTCCATTCTTAAGACGAGAAGGCCTATTACAGTTTAAATTAGTATTTGATTGGAAAAGTTCTGGGGTAAAAGAAGTTTGGAAAATAATTGTACCTGCAACTCTTTCATCTGGAATGCTGCAAATAAATGTTATAACAGATCTCTTCTTTGCTTCGAGCATAGTTGGTGCAGCCTCTGGTCTGAGTTATGCGAATTTCCTAATACAAGCACCATTAGGATTAATTTCCAATGCTTTATTATTACCATTATTGCCAACATTCTCAAAGCTTAAAGACAAGGAAGAACAAATTGATCTAATAAAACGTGTCAGACAAGGTTTTATATTTTCATCTGCAAGTATGATTTGTCTAGGAGCAATTTTCATAGCTCTCAGTGTATCAATTACTAAAATAATATTTGGGAGAGGTGTATTTGATGGTAACGCAATTAATCTTGTTTCAGGTCTTCTAATCTGCTATGGGATAGGCATGCCTGCTTACCTAATAAGAGATTTATTAGTCCGTATCTTTTATTCACTTGGAGACGGTCATACGCCATTCAAAATATCAGTCATTGGAATTGGTTTAAACATCTTTTTAGATTGGTTTTTCATTGGGGCACCTTTACCTTGGACAAATGAGCTTACTATAAACTTTGGTGCAAAAGGGTTGATTCTAGCCACTGTAGGTGTAAATATTTTTACTTGCCTCGTACTTTTATTAAAGCTCAAGTTAAAGATCAAGAATCTCTTATTAAAGAAATTAGCTATTGACTTTTTAAAACTCTTATTTTGCGGTTTAATCTCAGGTTTAATTGCATCAAATATAAACCTAATATCTTTAAATGAAAGCAATCAAGTTGTTGAAATTTTTAAATTCTGTTCAGCACTTTTAATAAGTACATTGTCATTCTGCATTTTTTCTAATCTGTTAGGTATTAAAGAGGTGAAAGAGATAGTAAAAATATTAAGGTTAAAAATTAAACTGAATTAAACCTAAGATGCATTATCTGATATGTTTCTAAAAAATAAAAAGAGTTATTTTTTTAGGTTCTATATCTGAAAGCATTGATAATTTTCTTGAAAGTGTAAAAAAGCGAAGCCTCACTTAATCAGCAATAAGTCTCTAGAATGTCTTCTAATGCAAAAACCTGAGCGGAAGAAATCAATTTAGACAAGGGTAATTCAGTACTCCCACCCCCAAGTTTCACTTGAACACTGTCTATTGCCCTTCTAGCGGCAATTTTAGCGCCATTGTTCATATGAACTTTACATTCAATTGCTAGAGCTTCTGATAAACCTGCATCGCCCAAATAAAGGTTCCAATTTTCAATTTGAATATATAGACGATCTGCAATTGCAAGCTGAAGATCTCGAAGTTGTTCCGTATCCATATTGAAATAACTAATTAAGTGGGTGAGAACAAATTTGTCTACTCCTTCAATGGAGAGTCTTCTGACGAAGGAGGTCGTCGAATGATCACAAAAATCAAATGGCAAATTACTACAAAAAGCCAAAGCCCAGTAAATAATTCCAAATGTGTCCAACCATGCCTTATCTGCTGAGCAAGCCAAAGGCCTGTATTAACAGCAGCAAAGGCCATAGCATGAATAGTGAAGTTGACTATTCTAGAAAAATGCAAATAAATGGGATCATTTTGATCTCCATTGCCGTACCACCTAAGAGGCATTGTTTTTGTATTAATGTGATCTTTATCCCATCTTATAGTTGACTAAGAGGATCTCAAATCTCTTAATTAAATTATGTGCGCCTGTAGCTCAGCGGATTAGAGCATCTGACTACGGATCAGAGGGTCGGGAGTTCGAATCTCTCCAGGCGCGTTACTAGTTTTTAATGTGATCCACACACAAAAGAAAAATTAAAAAAAGATTTTAAGTACTCAGAGGCAACCTTTGATTACTATCCGGTGAGTAATCACTCCAATAAGGGGAATAGTCATTTGTTTTCAATGAATTCAAAACTAGAAAATACCGATCCTGATATCTCACTTTTAATAAATAAAGAGCTATTAAGACAGCAAACTCACTTGGAACTTATTGCTAGTGAAAACTTTGCATCTCAAGCAGTTATGCAAGCTCAAGGTAGTGTATTAACTAATAAATATGCTGAAGGTCTTCCTAAAAAACGCTACTACGGTGGTTGTGAGCATATTGATGCCATTGAAGAATTAGCTATCTCAAGAGCAAAGTTACTTTTCAATGCAGATTGGGCAAATGTTCAACCTCATAGTGGAGCACAAGCAAATTTTGCAGTCTTACTTGCACTGCTAAAACCAGGAGACACAATCATGGGAATGGATTTATCCCATGGAGGACATTTAACCCACGGATCTCCAGTAAATGTTAGTGGGAAATGGTTTAACGCTGTTCATTATGAAGTTGATCCAGAGACAGAAATGCTGAATATGAAAATGGTTAGAGAAGTTGCTATAAAAAGTCAGCCAAAACTAATTATCTGTGGATATTCTGCGTATCCAAGAACTATTGATTTCGAGGCTTTTAGATCTATAGCAGATGAAGTAGGAGCTTATTTACTAGCAGACATGGCTCATATAGCAGGCTTAGTTGCTAGTGGTATCCATCCTAATCCAATACCATATTGCGATGTGGTAACGACTACTACTCATAAGACACTAAGAGGTCCCAGAGGTGGATTAATACTTTGTAGAAATGAAGAGTTTGGAAAAAAGTTTGATAAAGCTGTATTTCCAGGGAACCAAGGAGGTCCTTTAGAGCACATAATTGCTGCTAAAGCAGTTGCATTTGGAGAAGCATTAGATCCTAAATTTAAAAAATATAGTTATCAAGTAGTAACTAACGCAAAAGCTTTAGCTAAGCGCTTGCAAGAGAGAGGAATAGCAGTAGTTAGCAAAGGCACGGACAATCATATTGTTCTATTAGATTTAAGAAGCATTAGCATGACAGGGAAAAAAGCTGATTATCTTGTTAGCGAAATAAACGTAACAGCCAATAAGAACACTGTGCCTTTTGATCCTGAATCCCCATTTGTAACTAGTGGCCTAAGGTTAGGTACAGCTGCCTTAACAACCAGAGGCTTTACAGAGGCTGCATTTATTGAGGTTGCTGATGTTATAGCTGATTGTCTGTTAAACCCAGAAGATCTATCAATTAAGAAAGCCTGCAAAGAAAAAGTAATCCGTCTATGTAATCGTTTTCCTCTTTATAGTTAAAAAAAAGAATAGTCCTTTGGCTGAAAATATAAAAAATAAAGGGGTTGAAATCCTTTGTATTGGAACAGAGTTGTTACTAGGCAACATTTTAAATAGCAATGCACAGTGGCTAGCAGAGCAATTAGCGCTAATTGGATTACCTCATTATCGACAGGGTGTAATTGGTGATAACTCGAAGCGTTTACAGGAAATTGTTGTTGAAGCATCTCAAAGAAGTCAGGTTTTAATAACAACAGGAGGTTTAGGCCCAACAATCGATGATTTAACCACCGAAGCAATCGTAAAAGCTTTTGGTGAGAACTTAATTGAAGATCAAAAAATTTTAGAAGAGATAAAAAAGAAATTCAATGACCAAGATAGTTTTCCTAAGAGCAATTTTAAGCAAGCACTATTTCCTAAAGATTCAACTGTTATCCCAAACAAAATAGGAACAGCTCCAGGAATGATCTGGAGCCCCAAAAAAGACTTCACTATAATTACATTGCCAGGAGTACCTGCTGAAATGAAACGAATGTGGAAAGATACACTAGAGTTATGGCTCAGTAATCAGTTCAAAGAAAAAGGAATAATAAGAAGTACAGTCCTTAAATTCTCTGGAATATCAGAGTCTAGTCTTGCAGAAAAGATACCAACTTTATTAATAAAAAAGAATCCAACAATTGCACCTTATGCATCTTTAGGAGAAGTCAAAGTACGAATAACAGCTCAAGCAAAGACCAATGAAGAAGCAATTAAGTTAATAATTCCTATCGAATCAGAGTTATGTGATCGCATTGGTTTAAATCCCTTTGGGAAGAATCATGAAACCTTAGCGTCAGTTGTGATTGATTTATTACGCAAACGTTCAGAAACTCTCACTATTGCAGAGTCATGCACAGGAGGGAGGATCGCATCAGCCCTAACCAGTGTTCCAGGATCCTCAGATGTCTTCCTTGGAGGAGTGATCGCATATAACAACTCCATCAAGCAAAAGGTTTTGGGAGTTCCTAATGAGCTAATAAATAAATATGGTGCTGTCTCTGAACAAGTAGCTAAAGAAATGGCATTAGGGGCACTTCAGAAGTTCCAAGCTGATTGGTCTATTGCTATAAGTGGGGTTGCCGGACCAAGCGGAGGCACACCTACCAAACCTATAGGGTTAGTAGAGCTATGCATAGCATCGCCAAAAGGAATTCAATCAACCCAAGAGAATTTCGGAGTGCACAGAGCAAGAGAAGGTATACAAAAATTGAGTGTTGTGAGAGCACTAGACAAACTTCGATTAGCTTTGCTTAAGCAAAGCTAATCTTTCTTTCTATTGGGGTTACAACTTGAGCTCAAATACGCTCTACGACAAGATTTGGGATCTACACAGGGTTACAGAACTTCCTGGTGGAGCAACTCAACTATTTATAGGATTGCACTTGATTCATGAAGTCACTAGTCCGCAAGCATTTGCTGCTCTAGACGAAAAAAAATTAAGCGTTTCCTGCCCAGAAAGAACAATCGCAACAGTTGATCATATTGTCCCTACTACAACTCAAGAAAGACCATTCCTTGATTCTCTTGCAGAAGAAATGCTGCAAACTCTTGAGTTGAATTGCAAAAAACACTCAATAAAATTTTTCGGTTTAGGTTCTGGCAATCAAGGCATTGTTCATGTAATTGCCCCGGAAAAAGGCTTAACCCAACCTGGCATGACGATTGCATGCGGCGATTCTCATACCTCTACTCATGGAGCTTTTGGAGCAATTGCATTTGGGATAGGGACCAGCCAAGTGCGAGATGTCCTTGCAAGTCAAACTTTAACAATGAAAAAACTCAAAGTTCGACGGTTGTGGTTTGACGGTCAGTTAGGACCTGGAGTATTTGCAAAGGATCTAATTCTCCACGTTATTCAGATACTTGGAGTAAAAGATGGTGTTGGTTTTGCATATGAATTTGCTGGGCCTGCAATAGAAAGCCTTTCAATGGAAGAAAGGATGACTATCTGCAACATGGCAATTGAAGGAGGTGCAAGATGCGGGTACATAAACCCTGACAAAACAACTTTCAACTATCTAAAAGGGAAGAGCTATTCACCAAAAGGGCAAAGTTGGGATGCAGCCACTAAATGGTGGGAATCTCTGCAAAGCGATACAAATGCAATCTACGATGACGAAGTAAGATTTAATGCTTCAAAAATACCTCCTACAGTCACATGGGGCATTACGCCTGGCCAAGCAATAGGAGTCAATGCATCGATTCCCAGACCAGAATCACTAGATAAAATTGACCAGCAAATTGCTTTGGAAGCTTATGAATACATGAATCTAGAACCAGGGAAACCTATCGAAGGCCTACCTATAGATGTTTGCTTTATAGGTAGTTGTACAAATGGTCGCTTAAGCGATTTAGAAAAAGCAGCAGAAATAGTCAAAGGGAGACAAGTTGCGAAAGGAGTCAAAGCTTTTGTAGTACCTGGTTCAGAACAAGTTGCTCAAGAAGCTGAAGATCAAGGGTTACACGATATTTTTATAAAAGCTGGTTTCGAATGGAGAAAGCCAGGTTGTTCAATGTGTCTTGCCATGAATCCAGACAAGCTAGAAAAGAATCAAATAAGCGCAAGTTCAAGCAACAGAAACTTCAAAGGCAGGCAAGGATCAGCCAAAGGAAGAACGTTATTAATGAGTCCTGCAATGGTTGCTGCGGCTGCAGTAACAGGAGCTGTAATAGATGTCAGAAAACTTTTTTCCTTAAAATCATAAAATAAATGCAGCACATTTCTCCTTTTCCCTCAGGTCCTGTTCAAACAATCGAAGGTGAATGTCTTTACTTGAAGGGAAATGATATAGATACCGATAGAATTATCCCTGCACGTTTTTTAAAGTGCATCAATTTTGATTCACTTGGTTCTAACGTTTTCGCCGATGATCGTAAAGAAAAAAATGGATTACACCCTTTTGATCAAGATAAAATGAAGTCAATACTTATTGTTGATAGAAACTTTGGATGTGGTTCTAGTAGAGAGCATGCACCACAAGCCCTTATGAGATGGGGAATTAGAGCAATAATTGGTCAAAGCTTTGCTGAAATCTTCTTCGGAAATTGTTTATCAATTGGGATTCCATGTGCATGCATTTCGGAATCACAGCAAAAAACTTTGATTGCCAGTATTCAAAATAGAGAAAAAGCAAAGTTTCAATTGGATATTAAAAAGAAATTACTTACATCTAAAGAAATTAATATACCTTTAAAAATAGATATTGGAGCTATGGAGATGTTGATATCAGGAAGATGGGATGCAACATCAACTTTACTAGAAGAGAAAGAGAAAATAAATATAGTAAGAAGCAATCTTCCTTACTTAAAAAATTTTCAATTTGGTTCTTATTGAGAAAATCGTGACTATGAATAAAAAGCTAAAAGGAACTAGGATTACCTTTAAAGTCAAATCCATTCAAGCGAAAACTTAAGCCACCTGATTCATTCTTATAATCATAGAATAAACCAAATTCATAAGCCCTACGTTGCCACATAATTGCTAGCTTAGAAGATATTGAATCGCCATAATTCGCAGAATTAGTGTCTATATTATATTCATTGATATTTTTAATAATAATTGGTCCTAATAATTGCTGTGTTAAATCAATCTTTAATTTAACTAAATCCCTATCATTATCAAACTTAAATGGGCTATCCCCACTTTTAAATGTATAGCTAGGCAGAATAGATAACTTTGTATAATCAAAATATTTTCTCCGTAAATTACCCAAAATCAACTCTGGTCCCAGCCCAAATGTTATGCTAGTCTGATATTTATTATTGTTATAAGAGCTAATAGATGTATTCATAATAGCATTTAAATTAATTCCAGTTTGTATATTTTCTGCTGAAAAAGGAGAGGCAATGTATTTAGCAGGTAAATTATTTAATGAGGTAAATATTGGGTAATTAAATTTAAACTCTGAAGAGAAATTTGTCCTCAAAGAAGACATAAGTTCTAAAGAGTCAAGCCTTTCAGCCTGATATTCGCCTAATCCAATTCTGAAATTATAATCATATTTAATCTTACCAAATTTTGAAGATCCATTTTTATCAAAATCTATTCCAAATGCTGTATATATATCTGTATTACCCAAAGAGCCATTCCATACTTTCTCGCGATACAATGCAAAAATATTAGCCCTTAAATCTTTTATCTCATTTAAATTAATTTCCTTCGAAAAATTTGCAGCATACCTTGCACCATTTGCAAATTTTTTTCTATTAAAAGTAGTAATATCAGCCTCAATTTTACTATTCCAATTTAGAAAACTACCATCTATCTCCGCCTCTAATCCAAACAAGTCTTCTAAGTTTGTAGAAGTAGTTACTTTTGAACTATTAAATGTTTTACCATTCTCAGGATATGCTGAAGTCTCTCCACTTATTGAGCGTTGTAGTAAGTACTGAGGCTGAAGTGATAAAGAGTATTTATCACCAATTTGTACAGATCTAAGTTGCCTGCCAATAAAAACACCATCCCTATCTTTTCCATCAACTCCTAGAATCCAGTTTTGAGGTTTTTCTTCTTTACCTATTTGAAACCTTCTATTTCCGATAGGTATTCTTAAAAAGTCTTCTAATAGAAGATAACTCTTTTGAGCAGTAATATTTGCATTCTTTAAACCTAAGTTATTTTTCTTAAGTTCAACTTTATAAGATTCAATACGAATTTGAGCAGGGTTAAAAGGATCATTAGTAAAGCTTACTTTTTCAGCTTTCCAGCCATCTTTATAAATAAGCAACTTGGATGCTTTTATGCGCCATTTATTGACAGAATTACTTTCTTCATCAAAATTTTCTATTGTTTCCATATCAAGCCTAAAGCCACCTTGGATAAGGAAGCCATCTACTAACCGAACATCTCCAAAATCAGTCTGATTATTTTCTCTATCCTTAGATTGTTTTAAAGAAATTGGTTTATTTAAATTTAGATCTTTAGGGATTAGTTTTATATCAATTACACCATAAACATCATAAACTTCACCTTTATTTTGAACAAGGTCATATTTAAATGAGCTAGCCTCTAAATAATTACCTTTAGTATTAAAAACAACATTACCTGTAGCTATTATAGTTTTATTTAATCTATCAACTTCAATTCTATCGGCCTTAATATTACCTCCATGAATTAGTGCTTTAACATTGCCTTCTGCAACAAATAAGTTTTCTTTTTCCCAATATTGGCTATCAGCAAGAATTTGCAATTCTAAAAATATATCATCTTTTTCTAGTTTTACGTCCTGATTATTTTGAGCAATCTCACCTAAAGATTTTGAGAATGCCAAACAAGCCTCTGAAGGAGAAAGAAGCAAAAAGGCCACAGATGCTGAACTTGCAAGCCAGCCAATAGATACTATCGCCGCCAAAATCTACTTGCCGACGAAGAAAATAATTGCATAACCTAATAATACTGGCCTAATTTGCACCAATATTTAGTTGTTTTTAGGGGAAGTCAGACTAATCTCTCAATCTTGAGGGCCTTCTAGGTCTTTCCTGGCTGGTGTCCTTGTTGGGTCACTAGCTAAGAAGCCAAAGAGGAAAACACCAACAAAAAAGAAGACGACCGTGTATACCGAAATCTTTAGGGCAAGCATAACTAGCTCAATTGACTATAGAAACAAATGTATCTTATGGGCAGTTGTACCCTGTTTGCCCCAATTATTACCTTGGATTGAAATGTTTCTATGCTGTTTATCTAAAAAGCCGATGTTCATATAGTTATTAATCGTCATGATCATCCCATGGATCCTCAAGGGCTCTAGAGGGCGGACCAAAGGCTGTATAGACCCCAAACCCAGTCAAGCCCAATAAAACTACCAGGACAGAAACTGCTATAGAAAGAGCGGGAGTTGAAGTTTGCATCAAATCTTTTGAAAGGTTGCCAATCTTAGAGGCTATTTCACATACAATATCCAAAATTACTCTTTAACCGAGGCTAGAAACTAAAAATGGGACAAAAAACTGCTCTTGGCTCTCTCCTTAAATCCATTGGTAATTCAGGGCAAGGCAAAGTTGTAGCAGGTTGGGGAGCCGTACCTGTAATGGCCTTAATTGGCTCTCTACTTCTTGTTTTTCTTGTGATAATGCTCCAGATTTACAATCAATCTCTCCTTTTACAAGGCTTCTCAGTTGATTGGAATGGTGTTAATTAAGTCATAGAAATCTGACTTAATATTTTAAGAGTATGAACATCTTTGGTGTGGGACTGCCTGAAATTGCAGTCATAGTTGCACTTGCTTTGGTGGTTTTTGGACCAAAAAAGCTTCCAGAGCTAGGCAGGAATATTGGGAAAACTCTTAAAAGTCTTCAGAAAGCATCTTCTGAGTTTGAAAATGAACTTCAAAAAGCAATAACTGATTCAGATGATGATGACAGGGAAAAAGATGCTGATTCAAATGATCATAAAGATTTACCTTGAGAAAATAAAAAATATAATTCATATAAAGCACTTTCACTAAATAAAATGAGCTTGGGTTATTTCCAGTTGATTGCTGGCCTAGGTAATCCTGGCTCAAAGTATATAAAGACAAGACATAACGTTGGTTTTATGGCTTTAGAAAAGCTAGCTGAAAGGGAATCAGCAACATTCAGCTTCAACAAAAAGCTTTTTGGACATGCAGCGCATATTGGATCTGGAAAGCAACTAAAAAGGCTTTTAATGCCTAATACTTATGTTAATGAGAGCGGGCGTTCTATTGCTTCTGCAATGCAATGGTTTGGACTTGATGAAAAAGAATTGCTGATAATTGTGGATGATATGGATTTACCATTAGGCAAATTAAGGCTGAGAGAAGAAGGAGGCTCTGGAGGACATAATGGACTTAAAAGCATAATTTCACATATAGGAAGTCAAAGCTTTTGCAGATTAAGAATTGGGATTGGCTCGCCTTCAGCAATACAAAAAGAACGTAAGAGTAAAACTGTTAATCATGTTCTTGGAAGGTTCACAAAGGAAGAGAATCAAATCATTGAAAAAGTTTTAGATAAAGTGATTAAAGGGATTGATATTATCGAGGAGTTAGGATTCAAACAAGGCTCAAATTTCATTAACTCTGCTAATTCAGAATTAGAGGCATAACACAATGAGAAGGCAGCCTTCTACAACAGCTTATCTAAAGATTTATAGTCAAAATTTTTCAACAAAATGTATTCAAGGGGAGGTTTCTGCTGGTGATTTTAATTGGTGTTTTGATTGGTATTTTAGCAATGGAGAGCTTCTAGTAGAGCCACCTCTTGGAAGAGCACTTATTCAAGATGCACTATTACGTTTTTTAATTAAATCTGATTACTCTCTTGAAGCTGGAGGGGATTATAACTTTACTATTAGGGCCAAATTCTAATTTCTATAGGCTTTTCCCAGTTAAACTTCTTCTGGTAATAATCTTCTATCAATATCAAGGCAACAATTGCATCGAGATGTTTTGGTGGAAATATTAATGTACTTGGCAACCATCTAAAAACAAGCTTAGGTGGACAAAGTTCTAAATATCTTGTTTTTGCTCGAAGTGTAGTCATAGCCTCATCTACAACTTTAATGATACCAATACCATTTAAAGAAAGTTGATCATTCCAATATTTACTTGTAGTTCCATTGCCAAGAAGAATTAATTCAACAGAATAAGCACTTCTCCAAGAATTAATTAATTTTATTACAGAAGATTTTTCTACTGTTTTACCGTCTATAACATTAAGGCCATTTATTTCAGCTAATAATAATCCACATTTCTTATGGCCAGGGTCTATTGCAATAACATTTGTCATCTATAGTTAAAGTATTGTTTTAGTTGCTCTAAGAGTTACAGAAACCTTTTCTGCAGTATCACTTTTATTCGTAGAAATAGCATCTAATTTTAGAATACTATCTTTATTAGAATCTATTTTTTCTAAGAGATTTTTAACAGAGTTAGAATCTACTTGTATTTCCGAGACAAGGGATCCTCTTCTCTTTACTTCTGCTAAAGTTGATGCCAACAATATTTTTATTTGTTTTTGAAGTAATGTTTTAGATATAGAATTATTTCTTAAGTTAAGGCTTGCTATTACTTCACCCTTTACAACAATGTTCTTATTAGGCAGTGCCTCTGGGAAAGCATAAACAAAACTCTCTCCTAAAAGTACATTACTAGCAGAGCGAATATTTATCACCCAATCCTTATTATCAGAAACCTTTTCTTCCAAGCTAGCAATATGGTCACGCCTTACTAAAACAATTCTCCTTACAGGACTTTTACCAGGACTAACTCTAATAAAAGCATTAAAATTTGCTTTTCTTAGTATATTTTCTATTTCCTCTTTAACATCTGATTTATTATCAAATTTCACTGAGAAAGTTCCTAAAGATTGCCCACTATTTATGACCACTTCCCCTTGACGAAACGCAAATAAATCTTTTCCAAGTTTTACAAGTTCTTTCTCAGCTTTCTTGATTTTCACTTCAAGTGCTTCTCTTTGCATTTTTAAAGGAAGTAAAGCCTGTCTACTCTCTTTCAATCGAGCCTGAATATCATCCAATTCAAACAGGCCTATTCTTAATTCCCGACTCACCAAAAGCATTAAACTCAATGAAAGTGCACTTATCAAACTCCCAGTAAGAATTGTTATCAGAACAGCTGTTCGACGAGGGCGCAATTTAAAAACACTCAATCTTGCCTTACCAATACGGCTGCCGAGCATGTCACCAAGTGTTGAGAGCACTCCCCCAAGAATCAACAAAGCAAAAATAAGTATCCAACCTGCCACTTCAAAAATATTTATTAAGTAATTAGAATAAGTTTAATAGCTTAGGGGAAACAATTTTAATTAAAACGTTTAGCTAAAGCAATTGGGTCAAAAACAGTTATTTTCTTTCTATCAATCTGCAATAAACCAAGGTTCCTTAGATCTCCAAGCAATCTTGTAATAGTAACCCTAGTAGATCCAATAGCTTCAGCAATTGACTGATGAGATAGTTTTAAATCAATCGTAATTCCTTTATCACTCGGCACTCCAAAATCCCTGCAAAGCACTAGGAGGAAACTTACCAGACGAGAAGACATATCGCGATGTGTCAAAGTCTCGATCATAGTCTCTGTTTGCAAAACCCTACTAGACAAGCCTTGAAGAAGAAGCAACCCAACACCACTATCATTTTCTATAGCATTTCTTACTGAACCAGCAGGAGCAGAACTCATTTCAACCTTAGTAAAAGCAACAGCATGATAAAAACGGTCAGATCTATGGCCTGTCAAAAGTGAAAGAACGCCAAATAGACTATTTTCTCGTAACAATGCAACAGTGATTTCCTCACCAGACTCATAAACCCTTGTAAGACGTACAGCTCCTCTTCTGATCAAATAAACTCTTTCTGCAGGATCGCCAGGAAAGAATATTGTCTTAGATCTCTCTACAGCTTCATTAGACGCTCCATCTAAACCTCTAATAACATCAAGAAGGGTCATTGTAGCTTTGGTGCTTCCATTCAGCTGATTTTGCGATTGCATCCCAACTGGCTGGTTGGAATAACGACTGATCGAGCTAGCATTAGCTGCCATCTTCTCTAACCAATTCAAAGGACGATAAGAAGTGCGGATAAAATTACATGTAGCAAAAACAACCGTTTTCAACTTAAACAAGAGTATAAAGACGTTTCCAGTTTTCAAAGAGGTAAAGGAAAGGTTATGAAATTAGAAAAAATATCAATTTATCATCAGATAAACGCTATAGATAGTGTCAAAATACTTGTGAAGGTTTACACCTCCGCTACATTTAAAAAATCCTTCTAAAAGAATGATTTTAAGCATTTCATGACAGCAAGTCCAAGGCTAAAAAGTGAATATTCTACCGATTATCCATACGGGTTAAGGCCAGTCAGTGCATCCAAAGGCAAAGCAAAGCTTCAAATTATTTCTTCACAAGGGCAATTACAGGTCTATACCGCACCTTATAGAGGAAGTTTCTCAGTAGTTCTTAGCGAAGCACTTCGTTCTGCAGGATTAGGTAGCAAGGTTTTGATAGCGCAGTTCTTAAAAGGTGGCGTATCTCAAGGACCAGAAAATTCAACAAGCCTTTGCGGAAACTTAGAATGGCTAAGACCTGATTTTTATGGCTGCATAAGTAAAAGTGAGAATTCTAATAATGCGAATACAGAAGATTTTCTAAGCACTAAAAAGGTTGTGGGTGATATTTGGGAAATATGTAAAGACAACTTGATTAATAATACTTTAGATAAGCTCGTTTTAGATGAGATAGGCCTGGCAATTGATTTTGGCTTTATTTCTGAAGAAGATTTGATAACTACACTAGAAAATCGTCATGATTCTATTGATGTAATTATTACAGGACCATCTATACCCACTAAAGTTTTTGAAGTAGCTGACCAAGTAACCCAATTGAGGTGCTCTAAATAATGTTGAAAAATGATCGCTGGATTATCGAACAATCACAAGTGGGAATGCTTGAACCTTTTCAAGCAAATCTTGTTAGACATCTAGAGCCTAATTCTAAGGAACGACCTGTACTCAGTTTTGGTTGTTCCTCTTACGGTTATGACCTACGTCTTTCTTCAAAAGAATTTCTTATATTTCGACACGTGCCTGGAACAATAATGAATCCCAAAAAATTTAATCCTAAAAATTTAGAATCAACTCCCCTTGAAAAAGATGAAGATGGTGAATACTTCATCCTTCCAGCTCATTCATACGGTTTAGGCGTTGCCCTAGAGAAAATGAAAGTTCCAGCTAATATCACTGTTATTTGCCTTGGGAAAAGCACATACGCAAGACTAGGAATTATTGTGAACACAACACCTGCTGAAGCAAGTTGGGAAGGTCATCTAACACTCGAATTCAGCAATAGCTCTGGGGCAGACTGCCGTATATATGCAAATGAAGGGATTTGCCAATTGCTTTTTTTCGAAGGTGATCCTTGTGAAACAACTTATAGCGATAGAGAAGGTAAATATCAAAATCAACCTGAGAAGGTTACTCTTGCCAAAATTTAACTATGAATAATGTACATCTGGTCACAGCTACTCCAGATGCTGAAAAAACCATGGCATACATTGCCAGGGTTAGTAATCCTAAAAATCAAAGCAACGAAGATTTTGAGAAATTAATTAAATATTGCATAACCCATGAACATTGGAGTGTATTTGAACAAGCATATATGACCCTCCAGATAGAAACTAATAGAGGGATTGCAGCTCAAATTCTTAGACATCGATCATTCACCTTCCAAGAGTTTTCTCAAAGATATGCTGACAGTTCTCAACTAGGCGCAATCCCTATACCTGATTTAAGAAGACAAGATACAAAAAACAGGCAGAATTCAATATCTGATTTAGATGAAAATGTTGCGGACGCCTTTAAAGAGAGAATAGAAAATCAATTTAAAAACACCTTAATTCTTTATCAAGAAATGCTTGAAAATGGAATAGCAAAAGAATGTGCGCGATTCATCCTTCCATTGGCAACTCCTACAAGGATCTACATGACAGGTTCATGTAGATCATGGATACATTATATAAACTTAAGATCTGGACATGGCACTCAACAAGAGCATCTAGAGATAGCAAATAATTGCAAAATAATATTTTCCAAGCAATTCCCCTCAGTCGCCCATGCTCTTAATTGGAGATAAGTTAACCATGACTGCGAGGGGATATATTTCTCGTAGGAATATTTTCATTTAAATTCGAAAATAGAACTTTATTAGTATCAATATATTCTACTCCATTTATTTGTGGCAGTTCTCTTTGATTTAATAAAGAAAGTGCAATTTGATCAAGCTGATTAAAATCTTTTAAACCTATTGATTCTCCTTTCAAATGGCCAAGATCATTAAACAACTCTAATTTAGGTATTCCATTAACATTGTATGTATCGATAAGATCTAACCACTTGTCATTATCAACATTTAATAGCACAAAATCAATAGAATTATCATATCTCTCTTTTAAACTAAGTATAGAAGGACCCATTTCTTGACATGCTTCACACCAATCAGCATAGAATTCTATTATAGTAGGACGGTTATTATTCAAAGCAATCTCTGGCTTAAGTGAATTTCTAGCAAGTAATTCTAATGGATTCTCTTGTTGAAAGCCATTCCTTATAAACAACAGAGCTAAGGCTATGAAAATAGAAATAATTAGCAAAAAAACTCTTTGCCATTTTCCTAATTCCACTAATTTGGAATTTTGCACAACAAAAACATTTCTATTGTTAGTTTGCCATCTTAAAAATCACTTGTGTGTGAAATGTTTCAATATGAGCTAATCTTTCAGTAGTTTGGAATCTTTCTTTTCTCAAATGTCCACCAATGCAATGCATCATGCGGGTGGAAGAAACAAGCATAAAGATATAATTTTCTTTGGTACTGATGGAATTCGTGGAAATGCTAAAAGACTTTTTACAAATCAACTTATTTACAAAATTGGATTTTGGTGTAACAAGATCCTTTCAAACCAAGGTCCGATTCTTATAGGACAAGACTCAAGATCAAGCAGCTCAAGAATTTCAAATGGATTAGCTGATAGCTTAACGTCTCAAGGTAGAGAAGTATGGCTATTAGGACTTTGCCCAACACCTGCAGTTCCACTTTTAATTAAAAAATACAATTTATCAGGAGGGCTAATGATCTCAGCTAGCCATAATCCTCCAGAAGATAATGGAATAAAAATTTTTGATGCTAATGCAAAAAAGATTTCGACTGAAAAGCAAAGAATTATTGATGCAGGACTACAAAAAGAGAAAGTAATCAACTCAGGAAGGAAGGGAGATGTAATCAATCGGCACGAAATCTTAAAAGATTACGAGGAAAGTCTTTTGAAAACAATTGGCTTAGAAAATTTTGGAAAGATACCCATTGTTCTAGATCTTTGCTGGGGATCTGCAACAGCTTGTGGAGAAAAGATTTTTAAAACTTTAGGATCTAAAGTGACCTGCATAAATGCAAAGCCAGATGGGGGGAAAATAAATGTCAATTGTGGCTCGACTCACCTCAATCAACTTATAAAAGCTGTAATCGAAAGCAATTCTGAAATGGGTTTTGCTTTTGATGGTGATGCAGATCGAATGATTGCAGTTGACCGGAAAGGTCGCGTAGTAGATGGAGATAACATTCTTTTTTTATGGGGCTCGGACTTACAAGACAAGAAGAAGCTTAAAAATCAAAGATTAATTGCAACTGTAATGTCTAACTTAGGTTTTGAAAAAGATTGGCAAAAGCGAGGGGGCATACTCCAAAGGACTCCAGTAGGTGATACCCATGTTCATCAAGCAATGATTGATAGCAAAGCAGATTTAGGAGGTGAACAATCAGGGCATATTTTATCTAGGCTTAATGATTTATCTGGAGATGGTCTTTTAACTGCCATACAACTATCCAAAATTTGCAAATGCAAAGGCATGCAACTTTCCGACTTGTTAGATCAGAGCTTCACTCCATACCCACAAAGATTAATTAATATACCTTTAGGGAGTGATAGTTCAGAAGATAATATATACGGATCTGAAAAACTTAGTACATTAATTGCGGATGTTCAATCTGACATAGGCAATGAAGGTAGGGTTTTAGTAAGGAAAAGTGGGACAGAGCCTTTACTGAGAGTAATGATTGAATCAATGGATAAGTTCTTAATAGAGTCTTGGGCAAGTAAAATATCTAAATTAGCTCAAGAAGAGTTAAATTAAATTCATCTAATCTCAAAAGATGAGCTCATGAATCTATTGTTACATCATTTGAATTCCTTACATAAAGCTTGCGATATATGGGTAAACCTTTCTGAATACAATATTCCTCTCTTTCTGTAACAAAGCAATAGGGACTATAAGAATTTAGTGATTCATCTAAGTTGGAAATTGTATTAAAGCAGTTGCTCATATCAATTAAATAAATAATTTCATCCATAAGGCTCAGAACATCTGTCTGTATAAATAGTTCAGCACCTGGATCTAAATTTGCAGCCAATAAAAATAATAAAGAAGGTTGCATAAGTCTTCTTTTCTTATGCCTTTTTTTAAACCAAGGGTCTGGGAATTGAATAGAAACTCTTTTTACTTTGGACCTTCGTAAATTCAAAAATAATTTTTCTAAACTCACATTAGCATTGCAAAATAAAAATCGAAGATTGTTCAAGCCTGATTGAACCCTCTCTTTTTCAGCTGCTATTACAAGTGGTTCGCGAATCTCAATTCCTAAAAAGTTCCATTTGCTAAAAGACCCAGCCATTTTTAATAAAAACCTGCCTCTTGCACAACCAATATCTAAATGAATAGGTAAATTAGAATCATGGAATAATTCGTCAAGTGATGGTAGGTCATGATTAAGCTGAAAAAAACGGCTCAAAGGGTTTACATGTTGACGCACGATCTAATAGTTTTTGATAGTTTTTTAGCTGAAGCTTTCTCTAAGGCATTGTAGGTTGATAATAGTTAAGTAGAAAGTTTTTTTTCTGTGGCAGAAATCTCATACCACTCACTGGTTTGGCTCAACTACAGGCTAGGAGCAACATTTGCATTTGGACTCCCATTAGTCCTTTGGCTTTGGTCTTTTTGGAAAAAAGAGTCCTCTATTACCAGACTTTTATCTATTTACTGGAAAATTGCTAGCCTAATGATAATAAGCATGTTGTTATTAACTGGCAATAGACCTATTGGCTATTTAACTTCTTTTATATCACCATGGTTAATCATCTTTTCGATATGGTTTTGGATAGATCTCAATGAAGAAATCAACGAGCTTCCTACGAAGAAAGCATTACCTTTTCTTCTAAAAGCCTGGCGATGGTCTATTAGTTTTTTTAGTTGTTTTTTTATAGCACTTTCATTTAGAAGTCTAAGTTGCATGAATGAAGTAAGTGGAAATAATTGCACATACTGGAGAGAAGCTCCGTCAGGATTAAATCTATTAATAAAAAGCATATTTAATTTCTTATTTGGTGCAAGCTGGACAGAGGCATTATCAGCATTTATAGGTTACTTAGCATTAATTATTTACTTAGTAGGAATAATTCAATGGGCAATTATAAGACTGCCGAAGCAAGGAAGAATAGCAGGGGGATTTTAAAATTATTTAAATTATTCTATTGAGAGTTTCAACACATCTACTACATAACAATGGATGATTAGCATGCTTACCAATATCACTTTCATAATGCCAGCACCTCGCACATTTAGATCCTCTAGACTTAGATATTTCAATAATAGCCATTTCTTCTTCTTTACAGAAAAGGACTTCAGCCCATGGCTCTCCTCCAATTTGAACTTTAGATACAAGTAACAAATCATGGATATTATCAACTTCTAAATCCCCATTTTCTTGAATAAAGCTCAATGTTTCTTTCAGAGTATCGCTCTTAGGAACAATTCGAACAGAAGATTCAAGAGAAGATCCTATTTCTTGCTTATTTCTACAATCCTCCAATCCACGATTAACAGAAGCTCTTAGTTCTCTAATATGATTTATTGGTTCATTTAATGAGTTATCTCTCCAAGCATCTGGTAGGTTTGGCCATCCTCTTTGAAAAACAGACTTTTCTTCTAATGAATAGGGTATGTTTTGCCATATATCTTCTGCCATATGACATAAAACTGGAGCAATAATTCCAGCTAATTTCTCAATAATCAAAGATAAAACATATTGACAAGATCTACGTCTTGAATCAGAAGGTGCACTTACGTACAACCTATCTTTGGCAATATCTAAATAGAAATTAGATAGGTCAACAACACAAAAAGTTTGTAGTAATTGAAAAAATTTTATGAAATCATAACTTTCAAATGCGTTTGTAATTTCATCAAACACCTCTGCAGTTCTATTCAGCATCCAACGATCTAAAATCGATAAATCATGAACATCTAAAGAATATTTAGAAGGGTCAAAATCATGAAGGTTACCTAATAAATATCTTGCAGTATTTCTTACTTTTCTATAAACATCAGACAATTGTCTCAATATATTTGAGCCAATAGGTACATCCACAGAGTAATCCACAGAACTAACCCAAAGCCTTAAGACATCTGCTCCAAATGGAGGGTCTAACTTCTTGTTATTTCCTCCATTAATGATCACCAAAGGATCAACAATATTACCTAATGACTTACTCATCTTTCGTCCATTTTCATCTAAAGCAAAGCCATGAGTGAGAACTTTTTTATATGGAGCTTGACTGGTTACGGCTACAGAAGTAAGCAATGAAGATTGAAACCAACCTCTATGTTGATCTGTACCTTCTAAATAAAGATCAGCAGGATAATTCAAATCCTCATGTTTAAAGGTGACTGCAGACCAACTCGAACCAGAGTCAAACCAAACATCCATAGTGTCTGTGCCTTTGATCCATTGGTCAGATTGTTCTGAATAGTGACTTGGCAACAATTTCGAGACATCTAATTCCCACCAAATATCTGCACCATGTTTCTTAATCAATTGTTCTATATGGTCAATAGTACTTTTATTCAAAAGCACATCATCACCATCCTTTGAATAAAAAACTGGAATAGGAACGCCCCACGTTCTTTGCCTGGAAATACACCAGTCTCCTCTATCATTCACCATAGCTTTAATACGCTTCTCACCTGAAGCTGGCAACCATTCCACTTCCTCAATTGAATTTAAAGCTTGCTTGCGAAAACCCTCAACAGACGCAAACCACTGTTCTGTTGCACGAAAAATGGTTGGTTTCTTTGTCCTCCAGTCATATGGATATTTATGAACATATGGTCTTTCTTTTAATAATAATCCTGAGATTTTCAAATCCTTAATAATCTCATCATTAGCATCTTTCAAAACATTCAGGCCTTCATATTTCCCTGCTTCTGCAGTGAAAATACCTTTTGAATTGACAGGGCAAATGACAGGTAAATCATATTTGATCCCGGTATTGAAATCATCAAGGCCATGTCCAGGTGCTGTATGAACAATTCCTGTTCCAGACTGGGTTGTTATATAACTTCCACCTATAACAAAAGGACTGATTTTTTCAAGTAGAGGATTCTTATAAAAGCAACCCTCAAACATTGCACCTTTAACACTTGCAATTTTCTCTAAAGAAGAGCCAATCTCTTCGCTTATATCTTGCAAAAGATCCGAAGCAAGAATCAATAATTGATCAGTAGAATCTTGAGCAAGTACATATTCAATATTTTGATTAACAGCTACAGCTGCATTTGCTGGTAATGTCCAAGGAGTAGTTGTCCAAATTGCAACTTTTACTTTTTGGCTTAATTCAGCTTGGTCAAGAGGTAAATTTAATCCTTGACTAGCAAGTGATTTATACAACGGCTCAGAGATTTTAACTACAGGGAACGCAACATATACACTTGGACTTGTATGGCCTTCAGGATATTCTAATTCGGCTTCTGCTAAAGCAGTTCTAGAGCTTGGGCTCCAATGAACTGGCTTAAGGCCCCTATAGATATATCCTTTCAAAGCCATTTCACCAAATAATTTAATCTGGGCTGCTTCATATGTCTTTTGCAGTGTTAAATAAGGGTTACCCCAATCACCCCAAATTCCCCATCTTCGAAAGCCCTCTTTTTGACTTGAAATTTGTTCTGACGCATATTCTGCTGCCTTCTTGCGCAATTGAATAGGGGTTAACTCCTCACGCTCCTTCCTCTTTAATTTTTGCAGTACCTTTAATTCAATAGGCAAACCATGGCAATCCCATCCAGGGATAAAACGAACTTTCCTTCCTCTCAAAATCTGATATTTATTAATAATATCCTTCAAAATCTTGTTTAAAGCATGACCCATGTGGAGAGTTCCATTTGCATATGGGGGGCCATCATGCAAAGTGAAATTGGTGCCCTTATTTTTCAAGCCAAGTTCAAAATCAATCCCATTATCAAACCAGAATTTTTGGAGTTCTGGCTCACGCAAAGTTGCATTGGCTCGCATGCCAAAATTTGTCTTCAAAAGATTTAGAGATTCTTTGTATGAAGGACTATTTTCGCTGTCCTTAGGTTTTTCGTTATTCACAATGAAAACTAATTAGAAAATATTATGAAACATCAGAAGGAATATTCTTAGAAGTTAAGGTTGGATCCTTATCTGGCACTACTAAACTCTCATCTTTAATATTAGCCTCAAGAGAAGAAAGCTGCTCTGATTCAAGAGTCTTATCTGAATTATTTATTTCTGGGCGAACCCATTTCTTGCCGATTTGACTTGGCTTTGGCTTTGGCTTGAAAAGCATGACTATATCAATAAAAATCGACCCTAATTTGGAAAAGGCAGACAAGGTCTGATTCAAACTATTTTTCCAACGCAGAAAAGTTCTTAAGTTATTCTTTTCCTCGACAGTAAGCTGTTGCCATCTAAACTGTGAGATCTCTATCAAAAGCCTAGCAATAATTAACGCACCAAATAAGACCGCAAGCATAGGAGATCCATTAAACCTTTCTTTGCTTGTAATTAATATCAAGCCCAAAACCATTGTTAATGCACCCCAAATTGAATCTCGAGGCCGACTTAATTCAGTAATTAAAACTGGCAATACCAAAATCAAGAGACCTAACAAAATAGAAAGATTTCCAATAATGACTGAAAACATGGCTTCTAAAAGAAAGATCCGTAATCCTTATCCTTATTTTGTCTATATTCTTGAGCAGAGTCCATTCATATAATTAGTCGATAACAAAATTAATTTCTTTTATTAGTTAATGAATATTGTGCCCAAGACCTATATTCATATTTGAGGATTCAAAGAAAATTGTCTTTTCATGAATCATTCAATTCATTGTGAGAAAAATCATGGGTAGAATTATAGGTTTTCATGATTCTGAAAAACACCTGCGAACATCTAGATATCTTGAAAGAAGAGACCCGTAAAGAGCTATTAGGCGAACTAATTAAAAAGATTCAATTAAACTTGAATTAAACAAATCGATTCATCAATACGCTGAACAATTAGTCCTAAAAGACTTAATGAATGGCTTATTAGCAGCTATAATAACCAAAGATCAGGGATCCCAATTCCCAAGATCCATTGGCCCATCTGGCGGAATTGGTAGACGCGCTGGTTTTAGGTACCAGTGACTTCGGTCGTGGGAGTTCAAGTCTCCCGGTGGGCATGTATAAATCTTACGTTCATTCGATATGGATTTTCTACTATGTTGTAATCCAAAGTATCAATGAAAAAAACAATACTCTCAGTTAACGCCAATGCATCATCATCAAAATTTCAATCATATGCTTACTGGCAAGAGCGTATTAAAGAATATCTTGATCCTCCAGGGATAGTAAATCCAACAGTAGGGCTATTTTTAGGTGGCTATACAATAGCCTTTCTTGCAATTTGGCAATGGTACAAAGGTGTTTGGCCACTCCCTGTATTAGTTGGTCTTGCTTTTCTTGCACTACATATGGAAGGAACTGTAATTCATGATGCATGCCACAAAGCAGCCCATCCGAACAGATGGATAAACCAAGCAATGGGTCATGGAGCAGCAATATTACTAGGGTTTAGCTTCCCAGTTTTCACAAGAGTTCATCTGCAACACCACTCAAATGTAAATGATCCCAAAAACGATCCAGACCATATAGTTAGCACCTTTGGGCCAGTATGGCTGATTGCACCAAGGTTTTTTTATCATGAGTATTTCTTTTTCCAAAGAAAACTTTGGAGAAAATATGAATTAATGCAATGGGGAATGGAGAGGGCTTTATTTATTACGATAGTAATTGCGGGAATAAAGTTCAACTTTATGAATGTTATTTATAATCTTTGGTTCGGTCCTGCGTTAATGGTAGGTGTAACTCTTGGGATTTTCTTTGATTACTTGCCTCACCGTCCATTTATGGCTCGCAATAAATGGAAGAATGCGAGAGTATACCCAAGTCGTGTGATGAATATATTAATAATGGGTCAAAATTATCATCTTGTGCATCATTTATGGCCTTCTATACCATGGTTTGAATATAAGCCAGCATATGAAGAAGCAAAGCCACTGTTAGATCAAAAAGGATCCCCGCAAAGAATGGGCATTTTCGAAAGCAAAAAAGATGGTTATAATTTCCTTTATGACATTTTAATAGGAATACGTAGCCATAAAAAAAGCAGGAGCAAAATGCGACCTTTAGCAAGCATTATCCCAAATAAGAAATGGAGAAAAAGATGGATTTCTCTTTTACATAAGACTGCAGTAATACCTGAATAAAATCAATCTGAAAGTATTTTCGGGACTCTATAAAATTCCCCTTCTCTTTTCGGTGCAAGATTTAAAAGTTTATCTCTAATATCTGAAGAGTCCACGATATCATCTCTCATTACATTTACCACTTCAACTGCTCGCGTAGTTGGAGGGACTTCTTTAGTATCAATCTTCTCAAGTTGAGCAATATATTCTAAAATTTCCTCAAGTTGTTTTGAGTAAGTTCTAATATCTTCTTCAGAAATTGCTAATCGTGCAAGATTAGCAACTTTGCGAACATCATCTGAAGTGATTCTAGTCATGACTCATTAAGAAAATTAATTAAATCCTTACTTAAGGAAGTAGCAGCTATATCAAGGAAGATCTCACCATGGCTAGCATTTGCCAAAAATGGATCTGACCCCATTCTGCCATCTGGGTATCTTTGTCGAAAGTCTTCATAATCATATATAGGGCCACTTGCTGAGGGGGAAGGTAATGAACGTTGTTTATTTAATAAGCTTGGCTCCAAATGAAGAGTTACAGCAATTTCACTAGGTGTTGCATGCTGTCCTTCTTGATCTCCATAAAGATCTCTAGCCTTTCTGAAAACTTCTGGAGACATAAACCAATTCGCCAACTTACATCGAAGGGAATGAGAGACATCTAAATCCATACTTCTTGCACTTCTATATGCCTGGGCAAAAGCAGATTTTGCAGTGGCAATATTACCTCCATGGCCATTAACAAAGAAAATCCTTTCAAATCCATGGATAGCTAGAGATATCACGAGATCATGAATTACCGCAAGCAAAGTTGCTGGTCTTAGGCTCATGGTTCCAGGGAAGCCTAAATGATGCTCTGCCATTCCATATGGTTGAGTAGGTGTTACTAAGACCCCTGTTCTATCTGCTACCTGAAGGGCTACAGCATTTGCTGTTAGAGCATCAGTACCTATTGCTCCAGTAGGTCCATGCTGTTCTGTTGATCCAATGGGAACAATGATTCCTTTGCATTGCTTAAGGTACTCTTCAACCTCTGTCCATGTACAAAGATCTAGCCGCTTAGAAGACTTATTAACAGATGAAGATTGTTGGCTTGTTTCGTTTTTTCCAGACATTTCTTACATTAAATATTTATTGATACTTGAGCTAGGAACAGCTTATAATTGTATCAAATATATTATAAAAATATTATTTTTTGTTCATTATCTTTGAAATCAAATAACTAATTCATCTCTACCAGTTGCCTTTTTTGCGCGCCCTGCTGAGCTGGTCGCACCTGATTTAATTGGATGCTTACTAATAAAACGTCAATCCAATAAAAAATTACTTTGGGGAGTAATTGTTGAGACAGAAGCTTATTCGGAATCTGAGCCTGGATGCCATGGTTACAAAAGTAAAACAACTAAAAATAAAACTCTTTTTGGAGAACCCGGACGTTTATATGTTTATCTAACTTATGGAACATATTATTGCGTCAATATTGTTACTTATAAGGCCAATTATGCTAATGGCGTTCTTCTTAGAGCAATAGCTTTGCCAAATGAAAACGAACGTATTGCATCAGGCCCTGGATTATTAGCAAATAAGTTTGGATTAAACAGAAGTCATGACAATTCACAAATTTCAATAGAGAATGGTTTATGGATTAGCAAAGGTCGATCAGCTCCCACAAATATGAACTCAATTATTCAAACAACAAGAATAGGTATTTCAAAAGCAAAAGATTTACCATGGCGCTGGTATTTAAAAAACAGTCGAAGCATTAGCAAACGAGCAAAAGGTGATAGGTCTCCTTCATCTTTGCAATCATGGAAACCAAGTTTTGACGAGCTTCCATGAGCAATTGGAATCATAAGCACATCATTGACTTATCCTCTTTTTCTTTTGAGGACTACCAAAATGTCATACAACTTGCTAATCGTTTCAAAAAACTGCCCAAATCTGGAGCAAGAAAATTGCCTGCTCTTCAAGGACGTCTAATAACAACTTTATTTTTTGAGCCAAGTACAAGGACTAGAAGCAGTTTTGAGCTTGCTGCAAAGCGCCTTTCAGCAGATGTTCAATCTTTTACCCCTTCAACCAGTTCAATATCCAAGGGCGAAACGCCTCTAGATACCGCAATGACTTATGTCGCAATGGGGGCAGATGTCCTTATTGTTCGCCATAGCTGCACTGGAGTCCCTGAACAATTAGCAAAGTATTTAGATCAAAAAGACAAAAAAGTCGCAATCCTCAATGGTGGAGATGGTTTGCATAGCCACCCAAGTCAAGCTCTTCTTGATTTGTTTACATTGACTGAATTTTTCGACAAGAGCAACCCAGCCCCAAAAAATCTTTTCGGAAAGAAAATTACTATTGTTGGAGACATTCTGCATTCTAGGGTGGCTAGATCAAATCTTTGGAGTCTTACAGGATGTGGTGCAAATATTGCTCTTTGCGGACCACCGACTCTTCTTCCAGATGACTTTGCAAAGTTTGCAGAAGAGCCTCCATCAGGACAAGAAAAAGATCCGATAAAAAGTCGTGGGAAAATATCAATAGTTAGATCACTAAAAGACGCTTTAAAAAATACAGACGCTGTTATTGCTCTAAGACTACAAAAAGAAAGAATGACAGAGAACTTAATTGCAAATTTAGACCAATATCATATCGACTATGGACTTACTCATGAGAAACTTAAGTGGAGCGAAAAACATATCCCTGTCTTACATCCAGGACCTGTTAATAGAGGTATTGAAATTAGCAGTGAATTACTTGATGACAATTCGATATGCTTAGTTGATAATCAAGTCGCAAATGGTATACCTGTAAGGATGGCTCTTCTTTATCTTCTTGCAGCAACAAATAATTAAATAGCTATCAATCAGATTTTTAGAATAATTTCAAACCTTCCATAAACAAGCCATATACAAAGCCCATTCTGAAGCTATCAATCATTGGTATTGAAATTGATTGTTTCTCTTTATTAATATTTCTAAAACGTACTAATATTTCTATAATAACAACCGTGAAAAAAGCTCCTATTGGATCCATTAGAGCAAGTACACCATTAATCATTCCTATTGAGCTTCCTAGAAAGAACGCCGAAAAAAAGATGATAATAAAAAAAGAATACTTTCTCCAAGGATTCTCCGCCCATAAATCTAAGCGTCGAATTATATTTATTAAATTACGATTAAACCCTGTTTCGTGATACTTCATTCTAAAGATCTTTAATAATTATCTGATTAGAGCATTTAATTCCAAATGAATCTAAGCGCTCTCTATCTTAGTTTTAGATTTTGATTTGCCCTCAAGCAATTCATACAAAGCTTCCATTTGTGCCATCACACCTCTAATTTCCCCTGGTTCAGGCAATAAGCCATCATCCAAAACTCCTTGATGCATCTCTCTAAGCTCTTGTCTGACGTATCTAAGATGACTAACAACCTGCTCTCTTTTAGTCTGAGACATGAAAACCTCTAAATTCTTAATAACTCCTTTTACATCATTAATTACCTTCTGGCAGGCAGAACCAAGGAATTGCACATAAAGTTATCATTTAAGGCTTAGGCTTAACTATGTGAGAATAAATCAACAAGGAATTTTTAAAATGAGCACTCAAAATTTTAAAAGATATCTCAAGTCAATAAAGCAACTGAAAAGGAATTGATTCTATATACAATAAAAAACCATGACCAATCAAAACAAGGAAAATGGATGTTCAGATTCAGATGTAAAGATAACAGAAGAACTTCTCTTCACTTTTGATGATAAATCAACTGCTCAACTTGCCGAAAGACTCGAAGAAGAAGATTATCTCAGCCCATTTGAAAGCTTAAATGACTGGCATCTTCTTCGAGCATTAGCTATACATCGGCCAGAATTAACTCTTGATTATCACCATTTAATTGATCAGGAGCCATTTGATGAAGATTGAAGGGCAACAAAAATTAAAAAACCATAGAATCCTTGTTATTGCTTCAGGGAGCATTGCTGCTGTAAAGACTCCCCTTTTAATTAGCCAATTAATAAAAGCTGGGGCTGAAGTTCGCTGCGTGATAACTAGCAGCGCATCTGAATTAGTGAGTCCATTATCTTTGTCAACGCTTAGTAGAAATTATTGCTATCAAGATCAAGATCAATGGGACCCAAAAACCATAAGGCCTCTGCATATAGAGCTATCAGAGTGGGCAAATGTAGTTGTTGTAGCACCATTAAGCGCTTCATCACTTTCCAGATGGGTAAATGGGCTTGGCGAAGGTTTAGCAGCAAGTGTACTTTTAGCTTCAGAGAAACCAGTAATTGCAGTTGCAGCAATGAATACTGCTATGTGGGACAACCCAGCAGTTAAAAAGAACTGGATAGCCCTTAAAGAGTTTAAAAATGTAACCGCATTGTCTCCATCTGAAGGTCTCTTGGCATGCGATCGAATCGGAGAAGGTCGAATGAGTAATCCAGACATAATCCAATTAGCTATAGAGAGTGCAAAGGTTCAGATGGAAAAGAAAGTGGAATTTGAGAAGGACTGGGAAGGAATAAACCTTCTGGTATCTGCTGGGAAAACAATTGAAGACATTGATGCAGCAAGATATATAACTAATAGAAGTAGTGGAAAAATGGGAATTCTTCTTGCTCAAGCCGCAAGATTCAGAGGTGCAACTGTGCATTTAGTCCATGGTGAGCTGCAAATCAAACCATCACTATTAGAAGGTTTGAATAGTTTTCAAGTTAGAAGTGCTCAAGATATGTACAAAACCATGGAAAAACTTCAGAAAGAATCAGATGTAATTGCTATGACAGCAGCAGTGGCAGATATTAAAACAAATACACATGCAAATATTAAAGTCTCCAAGCGTGACCTTTTGGAAACACTGAAAGATAGATTTGAAATCGTTCCCGATTTATTAAAAAATTTAATTTCAAATAAAAAAGAGAATCAAATTTTCCTTGGTTTTGCTGCCTTAACTGGCAGTGATGAAGAAATAAAAAGGCTGGGTATTTCCAAAAAGGACCAAAAAGGATGTGATCTCTTAATGGCAAACCCTATTGACAGATTGAATCAAGGATTTGGATCCGAATTCAATGGAGGTTGGCTTATAGGGCCAGAACAACATGTAGAAAAAATTCCGGTCGATTGCAAATTATCGCTGGCTCATCATTTATTAGATGTGCTAAAAACTAATTTTATTGACCAAATCAAAATAAAATAACAACAGACCCAAGATTTCGTTAACAACGCTTAAAACAGTGAAAATGGCTGTGCCAGAATGAATCCTAGCGAAATTGGCCGTTTTTCAACGCCATAATTAAGCTACGAGTTGTTTAGAGCTGGTAAAGGCTATACATAAGGCGCATTTCCCCCTGTAAGCTCCGAACTGAGTAATAGGGCGGTTTTTATACCGCGTTCATTTGGCCTTTTGGCTTCACATCCATGAGATTTCGTCCTTTGCTAGCCCTGGTGCTTGCTTTCTGTCTCGCCTTTATAGCTGCCCCACTTAGTGTCTCTGCCTCTGGAGAAAGAGGTAATGCAAGATTTGCCGATGTTGTTAATACCGGCAAAGCAAATGATTGCCCAACAATATCTGCTGGATCTCAGGGATCACTCAGTATTGATGGAGGTCTTACTGACATCTGCATGCACCCCAGTGAGGTGTATGTAAAGGTTGCTAAATCAAAAAGAGCAAAAGCTGAGTTTGTACCAGCAAAAATTATTAGCCCAAGAAACAACACAACCGTTGAACAAGTCTATGGTGATGTTTCTGGAAGCACCTTCAAAGAGCAAGGTGGAATTGACTTCCAATTAATCACTGTTCTTTCTCCAACTGGAGAGGAATTTCCCTTTGTCTTCTCTGCTAAATCAATGGCAGTTGATTTTAAAGGAAAATCAATATCGCCAGGTGCTGAAGCATCAGGAACCACTTATACACCTAGCTATCGCACAGGTGACTTCTTAGATCCAAAAAGCCGGGCTAAGGATACAGGTGTTGAATACGCTCAAGGCCTAGTTGCCTTAGGTGGTGATGACGAGGATCTTGCAAAAGAAAACATCAAAAGAGACCTAGATGGCAAAGGGGTAATCACCCTTTCAATTGATAGTGTTGATTCTGATACTCAAGAATTTGCAGGATCTTTTGTAGCCATCCAACCTTCAGATAATGATCTTGGATCTAAAGACCCCGTTGACGTTAAAATCGTTGGCGAACTATATGGTCGCAAAGCCTAAAAGTTAAGCACTTCGTTTTAATCAAAACCGTAAGGCAAACAAAAAGAAGGGAGGCAACTCCCTTTTTTTTGTGATATCACACTAGTTTTTTTTCACCCTATCTGGGAGAATCTCCGGGGGCCAATAAATCAGTAATGACATCCAACCAATCATTATCTAATCCTAGATCTGAAGTTATAGAACCATATGGTGGGAAGCTAGAAAATTTAATGCTTCCAGAAGAATCTCGAGAAGAAAGTAAAGCAGCTGTTTTCACAACATTAGATTGCTCAGATCGTAATGCTTGTGATATTGAGCTGCTTTTAATTGGTGGCTTCTCTCCTCTGCAAGGATTTATGAATCAGGCAGATTATCAATCTGTCGTAAATACGAATAGAACAACATCGGGGTACTTATTTGGTCTACCAATTGTTATGGATACCGACCGTGATGATCTGAACATTGGAGACAGAGTCCTTCTGCGTTATCAAAATCAAGATCTAGCGATATTAACAATTTCAGATAAATGGATACCAGACAAGGTTCTTGAAGCGAAGCAGTGCTATGGAACTACATCGTTAGAGCACCCTGCTGTCAGAATGATTGCAATGGAACGGAAACAATTCTACCTAGGTGGAAAACTCGAAGGATTAAAACTTCCCCATAGAGTTTTCCCTTGCAAAACACCATTAGAAGTTAGAGAGGAACTCCCCATCAATCAAGATGTGGTTGCATTTCAATGCAGAAATCCTATACATCGTGCTCATTACGAACTATTCACCAAAGCTCTCGATGCGAAAAATGTAAGCAAGGGTGCCGTCGTTTTAGTTCATCCAACATGTGGACCCACCCAACAAGACGATATTCCTGGAGAAGTTCGTTTTAAAACTTATGAGCGTCTTGCTGCTGAAGTGAAAAATCCAAATATCAGATGGGCATATCTACCCTACTCAATGCATATGGCTGGTCCTAGAGAAGCGCTGCAGCATATGATCATCCGCAAAAACTATGGGTGTTCACACTTCATAATTGGTCGTGATATGGCAGGTTGCAAATCTCAATTAACAGGAGAAGACTTTTATGGCCCTTATGACGCTCAGAACTTTGCAAAAGAATGTGCTCCAGAGCTAGGAATGCAAACTGTGGCTTCTTTAAATCTTGTTTATACGAAAGAAGAAGGCTATGTCACTGCTGATCATGCTAAGAGTTGTGGTTTAAGCATTAAAAAATTAAGTGGTACTCAATTCAGAGAAATGCTTCGCAATGGAGAAGAGATCCCAGAATGGTTTGCATTTCGTAGTGTGGTGGAAGTACTACGTGGTGGCTAACAGATAACGCATAATTCTATTAAAATTGTTGTATCACGATTAAGACCTTTGAACAAACGCTGGCGAAACATAGCTATCTACTTCCTTATGGTTGTAGTAATAATATTTGTTGGGACTGCCTTTTTAGACAGACCCAATCAACCTCAAGAATCGAGAACACTTAGATATAGTGATTTCATTGAGGCTGTTCAAGAGAAACAAATTAGCAGGGTCTTCATCTCTCCTGATAATGGGACAGCACAGATAATTGAAAATGATGGTACTCGAGCAAAAGTAAATCTTGCTCCTGACAATGATCTCTTGCAACTGCTTACTGAAAACGATGTGGATATTGCAGTTCAACCAACACAACAAGCAAATCCCTGGCAGCAAGCAGCGAGCAGTTTAATCTTTCCAGTACTTCTTTTAGGAGGATTATTTTTTCTATTCAGACGTTCTCAGGGCGGCGGGGGCGGCGGAAATCCAGCAATGAGTTTTGGAAAAAGCAAAGCTCGCTTACAAATGGAGCCTTCTACTCAAGTTACATTTGGAGATGTGGCTGGCATTGAAGGTGCAAAACTAGAACTTTCAGAAGTTGTAGATTTCTTAAAGAATCCTGATCGATTTACTGCCGTTGGAGCAAAGATCCCCAAAGGGGTTCTTCTTGTTGGTCCTCCTGGAACAGGCAAAACTCTTTTAGCTAAAGCTGTTGCTGGAGAAGCTGCAGTACCATTCTTCTCAATATCAGGTTCAGAATTTGTAGAAATGTTCGTTGGTGTAGGAGCAAGTCGTGTAAGAGATCTTTTTGAACAAGCCAAAAAGAATGCTCCATGCATTGTCTTTATTGATGAGATTGACGCAGTGGGACGTCAAAGAGGGGCTGGTCTAGGTGGTGGTAATGACGAAAGAGAGCAGACTCTCAACCAGTTACTCACTGAGATGGATGGGTTTGAAGGCAATACAGGAATTATCATTGTTGCTGCAACTAATAGACCAGATGTTCTGGACTCTGCTCTATTAAGGCCTGGCCGTTTTGACAGGCAAGTCGTTGTTGACAGGCCTGACTATGTAGGGCGTCTTCAAATCCTAAAAGTCCATGCTAGAGAAAAGACTCTTTCAAAAGATGTTGATCTAGATCAAGTTGCAAGGAGAACTCCAGGTTTTACTGGAGCAGATCTGGCCAATTTGCTCAATGAAGCTGCAATTCTAGCTGCCAGAAGAGAGCATACTGAAGTAAGCAATTTAGAAATTGGTGATGCTATTGAAAGAGTAATGGCAGGACCGGAGAAAAAAGACCGTGTAATGAGTAATAAACGTAAAGAATTAGTTGCCTATCACGAAGCTGGTCATGCTCTAGTTGGAGCAGTAATGCCAGATTATGACCCTGTTCAAAAAATCTCGATTATTCCTCGAGGTCAAGCTGGAGGTCTTACATTTTTCACACCCAGCGAAGAAAGAATGGAATCTGGTCTTTATTCAAGGTCTTATTTACAAAATCAGATGGCAGTTGCATTAGGGGGAAGAGTTGCAGAAGAAATAGTCTATGGAGAAGACGAAGTCACAACTGGAGCATCTAATGATCTAAAACAAGTTGCACAAGTTGCAAGGCAAATGGTTACTCGATTTGGGATGAGTGAAAAAATAGGCCCAGTTGCATTAGGCCGTTCACAAGGTGGCATGTTTCTAGGAAGAGATATAGCGGCTGAAAGAGACTTTTCAGAAGATACTGCTGCAACAATTGATGATGAAGTGTCGTCTTTGGTTGATATAGCTTATAAAAGGGCAACTAAAGCACTTGAAGACAATAGATCTGTTCTTGATGAACTTGCTGAAATGCTCGTTGAGAAAGAAACAGTAGATGCGGATGATCTTCAACAATTATTGATCAAACGTGAAGTAAAAGTTGCTGAATACATCTAAAACAAAATCTTATAGATTATGGGAAGCCAAACAAGATGCATTAATTGCTTCGATAACTTCCCAACCTTTAATTGTATTGATAAGAATCTCTGAAGAAGATCTTGAGAGGTTATCAACAGCTTCAATAGTCGATTTAATAAATACTCTAAATTATTCTGGTATTAGAAACATAGAAATAGCCTGGTCAGAGCATCCAAATTGGATTCTTTTTATCAAAGAAATTAGAAATCAATTTAGGGAAATATCTTTTGGAGTAGCATCCATTAACAATACTAAAGCGTTAGAAGTAATTAAAGATCTTGGATTTAGCTTTGCAATGTCACCCTGTTGGAATGAAGAACTTCAATACAAGTCTAGAGAATTAGGGCAATTAGTGATACCTGGTCTATTTTCCCCCACAGAAATTCAACATGCATTTACATGGGGTTTTAGAGTGATTAAACTCTTCCCCGCATCAATTTTAGGGATTGACTATTTAAAACATTTAAAAAATACTTTAACCCCTTTACCACTAATTATTGCAGCTGGTGGAATGGAGATTAAGGATATTAAGCCATGGATTAGTGAAGGTTATAATGCAATTGTTCTAGGTAAATCATTGATAGAAAATAATCACATAGATCCTACTTTCGCTTCATCCATAAAAGCAGTGTTTAAATAAGTTAGAGTCTATTAAATAGAGAAGTCTTATAAGTTACGAAAAGTTTTATAGAAGAATGTAGTGTTTAAGTTGAGAGCTTATCCTTAATCCTTACCACAAGCTGCACTGACCTTGATTCCTTAAGAGGTGATCCGTCAAGACAATGGAAACCATTGCTTCAACCATTGGGACTGCTCTAGGTAAAACACATGGATCATGCCTACCTTTTGCCGCAAGCATAGTTTGATTACCTTCTGAATCAATAGTTTGCTGCTCCTTACGAATTGTCGCTGTTGGTTTAAATCCAACTCTAAGGATGATTGGCTCTCCATTACTAATACCTCCTTGAATGCCTCCTGAATTATTTGAAGCAGTTTTCAAGCCATTCCCATCGGAAGACAAAAAAGCATCATTATGTTCACTCCCTTTTAAGAATGTGCCCCCAAAGCCTGATCCAACTTCAAACCCCTTACTTGCTGGTAAAGACATTAAAGCCTTAGCGAAATCAGCCTCTAATTTGTCAAAGACAGGCATTCCTAGTCCTCCTGGTACATTTCGAACAACACATTCGATCAAACCACCACATGAATCACCTTCCCTACTAATCTCTTCAATCCTTTTGATCATTAAATTTGCAGTTTCAAGATTTGGACAACGAACAATATTTGACTCAATATCTTGAAAACTAATTTGATTTATATCTATCTGAGCTTCTATATCATGAATTCGCCTTACCCAGGCAAGGACCTCGGTTTTATAAGCCTTGTGAAGTATTTGCTTGGCAATTGCTCCAGCTGCAACTCGTCCGATTGTTTCTCGAGCAGAAGCTCTTCCCCCTCCACTAACAGCTTGAACCCCATATTTCAAGTGATAAGTTCCATCAGCATGAGATGGTCTGAAAACATTCTTTATACCCTTGTAATCTCCTGGCCTTTGATCTTGATTCCGTACCATCATTGCTATCGGTGTACCAAGAGTTTTTCTTTCAACTATTCCGCTCAAAATTTCTACTTGATCTAATTCCTTTCTAGGCGTGGTGATTTTACTCTGCCCAGGTCTACGCCGATCAAGTTCATTTTGTATTTTGCCAATATCTAATTCCAATCTAGGAGGACATCCTTCAACGATGACACCAACCCCTCCACCATGAGATTCACCAAATGTGGATACACGGAATAAAGCACCAAAACTACTTCCCATAAATTCTTTAATCTCCTGAATTAAGAAGAGTGTTCTTATCAAAAATCCTAATCAATCATTCGCTCATTTAAAAGGGATTAAAAAAAATCCCCCTCTTAATAATAAAGAGGGGGATCATAATTCAAGCTAAGAGCTTGAGGTTAGTTGATAACTAATTATCCAATTGAAGGAGCAACTAATGCCACAGAAGTGGATTCAGCAGCTGCCAAATCAAGAGGGAAGTTGTGAGCATTACGCTCATGCATCACTTCCATACCGAGGTTTGCACGGTTAAGTACATCTCCCCATGTAGGAACAACTTTTCCATTTGCATCAACCACTGATTGGTTGAAATTGAATCCATTTAGATTGAATGCCATGGTGCAGATGCCCATAGAAGTCAACCAAATACAAACAACTGGGAAAATTGCTAAGAAGAAGTGAAGACTGCGACTATTATTGAAGCTTGCATATTGGAAGATCAAACGACCGAAGTAGCCATGAGCTGCAACGATGTTATAGGTTTCTTCTTCTTGGCCAAACTTATAGCCATAGTTCAAAGATTCAGTCTCGGTGGTTTCACGAATAAGTGAAGAAGTCACCAAAGAACCATGCATTGCTGAGAACAAGCTTCCACCAAACATACCTGCAACACCAGCCATATGGAATGGGTGCATAAGTATATTGTGCTCTGCCTGGAACACAAACATGAAGTTGAATGTTCCTGAGATACCTAAAGGCATTCCATCAGAGAAAGATCCCTGACCAAATGGGTAAACAAGGAAAACAGCGAAAGCCGCAGAAACTGGTGCAGAGTAAGCAACACAGATCCATGGGCGCATACCTAAACGATATGAAAGTTCCCACTGACGGCCCATCCAACCACAAATACCAATGAGGAAGTGGAAAATAACAAGCTGGTAAGGACCGCCGTTATAAAGCCACTCATCAAGAGTTGCAGCTTCCCAAATCGGGTAGAAGTGAAGGCCTATTGCATTACTAGATGGAACAACAGCACCAGAAATGATGTTGTTTCCATAAATGAAAGATCCTGCTACAGGCTCACGGATGCCATCAATGTCAACTGGAGGAGCTGCTATGAAAGCAACTACAAAACAAATTGCTGCCGCTAGAAGGCAAGGGATCATCAATACACCAAACCAACCGACATAGATACGGTTGTCAGTAGAGGTAACCCACTCACAGAACTGCGGCCAACCTTTGAGCAGCGCAGAACGCTGCTGCCTAATGGTGGTCATGAGGACGTGAAATAAGTCCCAAACGGGACATTTTTATGTAAGAACGGGAGTAATAACCCGCCAGGAGGACTTTAAATGAAAAGCTGCAATAACGCGAGGCTTGTTAACAGGTTCTTATTAAGAAAATATAAAAATTGATCCAAACCAAGCCTCAAAAGACTTCAAAAGAATTTCTAAGTAAATAATACAGCCGATGCTTCAATTTCATTAACAAGTCTAAAGATTAAAAAGTCTTAAGAGAGCCATGGATTTCCTCTAAAAACAGATCAACCTTCATTTAAGAACCAATCAAACGATACAAAGCATCTTTCCAAGCAGGATCAAAGGTCAAAACCTCTCTCTTAGTCAAACTCATGGCAATATTTTTCTCTACATATGCAGCTTCATTTATAAAAACTGGCACAACCTCTTCAGATTCTAAAGATTGGTCTAAAAATCTAATCTCATTCCCATTGAGATCTGTAAATAATGGATGACCATATCTGATTGGATACCAATCTCTACCTTGAAGATCACTGTGAATAAATGCTGAAGGTCTTCCTAAAGAATCTCTAGGGAAATCAATGTTTTTTAAATGTCTATGAACTAGAAGCTTTTCGGGAAAAGAAGCACCACAATTAATGTATTTAGAGATCTCTTCAATACAAGATTTGACCGTATGAAATGTCTGGCTAATAATTCGACTATGAAGCAATCCTTGAGGAACAGGGCCTATTTCAACTACAAATCCACAAGGCCAAGACTCAACCATAAAACCTTGTTGAGATAGATCACCTTCATATAAATAAATAGGCACACCAAGTCGGTTTTGAATTAAAGACACTAATGCTAAATCAACTGGACGTCTTCCATAGACAACAAGACTAGTCCCCATAGATGATGTCGTGCTGTGGAGGTCAATAACTATTTGGCATGGGTTAGAACCATATTGACCATACTTATCCACTAATTCTCTAGCTCGATCAATTTCAATGCAATTGACTTGAGACGAATTCAAATTTTCTCGTAGAAAGCTTCTATTTAAATCTCTGTCTAAATACCTTTGAACTTTCTCACGTGCATCAGGATTACCTATCTCAGCAACAACCTTCAAACCGCTTTGATCAATCAGATTTAGATCCTTCTGCCACTGATCAAAAATCCAAGGTGCATTAATTTCATTCCCATGTGTACCTGCAACCAATAACAATTGAATGCTAGACATCACAAATTATCAAGACAATCAGGGATAGTTGAAAATATCTACCAAATAAATCCAATGTCAATACCTCCAGCAATAGTTGCAGCAGCCCGAAATGGTTGGAAGTGGCAATGGAATAAATTAATGAATGGTCTTGCACCTGCTGACCATTCAGGTAATTACAAACGCAAACCTAGCCAGGCAAGGAATTCCACCCCTCCAACAAGAGAAGAGCTCTTACATAGAACGCAAAGTGAATTGCCAGTTTTAATCATCGGAAGAAGCTGCCCGTGGGCACAGAGGACATGGATAATATATGAACTAAGGAATCTGAAAAATAACTTAAACCTTCTAATCGCTTGGGCTGATCATAAAGAAGGTTTATGGAAAATCTCGCCGCCTTGGAAGGGTTACAAAACACTTCTAGAAATTTACAAATTTTGTGATTCACCTCCCACCTATAGGGCAACAGTTCCAGTCCTAATTGATCCAAAACCTGCTAATAAAACAAATCCCTTATTAGTTGGCAATGAGAGTGCGCAACTCTTAGAAACTTTGAATGAATGGCCTGTAGACAATGGCGCACCTAATTTTTACCCAAAAGATCTTCAACCAGAAATCAATGCATGGCAAGAAGCAATCCAAGAGTCAGTAAACAACGGTGTTTATAAATGTGGTTTTGCTAGAAGCCAAGTTGCTTATGAAAAAGCAAGCGAAGAGTTATTTCATTCACTCAAAAATATAGAAGAAAGTCTTTCGATAAAAGGACCTTGGCTATGTGGGGACAAACTTACTCTGGCTGATATAAGATTATTCCCAACAATTATTAGATGGGAAAGTGTTTACTCTCCTTTATTTAGCTGTAGCCAAGAGTTTTTGTCTTCTTTTCCAAAACTGATTGCTTGGCGAAAAAGATTTTATAATCTGCCAAGAGTCTCAAAGACTTGTAATGCATTCCATTGGCGTAATGATTACTTTGGAGCATTATTCCCACTGAATCCAAGCAATATCATCCCAAAAGGACCTAAAATTGAAGAGATAGTTTGATCAAATTCAACTCTTTGCTGTCAAATTAAATCACCTTAGGACAACCATGGAAAATGCCTTATCAATAGAACTTCAAGGAATGTATGGGAAATATGTGATAACAAATGATGATCGGTTAGAAGTAAGAAACTATAGAATTGCACTATTGATATGTGGCTTATCATTCACAGCAGGTTTATCTCATTGGTTGATCATTGGGCAAGGTTATGCATGGATCTGGCTTATTCCAATGACTATTTCCTTGGGATTAGCTTTGAATTGGATTCACATTTATATTCGCTTTCTTCATAGAACTCTTCAATTCTTATGGGCTTTAGGGTCTTTAGGGATTGCTATTCTCATTTTCAAAGGGGATTCTCACGAATTACTATCTAACCTTGCTTCCAGACCGAGCTTAACAATATTGATTGGGCCTTATTTTGCAGCAATGACTGGATTAGGCTTTAAAGAATTCTTTTGTTTTCAACGACCAGAGGCTATTGGATTGACATGCTTACTGCCTATAAGCCTAGGAAGTCATTTTTTGGGAATAATAAGTAATCAAATAGCAATGATATTGATTTGTTTGTCGGCAGGACTGTTATTAATTCTTGCATTAAGAAAATTTGGCATGGATGCAGCTTCGGATATTGGTGACAAAAGTGTTTTTGAATATCTAAAAACGAAGTAAAAACTGCCTCTGGGAATTAGAGCTGTCTCCAAAAAACAATTCGAATTTCTAAATTAACCTTATGAATAACTTTGACTTTAAAACAAACTGCAGCCCTAACAGGCAAAAATGTATCTCAAGCTACAAAGGAAATACATGGTGTTGTAAACCAAACCAACTAATAGTGGCAGAAATCTCTAAAGTATTTAATGTAAATACGTTGAAAGCTAAGGCTTAAAGCAACGAAACAATGAACTCAATCGACGAACACATCCAGAAGGATCAATCAGAGATTCTTTCTGCCAAAGCCGAAGGCAATGCCCCCAAAGCAAGACATCTTGAAGAAGAACTACATTCACTAGAGGAATATAAAGAACACCATCCTGAGGACAAGCACGATCCAAATGCACTAGAGTTATTCTGTGATGCAAATCCAGATGAACCAGAATGTTTGGTTTATGATGATTAAAAAAGTGGGCCTATGCCCACTTTTTTAATGGTTACAAATTCAGACCTTTTTAAAATTTAATAATCCATATTGAAGTCTGAAGGACTTCCAGTAAGTGAACAAACAACTGCTTCTTCATTCTTCATTTCCCTAACCTCTTTAATAGGACGCCCCATACGTCTCAATACTTCAACATCTTGTGGTGTTTGGCATCTAGCGATTACACCACCTTGATCATCAAAACAAGTGTAGAAAGTCATAGAAAAAATAACCTTATACTAGTTATGACCAATTCTGTGAGTATCGACAACCATACATTGGCTATAAAACATAGAAAAATTGTTAAGTCTCTAGTTTTTCCCAAACTTTTTTGAGCAGAAGATCTAAGCCTTCATTCATTGCAGCAGAAATAACAAACAAGTCGTTTCCAAATGAAGGGTTTAAATTTTCTATGAGAACCTCAATCTTTTGCTGATTTATAAGCTCTTTCTTATTCAAGACTAAAATTCTTGGGCGATCGATAAGTCCATGGTCATAAGCTAAAAGTTCTTTCTCAACAACTTGAATATCTTCCAAAGGATCTAAAGATGAAGCATCTACAAGGTGAATCAACAATTTTGTCCGTTCTATGTGCCTTAAGAACTCATGTCCTAATCCAATACCTTGAGCAGCACCAGCTATTAAGCCAGGAATATCAGCAAAAACAGTTCCATCTCCACTTGGCTTGCGTACAACACCAAGGTTGGGAATTAATGTAGTGAAAGGGTAATCAGCAATTTTGGGTCTTGCAGATGAAAGAACAGAAATCAATGTGCTTTTCCCTGCATTTGGCAATCCAATAATTCCTACTTCCGCTAATAATTTTAATTCAAGATTTAATAACCATTCTTCTCCATCCCTACCTTCTGAGAATTTTTCAGGAGCACGGTTTCTATTACTTAAATAATGAGCATTCCCAAGACCTCCATTACCCCCAAAAGCCACCACTAAAGTTTCGCCATGAATTGTCAAATCACCAAATATTATTCCTGTTTCCATATGTCTAACTTCTGTGCCACATGGAACTTTCAAAATAAGATCATTCCCAGATGCACCAGTGCATTTATTAGGACCTCCTCTACAACCATCTTCAGCAAGAATTATTTTTTTGAATTTAAAATCCAATAAAGTTTGAAGATTGGAATCGGCCAGGAATACAACTTTCCCACCATTACCGCCATCTCCCCCTGAAGGGCCACCAGCAGGCACATACTTTTCTCTTCGAAAAGCAACTATTCCATCGCCACCACGTCCGGCTCTAACTGTTATGTGTGCTTGATCTATAAACTGCATTGTCGTGTATTAATAGCAATGAAAGATAGACGAGGTAGGGCTCCTCGATACTTGGGTAATGTAAGTAATAAAGACCCTGAACAGTCATTTAAGCTCCTCATGCATAATAACTAAAGCAGACAATCGGTCATGTCGAAAACCGAGAGAAAATATTTGATAACACATATCAAATTCATTTCAGCCTTTAGTCGTTCCAAGATTAAAAAATGATCTAAATTTCTCAAGAGTTGAATTACTTCACCCAAACAACGCTACATCCTGGACCACCATCAAAATGCTCAGCAATTGTAATTTTTTCGACATAATCAAGATTTTCCAACCACTCAATCAAACCCTTTTTCAACCTTCCTGTCCCAACGCCATGAATAATCCATAACGGGCCAGATGTATTACGTAATTTCTCTTCAACCACGGCTTCAGCTTCGTACACTCTCAAACCTCTTACATCAATTGTATTTCTTTTAGTGCGAACAGTAGGATTACCACCTAATTGAAGATTAGATTTTATATTGACTACAGGATGTTGATTTAAAGGCATAGGTTTTTGTCCATCTAAGCTTTCAACAAAATTCAAATCAACTGTACTTCTAAATACTCCACACATTACTGTAAGTTCTGAACCATCCTCTGATACTGCAATAACTTCACCCGATTTGCCTATCGAAGTTAATCTGACACGATCCCCTTTTTTAGGTAACCAATTATTATTATCTTTATTCATCCGTTGCTGTTGAAAAGCTTTTATTTGCCTTAACCTCTTACCACTTATTCGCGCAGTCTCACCATCCGCTGATCCATCACGCAAACGACGGATTAATTCTTTCACCTCCTTTTGTCCATCTCGAATAGAACTCTCTAATTCCTGGCGTCCTCTTTCCTGAAAGTCTTGAGATTCTAAACATTGTTTTTGCCAACGACTAATCAATTCCTCATGAAGAATCTCCGTACGAGCTAAAAGTGCAGCAGCTTCTTCTGCTGCCTCTTGCTGCCTATGCCGCTGCTCCTCAAGCCCTTCTATAACATGGTTTACATTGTCCACACCATTGCTTGTCAAAAGTTCTTGGGCTTTATTCATAACACTTCTCTCTAAACCTAATCGACGTGCGATTGCTAAAGCATTGCTTCGCCCAGGAATACCCCATTGAAGATGATAAGTAGGACTCATCGTTTCACTATCAAATCCAACAGAAGCATTCTCAAATCGTGAATCGCTATACTTCAAAGCTTTTAATTCGCCAAAATGTGTAGTTGCAACTGTCAATCTTGCTTTATCAGCCAATGCAAGCAACAAAGCGGTCGCTAATGCAGTTCCTTCTGTTGGATCAGTACCTGCCCCTAATTCATCAAGTAAAACTACTGACGGTCCAGAACATATAGCAATGGATTCCAAAATACGAGTAATTCGAACAATATGTCCACTAAACGTTGATAAATTCTGTTGAAGGGATTGTTCATCTCCAATATCTGCCAGGACTTGATTAACCCAAGGCAAAGATGGCTCCCCAGAACACGGCAACAACAATCCACACTTTGACATAAGTATTGCTAAACCTATACTTTTCAATGCAACTGTTTTTCCTCCCGTATTAGGCCCTGTAATAGCAATGACTCTCTGAGAAGAAGATACCTCAAAACTTGTTGGAATAACTGTATCGCCTTGTTCATAATGCTCTTTCCAAACAAGTAAAGGGTGACGAAACTCTTCAATGAGAAATGGACTATCAGAGTGTTCATTAAGACTAGGTGCAATACCCCCCAACCAATCGCTATATCTTGCTCTTGTTAAAGCAAAGTCTAATTCCAATAAAGCTTTATAAAGTTGATGAAGAGCAAGATGATTATCAGCAACTTCCCTACTCCACAGAGCTAATAATTTCTGCTCTTCTACTAAAATTTTGGCTTGAAGTGCTGCAATTCTATTGCCTAAAGGAATGATGATTTTTGGCTCTATAAAATAAGTATTTCCTGAAGCAGAAGTGTCATGAATGGTTCCTTGAACATGATCAATTGCACCAGACTTCAAGGCTATTACTGGTCGATTATATCGTTCAGATATGACAGTATCCTGAAGGACAGAATGCAGTCTCCTCATAAGATCCCTTAAGAAATCTTTCCTTTCCTGTCCTAACGCATGAGCCTGTCGACGAAATCCAGCTAATTGATCACTTGCCCGATCTGCTATGCGCCCACCATCTTCGATCCCAAATTCAATTAATTTCTGCAATTCGGGCAATGCTATCAAATTCGAGGCTAAGGAAGATATTGTTGGTCGACTCATTGGGTCATTTAGCTGCCGACGCAATCGCCTGGCAGCTCTTAATGTTTCAGAAACTTCTAACAACTCCATCCCGGACAAGACCCCTCCTTTTGAGCATCGCAACAAAATCGTCTCTAAATCTTTAACTCCAACAAAACTAATACCTCCTTCTAACTCTTTATCTAAAGTACTTATCTCTAATGTTTCAGAAAGCAATCTTCTGCTGATGAGCAAATTACTTGGTATTAAAGAAGTGATACATATACGTCGGCCTTGAATAGTGCTTGCAAATGATGAGAGCTGTTCACAAAGAAGTGGCCACTCCAACAGCTCAAGTGTTTCTTGAGAAGCAAGCTGAGCAATACTTAATTTCGAATTCTTTTGTTGAAAACCCATTCAAGAATTACTCATACTTTATTGATTTGATGGAATACCCTCAGGAGGGAGGTAAAGCATTTCCAACCAATTGCCTTCAGGGTCTTGCAAATAAAAAGAAGAGGTACCATCTCGATGAGCATGCAAACTCCCAACTTTAATCCCAGCCTGATGTAATTGCTTATGAGCATGCTCTACCTCAGCTTTATCAGAGAAGTGAAAAGCAAAATGTGGGCCTGCTGCTTTATAACCTGGGCCTAATAAGGCAAGTCCATCTTTATTAGGGCCTGCTTCTAAATAACACCATTCTGCATCATCCCAAACAACCGTCATCCCAAGGCTTGTATAAAAGGACTTAGCCCTATCTACATCTTTTACACGTATAGCTACATGCCCGAGTCTTCTAACATTTAAGCTACTGTTTCCTGAATTTTGTTGATTCATAATAGAAAACTAGACAGAATTTAATACAAGAAAAATGCCGATACACTTGATGTTTTTACCCTTTCAACCATGCAGCAGCATCACATGCGTGATAAGTCAATACAAGATCAGCCCCTGCTCTTTTAAAGCTCAACAAAGTTTCTAAAACAACTAATTTTTCATCAATCCAACCTTTTTGTGAAGCAGCTTTAATCATCGAGTACTCACCACTAACGTTATAAGCAGCAATAGGCAATTCAGATTCTTGTCTTAAACGATAAATAATATCGAGATAGGCTAAACCTGGCTTAACCATCAAAATATCAGAACCTTCTTGTTCATCAAGCTGAGCTTCAGTAATAGCTTCTCGCGAATTGGCAGGATTCATTTGATAGCTAGCCTTATCTTTAGGTATAGGTTTTGTACTCTCTAAACGTGGAGCAGAGTCAAGCGCTTCTCTAAACGGGCCATAATAAGCTGAAGAATATTTTGCGGTATAACTAATAATCCCTACATCCTCAAATCCTTCATCATCCAAAGATTCACGAATAGCACCAACTCGTCCATCCATCATGTCACTAGGTCCTATCAAATCAGCTCCAGCTTGGGCCTGAACAATAGCCTGTTTACACAAATGCTCTACAGTTTCATCATTTAAGACAATACCTTCGGCACTGACAATGCCATCATGCCCATCAATAGAGTATGGATCTAATGCAACATCGGTCATTATTGTCATATCAGGAATTTCTTGTTTTAGACGTCGAATAGCCTTAGGTATTAAACCATTTTCGTTAAAACACTCTTCACCACCTTCAGTCTTCAGTTCGTCAGCAATTTTAGGGAACAAAACAATGCATCTAATGCCCAAGTTCCACGCTCGTACAACCTCCCCAACCAATGTATCTAGAGTCCAACGATTGGCCCCTGGCATTGCTGATATGGCCTCGATTTCATTACCTTCATGCACAAATAGAGGGTAAATAAAGTCTGAGGCAGTAATTACATTCTCTGTCACCATGCTTCTCAAAGCAGAAGTTCTACGAAGTCGACGTGGTCGATATGTAAGTTCCATATGTTTAAGAACAAATGCAATTAATTAATGATGATCGTAAAGCCTTTATAGGCAAGCAGAGAGAATCCAATTCTTAGGGCCTCGATTGAGAGCAGATCATTGAATTTAATAAGCAGTAGATGAGCTTACGAAAAAAGCGATGATAACATCTTCTAAAAAGAAGAAAAGACTGTCCCAACAACCACTCTGCAGTGGCTAACCTTTCCTTGTAATATTAGGCTTTTGCCTGAAAAACGCATTTTGTTGGACAATCAACCTAATCACTCCATCTCAGCCTAGGCTGTAACAATTCCAGAGTGAAAAATTTTATCAAACGATACCATTGATTCTTTTTTTGAAATGCGTCTAAATTTCCTACCCATATAGCTCAACTTAAATATCTATAATAAATCATCCACTATTCTCAGTATTTTTCTATTGATAATTACCTTGTATCTGTAGCCTCGAATCGTGGCAACACTTAGCAATAAAGACCCGTAACAAGATATGCTGCTCAGAGTTAAGTGAATTTAGTTTCTCAAAAGTGTCCTTAATTCATGGTTTTCACCTAAAGAATGTACGAGGTGATGTTCTAGGTGGACTTACTGCAGCAGTAGTTGCCCTTCCACTAGCACTTGCTTTTGGCAATGCTGCTCTTGGTCCTGGCGGCGCAATATATGGTCTATATGGCGCAGTAGTTGTTGGTTTCCTGGCAGCATTATTTGGGGGCACACCTGCTCAAGTAAGTGGTCCTACTGGGCCTATGAGTGTAACGGTGGCAAGTGTTGTTGCAACCCTTGCGGCTGCAGGAGTTTCCGAAGACCTTTCGGCTGGAGAAATCTTGCCTCTTGTAATGGCGGCAGTAGTTCTTGGTGGATTATTTCAAATTCTTTTTGGCATTTTAAAACTTGGAAAATACATAACACTTGTTCCTTACTCAGTTGTTTCAGGCTTTATGTCTGGTATTGGTGTAATTATTATTTGTTTGCAAATTGGGCCTCTTCTTGGAATTAGTACTAAAGGTGGTGTAATAGCTTCACTATCAACTGTTGCATCTAATTTCGAACCTAATGGAGCAGCAATAGGTGTTGCTGTAATGACTCTTGGAATAGTTTTTTTAACCCCAAGAAGAATTAGTCAATGGGTACCGTCTCCGCTTTTAGCACTATTAATAGTTACTCCTATTTCTATTATTCTTTTTGGCGAAACTGCAATAGATAGAATCGGAGAAATACCAGAAGGGGTGCCATCTCTAACTATTCCTAGTTTCACTCAATATGCGCCAATAATTGTAAAAGCAGGCTTAGTTCTAGCAGCTTTAGGTGCAATAGATTCACTTCTTACATCTTTAGTGGCAGATAATATTTCTCAAACAAGGCATAATTCTGATAGAGAATTGATAGGTCAAGGAATCGGTAATGCTGTAGCAGGATTATTTACAGGGTTGCCAGGGGCTGGGGCAACAATGAGAACAGTGATAAATGTAAAGTCTGGAGGTTCCACTCCCTTATCAGGGATGGTTCATTCGATAGTTCTTTTAATTGTCCTCTTAGGAGCAGGGCCTTTAGCTGCACAAATCCCCGAAGCACTTCTTGCAGGAATTTTAATCAAAGTTGGTCTAGATATTATTGACTGGGGATTTCTTTTAAGAGCACATAGGCTTTCGCTAAAAACAGCCGTAGTTATGTACGGCGTGCTTTTTATGACTGTTTTCTGGGATCTGATTTCTGCAGTTTTAGTGGGTGTTTTCGTAGCAAATATGCTCACAATTGATTCAATAACACAAACTCAGTTGGAAGGCATGGATGCTGATAATCCATTAAATTCAAAAAGCGAAGATCTTCCACTTCCAGATGATGAGCAAACACTTCTAGACAACTGCCAAGGAGAAGTAATGTTATTTAGACTTAAAGGCCCTCTTAGTTTCGGAGCAGCTAAAGGGATAACTGAGAGAATGATGCTTATCAGAAAATATAAGATTCTTATATTAGATATCACAGATGTTCCAAGATTAGGGGTTACAGCAACTCTTGCTATTGAGGATATGATCCAAGAAGCAAGCATAAACTCAAGGAAAGCCTATGTAGCAGGGGCTACAGGGAGAGTAAGAGATAGACTTGCAAGATTTGGTGTCAAAGGCCTATTAAATACAAGAAAAGAAGCTTTAGAAGCTGCTCTTAATGAACTTAAATCTATTTAAAAAGGAATCCTAAAGATTATTACTTATGGAGCCTAATCTTGTACTTCAAAATGTATTAACACCTCCAGTTTTATTCTTTTTTCTTGGAATAATTGCTGTTGTTTTACGTTCTGATCTAGAGATACCAGCACCTTTGCCAAAATTATTTTCCCTATACCTTCTTCTTGCAATTGGGTTCAAAGGAGGCATGGAGCTTGAGCAAAGTGGCTTAGGAGGACAAGTCCTGCCAACAGTGACTTCAGCAATAGCTATGTCTTTAGTAATTCCACTTATTTGTTTTGCAATACTAAGGTTAAAGCTTGATGTATTTAATTCCGCAGCAATTGCAGCAGCCTATGGATCAATAAGTGCTGTTACTTTTATTACAGCAGAAAGCTTTTTAGAAAGTCAAAACATTCATTTTGATGGCTTCATGGTTGCTGCACTAGCATTGATGGAGTCACCCGCAATAATTGTTGGTTTATTACTTGTCAAGATAGCAAGCACAAAAAATAGGCCTAATTCAAGAAAAATGGAATTAAGCACAATCTTTAGAGAATCGGTTCTTAATGGATCAGTTTATTTACTACTAGGCAGCTTACTCATTGGATTCTTAACGGCTGCACATAATCCGATAGGAGTAGAAAAAATGCAACCATTTACAGGAAAACTTTTCTATGGTGCAGAATGCTTCTTTTTACTAGATATGGGAATAGTTGCTGCTCAGAGATTACCAGGCTTACGAAAAGCAGGCTCATTTCTTATTTTCTTTGCAGTTCTAATGCCTCTTTTTAATTCAATTCTAGGCATTTTTGTTGCCAAAGCTTTAGGACTTGAACCTGGAAATGCGCTCTTATTTGCTGTTCTTTGTGCTAGCGCATCATATCTTGCAGTTCCTGCTGCCATGAGAATGACAGTTCCCGAAGCTAAAGCAAGTTATTATATTTCCACCACACTTGGTCTAACATTTCCTTTTAACATTGTGATAGGCATACCCTTATACATGGGACTTGTTAATAAACTAATTCCTTATTCTGGCTAAATAAATGAAGCGACTAGATCTTGTTTTTAGCGAAAGAGAATTAGATGCAATAATCACAGCCCTAGAAAATGCAGGTGTTCCTGGGTATACAGTCATGAAGCATGCAACAGGCAGAGGTCCTGAAACAATAGTTTCAGAAGATATGGAGTTTTCAGGGCTAGGCGCAAATGCCCATGTAATAGTCTTTTGCAATGATGAGATTATTAATCGAATAAGAGAGAATGTAAAATCAATACTTAATTATTATGGTGGTGTTGCATATGTTTCAGAAGCCATTGAGCTATAAACTTTAAATAGAAAAGTAGAATATTAATTTATTAGAAATAGTTAAGCTAATAAGGGAAGATACCTTATGAATGGACCCAGTCTACTCGTATTGACTTCCGACTATTCAAATATCTATCTATTGCCATAGCAGCAATACATCCATCAGAAGCAGCTACAACAGCTTGCTTAAAAGGTGTATTTCTAATATCTCCTATAGCCCAGACTCCTTCAGATGTAGTTGCCATGAAATCATCCACTACCACACCTCCATCCTCTTTTAATGCAAGTTGATCTGCTAGAAAATCAGTAATAGGCTTTGAGCCACTCATATAAACAAATACGCCGTCAACGGGTAATGATTGAGTTTCTTCATCAGAACGCTTTTTTAAAATAATTGAAGTAACGCCTGCCTCGCTACCTTCAATTTTCATCAACCTTGTTTTACTCCAATGCTTAACTTTGGAATGTTGCAATAGAGCTTTTGCATGCAAATCATCTTCTTTCGGGTCATTGGATGTAATCCAATGAACGGTTGAGGCGAACTTTGTAAGGAACTGTGCTTCCTCAATAGCTTCCTTATTCATACCAACAACAGCCGCCTCTCTGTCTTTATAAAAAGCTCCATCACAAGTAGCGCAATAACTAACTCCTCTCCCCAAGAACTCTGCCTCTCCTTTAAAAGAAGCAGGTCTTCCCATAGCACCACTAGCAACGACTAGAGCCCGGCCCTTGAAAGTGCCTTCAGGTGTATAAACAGTTTTCCATGATCCATTAATATCTACTCCAAAGACCTGGGCTCGGCGATAGTCAGTTCCATATTGTATTGCCTGGTCGCGCATTAATTCCAGCAAGCTCTCCCCACTTATATCAGTTGGAACCCCAGGGTAATTAGCAATTTGATGAGTAATTGCAAGTGCTCCTACAGAAGGGTTTTTATCCAGAATGACCGTTTTCAAATCAGCCCTTGAAGTATAAAGAGCACAACTACATCCAGCAGGACCTCCTCCGACTATTACTACATCAGTTTCAATTGTTTCCAAGATGTTTTAATCTCCTTCGAAATTAACAATATTCTTTCAATAGCATAAAAGAAACAGACCCTAAAGGTTGAACGTCTTAGGAGCACTAAACAATCTTTATGAAAAGCCCATTGAAAGTCTCCATACAAAGCATATATCTCCTATAGAAAATATAAAAATATCTCTACAAGATTAAAAAATTCCTAATACTCATTCTCAGACTGCCCGTCACAGAATTAGGTTTACCTAGCATGAGCTCAAATCTGCATGAATATCACCAAAAGCAATCTAAAGAAAATTACAAATATCTGGATTATGCCATTTTTATTTGGTGGTTTTCTTGCAATAGGATATGAAGGCACAAAAAAAGCGTTGATCAGGCTTCAAGCCTCAAGTAAAGAATCGCTCACTTTACAAATAAAAAATCCATCCTCTGGGGATTGGCTTCAACACTTTCCAATACACCAAAAAGATAATTGAATCAAAATCTTATAAAGTCTATTTTAATAATGAAGCAACAATGAACTCCTCTGAAGCCTTATTCAGAGCTACTGTAAAACGACTTAAAGCTCGTCTAGAAAAATCAATAAATTATTCGGCGACAGAAACCGTCGAATTCATAAAAGATGCACCTGATCTTATTAAAAAAGAATGGGAAGACATCAAAAAAGAAATCATTGCAGAAGCATCGCTTTATGATGAGCTAGACAATGAAGAACAAAGTTTAAAGGAAGTCCAGATAGCAGGAAAACAAAAACCCTCATCTTCTCAAAAAAGCATAAGTAAAATAAGGGAAAAGATTATATACCTAACTAAGAATCTTGAGGAATTAAATTGATAATTCAAGGCTTATTACTGAAATTTTCACGAAGATATTTCCGTGCAATCACAATTTGGATATCTGTATTTACATTATTATTCTATCTATGGTTAGACTCACAAAGATGGTCTTATATAAATGGTTTCTCGTCAAAGAATGAACAAGGTAGACAAAAAGTTAGAGCCAAGTGGTTAACAAGAAAATTAATTAATCTAGGCTCTGCATTTATAAAGCTTGGGCAATTAATTTCAGCAAGACCTGATGTATTACCAAGAAACTGGATTATAGAGCTGGCAGATTTACAAGATCGAGTTCCACCTTTTGGTTTTGAAAAAACACAAGAAATCATAGAAAAAGAACTTGGCGATCGTTGCAAGGAGATCATTGATATTGATAAGAAGCCACTTGCAGCAGCTTCAATAGCGCAAGTTCATAAAGCATGCCTAAGCAGTGGGCGCAAAGTAATTTTCAAAGTACAGAGACCTGGATTAGAAGGCTTATTCAAACTTGATCTCGAAATAATGCAACAAGTAGCAGGTTTCTTGCAAAAAAATAAATCTTTTAGCAAAGGAAGAGATTGGGTTGCCATGGCAAAAGAATGTAAAAAGGTTTTATTAAAAGAACTTGATTTCAAAATAGAGGCTCAATATGCAGCAAGGTTCCGTCAACAATTCTTAGATGAGCCGAAAATCAAGGTTCCAGGCGTTGTATGGGAACTAAGTACAAAAAAAGTTCTTTGCTTGGATTATCTTCCAGGGATCAAAATAAATGATCAGTCAGAACTAAGAAATAACAATATCGACCCTTCAAAGATCGCCGAGCTAGGTGCATCTAGTTACTTAAAGCAACTTATTCAATTCGGTTTTTTCCATGCAGATCCTCATCCTGGGAATCTTGCAGTCGCATCAGATGGTTCTCTCATCTTCTATGACTTTGGGATGATGGGAATGCTTTCAACTAGGCTAACAAATAGGATTGGAAGCATGGTAAGAGCTGCAGCGCTTCAAGATGCACCTCAGCTTGTCAAAGAATTGCAAGATGCTGGCTTGCTCGCCAAAGGAATCGATTTAGGTCCTGTTAGACGGTTGATTCGAATAATGTTAAAAGAAAGGCTTACTCCACCATTCGACTCAAAGACAATTGAAAAACTATCTGTAGACCTTTATGAATTAGTTTATGGACAGCCATTTAGATTGCCTGTTGAGTTAATTTTTGTCATGAGAGCTCTGTCTACTTTTGAAGGAGTAGGAAGAAGTCTCGATCCAAGCTTTAATCTAATAGCAATAACAAAGCCATACCTAATTCCTCTAATGACTTCAAACAATTCCAACTCTAATGATTTAATAAATGAAATAGGTAGACAGTTTGGAGAGATAGGTAGCAAAGCAGTAGGCCTACCTAAACGGCTAGATGAAAATCTCGAAAGACTAGAGCAAGGTGACCTCCAACTACAAATAAGGCTAGGTGAATCGGATAGACAGCTTAGGCGAATGATTATTGCTCAACAATCAATGGGACAATCAATACTATTAGGTTGTCTTGGTATATCTGCTGCACTTTTAGGGTCCAACGGTAAAAATATCTTCGCGTTATTCCCTATAGCTATAGCTTTACCAATTACTTTGAAATGGTTAAGGCTACAAATGAGAATAAGAAGAGATGAGAATATTGAAAGGCTTCAGGAAAATAAAAAAGAAAGGCTAACTTAATTCAAAATAATGAATTTTCAAATTTAAATCATTAAGAAAATGAGCCTCTAGGGCCTAATCCTATAGCACCTGCATAAACAGCTTGTGCACCCAATTCATCTTCAATGCGAAGTAATTGATTATATTTAGCTATCCTTTCACTCCTGCTTAAAGAGCCTGTTTTTATTTGTCCAGCCCTTGTTCCAACTGCAAGATCAGCAATTGTAGTATCTTCAGTTTCTCCGCTCCTATGACTAATAACACTTGTATAGCCTGACCTTGTTGCGAGTTCTATGGCTTCTAGAGTTTCTGTCAAAGAACCAATTTGATTCACTTTAATCAAAATAGAGTTGGCTATATTCTGATCAATTCCTTTTTGTAATCGCCTTGAATTAGTTACAAACAAATCATCACCAACTAACTGTACATTTTTTCCTAATTCCTTAGTTAACAATTGCCAACCTTCCCAATCATCTTCAGCTAAACCATCTTCTATTGAGATAATTGGGTAAGAATTCACTAATGATTTCAATTCATCTATCATTTGCCGACTAGAAAGCTTATGAGTTCCAAAGCAATAAGATCCATCTTGAAAAAATTCAGTACTTGCTACATCTAAAGCCAATGAAATTTGTTCGCCTGGCAGAAAACCAGCTGTATCTATTGCTTGAATAAGCAAATCCCCAGCTGCTTTATTGCTTGTGAGATTAGGAGCAAATCCACCTTCATCTCCCACAGCAGTAGATAAACCCTTTTCTGAAAGTAAGTTTTTCAATGAATGAAAAACTTCTGCGCCCATACGCAGAGCTTCCCGAAAATTATTAGCCCCATGAGGGACCAACATAAACTCCTGAAAATCAAGATTATTTGCAGCATGTGCACCGCCATTAATCACATTCATTAATGGAACTGGCAATAAGGAAGACATTGGGTTCCCCAAATAGCGATAAAGCGGCATTCCCAACGCATTAGAAGCAGATCTAGCGGCTGCAATACTTACGGCCAGGATGGCATTTGCTCCAAGATTGGATTTATTTTCAGTGCCATCCAGTTCTTTCATTATGTTATCGATAGTTACTTGATCAGAAGCAGGCAAACCACAAAGAGATGGAGCTATACGTTCCTCAATGTTTTCAACAACTTTCCTTACACCCTTCCCCATATATCGATCACCACCATCTCGTAATTCATGAGCTTCATAAGCACCTGTACTCGCTCCACTTGGAACAATCGCTCTACCTTTAGCGCCCCCCTCAAGTAAAACTTCAGCCTCAACTGTGGGGTTACCCCTCGAATCAAGTACTTCTCTTGCAAAGATGGTATCAATCACTAAATCCAAAGAATCAATCACGTTAGAAAATTAGGCTTTACTAGATCTTATGATTTTCAAGGGCCTTTGACTTCCATTATTTTAGGGTTCTGGGATTTGACAGCTTTCTTAAAACTGTAAATACCAAGCAAAATAGAGATAACTTAAGAGAAAGAGTTGCTTAAACATGCAAATACTTCATACCATGCTTCGTGTCGGGGATCTGGAAAAATCCATTCGGTTTTACACCAAAACATTAGGCATGAAGCTTTTAAGACAAAAAGATTACCCCAATGGACGATTTACTCTGGCATTTCTTGGCTATGGCGCTGAAAGCAATTCAACCGTGCTTGAGCTTACTCACAATTGGGATACTTCGAGTTATCAATTAGGTAATGGTTTTGGTCATATCGCTTTAGGTGTTGAAAATATTTATGAAACTTGCACATTTATTGAAAAGAATGGTGGGACAGTTATTCGTCAACCTGGTCCCATGAAACATGGGAAAACAATTATTGCTTTCATCGAAGACCCAGATGGCTACAAAATTGAATTAATTAATATCTCCTCAAGGGATCTCCAAAACTGATTCAAAATCTTTATTCAGACAATCAGATCTAAATCAATGCAACAAAGTCTTACATCAAATCCTGATCATTTTAGTGAAGACGCATGGAATCTATTACTTGCAAGTGAAATAGAAGCTCGTCGATGGAGACATGAGTATTTAGATATAGAACACATTCTTCAAATACTTTTTAGTGAAGAAAAGTACAGAAATATTATTCAAGCAATACCTATCAATGACTCTGATCTCCTAGATAAACTGGAAGGGTTTCTTGCAGGAATAGAAACAACAGATTCAGATCAATTGTTTATAGGTGAGGATCTTGAAATACTACTAGATACTGCAAATAGTTTCCGTAAAAGATGGGGGTCAAATTATATAGAAATATCCCACTTACTTATTGCACTAGGTAGAGACAATAGAATTGGTAATGAACTTTTCAAAGAGTTTGGATTAACAAGCGAAATATTAGAGGGAGAACTAAGGCGGTTACCTAAATTAACCAAAGACAATATAATTAATAAATCTAACTATAAAACTGTAAATTCTACTAATAAAGATGGATTATCAAATAATGATAAAAGTAACTTTATTGAACCTAAGATAAATAATTCTGAAAAGGCTTTAATTATTGAAAAAGAACCTAATGCCTTAGAAATCTATGGTAAAGATCTTACCTTGGCAGCCAATTCTGGTGACTTCGATCCTGTCATTGGGAGGGATGATGAATTACATCTAACAATGAAAGTATTATCTCGAAGAAGTAAAAATAATCCTGTGCTCATTGGATCTCCTGGAGTTGGGAAAACAGCAATGGCTCAGTTATTAGCACAAAAAATAATTAAAGGAGAAGTTCCAGATTCAATGAAGGGTTTAAAGCTAATTTCACTTGATATAGGAGCTTTAATAGCAGGAACGAAATTTAGAGGGCAATTTGAAGAAAGATTAAGGGCTGTATTAAAAGAAGCAAGTAATACTAATACAGGTGTTGTTTTATTTATCGATGAAATACATACAATTCTTAGCAACGAGAGATCAACTACAGATGCAGGAAACTTATTAAAACCTGTTCTTGCTAATGGAGAGATTAGATGCATTGGTACAACTACACCAGAGAACTATCGTCAAACCATTGAGAAGGATCAAGCTCTTAACAGAAGATTCCAAAAGGTTAATATTAAAGAGCCTTCTATAGACTTAAGCATTGAAATTTTAAGAGGTGTTAAAGAGCGATATGAAAATCACCACAAAGTAAAAATTTCCGATGAGGCTTTAATAACAGCAAATTGTTTAGCTGATAGATATATCAGTGATCGCTGTTTGCCAGATAAAGCAATCGATCTTATTGATGAAGCTGCTGCTCAAATAAGAATGGAACTAACATCTAAACCTAAAGCAATTGAAGAAGCTGAATCAAATCTTGAAAAAATTCAAATAGACTTGGGTGAAAATAATCCTGTAAAGTCTGAAGATAAAACTGAAGAAATTAGATCTCAAAAGTACTTTCTAGAGAGAAAGCTAAGTGAACTAATTGAGGAATGGAATCATCAAAAAGAAATTATAGATGAATTAAATGATCTCTCTAAAGAAGAAAAAGATATTAATTTTTTAATTACTGAGGCTGAGGAAAATGGTGATTTAGAAGAAGCTGCAAAACTTCAATTCAATGATCTTCATTTCTTACAAAGAAAGTTTATTGATATCGAGAAAACTTTAAAAGAGTTAAAAATTCAGGGAAAAGCACTTATAAAAAATGAAGTCGAGTCCGACGATATTGCAGATATAGTGGCTCGTTGGACAGGGATACCAGTCAATAAAGTCCTTGCTGATGAAAGGCAAAAGTTATTAGAACTAGAAAATGATTTATCAGAAAAAGTCATTGGTCAAACACAAGCTGTTAAAGCAGTTGCTGCAGCAATAAAAAGAGCACGTGCTGGCATGAAGGATAGTCGAAGACCTATTGGATCTTTTCTTTTTCTAGGACCAACAGGAGTAGGTAAAACAGAACTTGCCAAAACTCTTGCCGCTTCTTTGTTTGATGAGTCAGAAGCACTAGTAAGACTAGACATGAGTGAATTCATGGAGCGCAATGCAGTAGCACGATTAATTGGCGCTCCTCCTGGATATGTGGGATATGAACAGGGGGGGCAACTGACAGAAGCAATTAGAAGACGCCCTTATTCAGTTCTTTTATTAGATGAAGTAGAAAAAGCTCACCCAGAAGTATTCAATATCCTTTTACAAGTGTTAGATGATGGCCGTTTAACAGACTCTCAAGGTAGAACAATTGATTTCAGGCATACAGTACTAGTCATGACAAGTAATCTAGCAAGCAGAGAAATTTTAAAAAATGCAAAATTATTTCAAACTAATGATTTTGATAAGAAAGAATTAGAAGCAAAACTCACAGATAGTATTGATATTGAGCTTGGTAAGAATTTTCGACCTGAATTTTTAAATCGAATTGATGAAGTGATCCGTTTCCAGCCACTTTCAAAAAATGATCTCAAACAAATAATCCAGCTTCAATTAGCCGATCTCTCAAAATTATTAGCCGAACAAGGTTTAGAACTTCGTATAGACACTACTACAATTGAAACTCTTGCTCTTGAAGCATATGAACCTGAATATGGTGCAAGACCACTAAGACGAATCATCAGACGTCGCATAGAGAACCCTCTAGCAACAAAAATATTAGAGAACGAGTTCCTTGGGACTAAAGCAATACGCGTTAGAGCTTCTAAGGAAAGCCCAAAATCATTAGAATTTTCTCCTGAACAATAATACTTATCTTCGCTATATAATCTATTATTTATATATAATCAATAGCTTAAAAGGGATCACTTCCTCAAGCTTATATAAAGTGACCAGTTCAACTCCTCAAGAGACACCAAATCCAATCACACCTGAAGGCGAGAATAAACCGACTCCCAAAAAAGGTTTTCTTGGCTCTACTATTGATGAATTAAAGCTAGTTGTATGGCCAAGCCGTCAACAACTATTTAGCGAATCAATCGCAGTCATCCTTATGGTTACTCTATCTGCAGCATTAATAGCTTCTGTCAGTCGTTTTTTCGGCTGGGGAGCATCACTCATCTTCCGTTGAATCAATAAAGTTTCAACACCTTTCCATTTCACTCATCTATTTTTAATTTAAACGTGTCAGAAATTGATCCCACACCCCAAGAACCTAACAAGGTGATGGATCCTATTATTCCTTCATCAGGAGAGGAGCCAAATTTATCTGGTAATACATCTATTGCTCGTTGGTATGCAATTCAAGTTGCATCAAGTTGTGAAAAGAAAGTAAAAGCTACCCTTGAGCAAAGAGCAGTAACACTAGGTGTTAGTACTAGAATCCTAGAAATCGAAATACCTCAAACACCTGCTGTAAAACTAAAAAAAGATGGGAGTCGACAATCTACTGAAGAGAAAGTCTTCCCTGGTTATGTCCTAGTTCGCATGATTTTGGATGAAGACACAATGATGGCAGTTCGAAGTACTCCTAACGTTATTAATTTTGTTGGAGCTGAAGACCGACGAGCAACTGGAAGAGGTAGAGGTCATATCAAGCCAAGGCCACTTAGTCGCCAAGAAGTCAATAGGATTTTCAAACGAGCAGCTGAGAAGAAAACTGTGGTTAAGCTCGATTTGGCTGAAGGAGATCAAATCATTGTAACTTCAGGGCCTTTCAAAGATTTCCAGGGAGAAGTTATAGAAGTTTCAGGTGAGCGAAACAAATTGAAGGCGCTTCTTTCAATCTTTGGAAGAGAAACTCCTGTAGAACTAGAATTCTCTCAGATCAGTAAACAGAACTAACTGATTCATTGCTCATGCATAATGTATGGGCAGACAAACAAGTAGGTTTACTAAAACCTTTTCGAAGCTTTCCTTTATCAAGGCATTTCGTAATTCATCATTTTCAATAAATATGGCAAAGAAAATTGTTGCTGTTATCAAGTTAGCCCTTCAGGCTGGCAAAGCTAATCCAGCGCCACCAGTTGGACCTGCTCTAGGACAACATGGTGTAAATATCATGGCTTTTTGCAAAGAATACAATGCAAGAACACAAGAAAAAGCAGGGTTTGTTATACCTGTAGAAATTTCTGTATTTGAAGATAGAAGTTTCACCTTCATAACTAAAACCCCTCCAGCCTCAGTTTTAATTACAAAAGCTGCAGGTATTTCAAAAGGTTCTGGAGACTCAGCCAAGGGTCAAGTAGGTAGTATTAACCGTGCTCAACTTGAAGAAATCGCTAAAACAAAATTGCCTGATCTCAATTGCAATAGCATTGAATCAGCAATGAAAGTAATTGAAGGGACTGCTCGAAATATGGGCGTTTCCATAAATAAGTAACTCTCTTCTCGATCTCCTTCAAAGTAGACTTTTATCAATTATCAGGGGGAGACATCCTTGTCGCAATAACCCCAAAAACCCATGACAAAAATCTCAAAAAGAATGGCTAGCCTTACCTCAAAGGTTGAGGCAAAGTCTTATTTACCTATCGAAGCAATCAAATTAGTAAAGGAAACTGCAAACGCTAAATTTGATGAGACGATAGAAGCTCATGCTCGATTAGGTATAGATCCAAAATATACTGACCAACAACTCAGGACAACAGTTGCATTACCAAAGGGTACTGGGCAAAAAATACGAATTGCCGTTATAGCAAAAGGCGAAAAAGTAAGTGAAGCAACCGCTTCAGGTGCAGACTTGGCTGGTGAAGAAGATCTTATTGATTCAATTAATAAAGGAGAAATGAACTTCGATCTCCTTATAGCAACTCCTGACATGATGCCTAAAGTAGCGAAGTTAGGACGAGTGCTTGGACCTAGAGGTTTAATGCCAAACCCTAAAGCAGGAACAGTTACTACAGACTTAGATGGTGCAATTAAAGAGTTTAAAGCTGGAAAACTTGAATTCAGAGCTGATCGAGCAGGAATTGTTCATGTACGTTTTGGTAAAGCAAGCTTTTCTGCAGAAGATCTTTTAGAAAACCTAAAAGTCTTGCACGAAACAATCGATCGCAATAAACCCAGTGGATCCAAAGGTCGTTACTGGAAAAGTCTTTATATCTCTTCAACCATGGGTCCTTCCATAGAAATTGATATTACTGCTTTACAAGACAGCAAAGAAGAATAAGCACCTCTTTAGTGTATGTTTAACTCATTGGTTGACACCAAACGGGCATGCGCCCGGCCAAAGACAGCAGGTAGTAATTTTTTCTTCAAAATCAATTTTTGTTGAGAAAGTCATATAAAGCCTGCCGAGGTAGACGCAAAGATTTTCCAACTCTGGATTGAATCGACAGCGGCCTCGAATCTCTTATAAATATTGAGATAAATTCGGCCGTGTGTCCGGCTTCTTCCCCCGATTCGATCCAATTACTATGGGCCGCACGCTGGAGAGCAAAAAACAAATTGTCGAAGAGATTAAAGGCCTCCTCGATGAAGCTGAAATGGCTTTAGTTCTTGATTACAAGGGCTTATCCATTAAAGAAATGTCCGATCTGCGTGCTCGTTTAGAAGCAAGCAGTGGCATTTGCAAAGTGACTAAAAACACTTTGATGCGTAAAGCTATTAATGGAAATTCGTCTTGGTCAGGCCTTGAATCACTCTTAACTGGGACAAATGCATTCGTTCTTGTAAAAGGCGATGTGGGTAGTGCCCTAAAAGCCGTACAAACATTCCAAAAAGAAACTAAAAAGTCCGAGACGAAAGGAGGCCTTTTTGAAGGCAAACTTCTAACTCAGGATGAAATCAATGCAATTGCTGCTCTACCTTCAAAAGAAGTACTTATGGCACAAATTGCAGGGGCATTAAATTCCATCACAGCCAAGATTGCTGTTGGTATTAATGAAGTTCCTTCTGGTCTTGTTAGATCGCTTAATCAACATGCTGAGAATAGCGAAAGCTAATTAGCTCAATCTTCGACTAAATCTTTTTCTCCCTAAATACTTGTTGAATTACAATCATGTCTTCAAAAACAGACGAGATTCTTGAGTCACTCAAAACTCTTTCCTTGCTAGAAGCCTCTGAGCTTGTTAAACAAATAGAAGAGGCCTTTGGGGTTTCAGCAGCACCATCTGCTGGTGTCGTAATGGCAGCACCAGGTGCTGGCGGTGGTGGTGGCGAAGCTGCTGCTGAAGAAAAAACCGAATTTGATGTTGTACTCGAAAGCTTCGATGCTTCTGCTAAAATCAAGGTATTAAAAGAAGTTCGTAATGCTACTGGTTTAGGCCTTGGAGATGCAAAAGCAATGGTCGAAGCAGCTCCGAAAACCATCAAGGAAGGAGCTTCTAAAGATGAAGCTGAGGCCCTCAAAAAAGCCATAGAGGAAGTTGGAGGTAAAGTAAGCCTGAAGTAATATCCATCTATTCTTCAGCAAGAATAATCAAACCCTCTAAATTACGCCGGTCTAAACGACCGGCTCTTTTTTTCAAATGATTAATAGACATGGGCGGGCAATAGCAGCAGCAACTGATGGTGCTTGTAGTGGCAATCCTGGTCCAGGAGGATGGGGGGCACTAATCCATTTTGAAGATGGTTGCATTGAAGAATTAGGTGGCTTTGAACCTAAAACAACGAATAATCGTATGGAACTCAAAGCTGGGCTAGAAGTATTAAAAAAACTAAGGGATCTAGAGAGGCATCCAAATCTTAAAATTAAAACAGATAGCAAATATTTAATTGATGGATTTGAAAATTGGATGACAGGATGGAAGAAAAAAGGATGGAAAAAATCTAATGGGAAACAAGTACTAAATGAAGATCTATGGAAAGAGTTAGATAACTCTCGCCTATTAGATGTATCTTTTCAATATGTCAAAGGACATAATGGTGATCCAGACAATGAAAGAGTCGATTATATCGCTGTGTGCTTTTCAAAAAAAATTGCGATAAAACTTCAATGTGATTATGACAAGCAACAAAATGGAAAATAAGTCACAACCAAAATTTTTCTCAAGTCAATATTTATACAAGCAATTTCTTGGTCCAATATTAGCTAATGATGAAGGAATAGATGCAGAGAACTTAACTCAACTTACCCTTCATAGCCTGCGACAAGCATCTCTTTATAAAGATTGGCCAGGAGTTTCGCATGCATTAACATCTTTAGCTAAAGAACTAAGTTTTGCAGATATTAAATTAGAACAAAACTTATTTGGGTGTAACTTTAAGAATCCCATAGGTCTTGCGGCAGGTTTTGATAAGGATGGTATTGCAGCTTCTATTTGGAATAACTTTGGTTTTGGGTTTACAGAACTTGGGACAGTAACTTGGCATGCGCAGTTAGGCAATCCGAAGCCTAGGCTTTTTCGACTTTCCAAAGAAAAAGCCGCTTTAAATCGTATGGGCTTTAATAATAATGGTGCTAAGCAAATGAAAAAAACACTAGAAAAACAAAAAGTTCCACCACCTGGCAGTAGAGCATCAATTATCGGTCTTAATTTTGGAAAATCAAAAGTAACCCCTCTTGAACAAGCAGCAGATGATTACGCTTCTTCTCTTGAAATACTCTCAGTATTTGCTGACTATGCAGTAATCAACGTAAGTTCTCCAAACACCCCAGGGCTAAGGAAATTACAAGATTCACATCAATTAAGTCGATTAATCAAACGACTCCGGCGTATTCCCTCCTGCCCGCCTCTATTGGCCAAAATTGCGCCAGATATAGACAATGATCAAATAGATAATCTTGTGGAAGTAGCCTATCAAGAGGGCTTAGCGGGGATTATAGCGGTTAACACTAGTCTCAACCGACTAGGTCTAGAGAATAGAATCATCACTCGAACTGGGAACCCCCTAAGCCTAGAAGATGGTGGTCTTAGCGGAAACCCACTACGTAATAGAGCTGTTGAAATAATGAAATTACTTAGAAAAAGTGCTGGAAAGGACTTGACTCTCATTGGCGTAGGAGGGATTGACTCCCCCGAAAGTGCATGGCAGCGTATTACCGCTGGCGCATCACTAATCCAGGTATATACAGGGTGGATTTTCCAAGGTCCCATATTAGTTCCAAATATTCTCAAAGGCTTAACTTCTCAGCTCAATCGACATGGACTTCAAAGCATCGAAGAGGCCGTTGGCAGTGAATTGCCATGGATTTAGCAAATTGTCCTTCAAAGGACATATCTAACAGCAATATGTTGAAACATGGTGGAAACCTTGAACAAGAAGCAAGAAGATTAGGAGTGGATATAAATTCTATAATTGACGCAAGTGCTTCCTTGACTCCATTCCCATTACCTCCATACCTACGTCATACATTAATACAATCCCTACATAGTGAACAGATTAGGTTTTACCCGGACCGCAACCATTCAGCCTTAAGAGAGGCAATAGCTCATTATCATAGTGTCAAAGCTTCTATGGTCTTACCTGGCAACGGGGCATCAGAATTGATCACGTGGGCCGGGCGTGATGCAGCAAGAACAGGAGTTAGCATATTGCCCTCGCCAGGGTTTTCTGATTACAAAAGAGCCTTGGAATGTTGGAATGCTCAATATATATATTCACCTCTTCCTTTGAAATGGAATTCCAACTTTCCTCAATCATTTCCCTTGCCACCATCTAAGAACGTCATATGGATTACCAACCCTCACAATCCTACAGGACAATCTTGGAGCCTCAATTCTTTAGAAGTTCTGCTTAGAACACATAGCCTAGTGATCTGCGACGAAGCATTTCTTCCACTAGTACCTAATGGGGAAAAAGAATCACTGATCCCATTAGTTCCTGACTACCCAAATCTTGTTGTTCTTAGAAGTCTTACTAAACTTTTTTCAATAGCAGGTTTACGATTAGGGTATGCCATTAGTTCAGCCAAACGACTTGAACAATGGCAAGCATGGAGGGATCCATGGCCTCTAAATGGATTAGCAATAGCATTAGGAATAATGCTTATGACTGAAGAAGGGCCTTTACGGCGTCAGATCGTTAAAGTCCAAAAGTGGATAGAACAGGAAGGATCTTGGCTTCAAGAGAATCTAGAAAGGCTTTCTGGATTAATTGCTCACCCATCATCAACAAATTTTCAACTAATCGAAAGCAATACTTCACTTTTAAGATTTCGTGAAGAACTTGCTCAAAAACAAATCTTATTAAGAGATTGCAGATCCTTTCAAGGACTAGGAGATAACTGGTTACGAATCAGTCTGCAGGAAAAATCAAGCAATCGCACAATAATAAAAGCAATGCAAGAAGTCATTAACCGTGATTTTGAATAACGTCAACGAGCTGTAGATGAGCATCTCTAATAGCAATCTTTTTCATACCTTCTCTCATCTTGGCAAGCAAATCACTCTGCATATCTCTAGAAGAAAAATAACTGTTTAGCAAAGTATTTAATGCTCTTCGCAAAGATTTGTGTCCAGCAGTATTTTGATGAACTATGACTGCTGCACCAAATTCTGCCGCATAAGCAGCATTGTAATCTTGATGATTGTCTGCCGCATACGGATAAGGAACAAAAATTGTGGGTGCATTACATATAGCAAGTTCGGTTAGAGCACCTGCTCCTGATCTGCTAATCACTAAATCAGCATGCTGTAATAAACCAGGGATTTCATGAGTAAATTCCTTTTCTACAAAGTTCTTATCGAAAAATTCAGATTTTTCATCATTCTTGCCTGTAATAAGGACTATTCGACATCCTTGTCCTAATAACCAAGGAACATTCTTTCTTACCATACTATTTAAACCAACAGCTCCTTGACTCCCCCCCATCGCCACGATTAATGGCCCTACTCCTTTGGGAACCCAAGATGGCAAAGGATTATCAATTAAGAATTCTGCCCTCACTGGAGTGCCTGTAAAGCATATCCTGCAATTCTTCAAGTCCTTAGCTGCATTTGGCAATCCAAGTGCAACTTGACTGCAAAGTCTTCCCAATAAACGTGTGGATTTTCCAGGGAAAGCATTGGACTCATGCAAAATCACAGAAATCCCACACAACTTTGCAGCAATAATCGCAGGCGCAGCAATATAACCACCTGTAGTAAAAACTGTTTCAATATTTTTCCTTCGAAGTAAACGAATTACAAAAAATGTAGACGCAATCAATTTAATGATTTGAACAATTTTTTTAATTCCTTTATTGGCTTGCAAACCTTCAATAGGGATTTTTGTCATTTCAAACTTGGCTGGGACCACTTCACTCTCAAGACGATTAGGGACGCCAAGCCAACTTATGTCCCATGAACCTGGTAATGCATTACATACAGAAAGTGCAGGGAAGATATGACCTCCCGTGCCGCTTGCAGCAATTAAAAGCCTAGGCATGAAGGATCCCTAGCCGTACTTACAATTAAGTTATAAGTAACTCAAGCAAGTCTGAAATGCAAAAAACTTTGAAATCTATTTTTTCTTTAGGGTTGTTTATCCTATTAACTTTTGTTCCTTGCGGTTTGTTGCAAGCTGCAGAGATTGAAATCCTTAGCGAGAGGCTACAAAATTCTCTAAATACTAATAAAAAAAGAGAATTATTTACTTTCCTTTCGGAAGAAATAGCTAAGGATATTGTTGAAGAGTATGATCAGTTTATTAAGAATTTTCCAAATGCTAAGTGGGAAATCAAGCCTATTAAAAAGAAAGGAAGTAATCAAAATTTTATTAAAATCATAGTGAGTGGGGACAAAGAAAAAGGTGATCATAAATATAGCTTAATGTCACAAAAAGAGATTGTAGTTATTGAGGATAGTGGAAAGATAGTAAGCAAAAAAATTCTAAGTGATTATTCAATTTTGAAAACTGGGAAAAACTTGTTAAATGTAAATATCAATATTCCAGATGCAGTTCTAACTGGTAGTAAATATGATATAGACATAATACTTGAGAAGCCTTTAGGAAGCTCAATAATTGCAGGAGGTATAATCTCTTTAACCCAGAAAAGTAAAGCAAAGAATAATAATCAAGCTATAGAACTAATCCCAATGGGTTCAGGAGGGATATTCAAATCAACTAGAGCCCCTATCAAAGCTGGCGAACAAAGATGGGGGGCTTTATTAGCTCACCCTGAAGGACTAATATCCATAACTAAAATGGTAAGAGTAGTATCAGATCCTAAAGAATTATTGCCACAAATTATTTATCCCTAGAAGATCGTATCTGCAATCAATTCTGATCATCTAAAGCAGCAACACCTGGAAGGATTTTCCCTTCAAGTAACTCCAAACTTGCACCTCCACCCGTTGAAATATGAGACATTTTGGAGGCCAATCCAGCCTTTTCAACTGCAGCTACTGAATCACCTCCTCCAATAATAGTGCAACAACCTTTTAGACTTAAATCAGCCAATGTTGTTGAAATAGCGTTCGTACCATTTGCAAATTTATCAAACTCAAATACTCCCATAGGACCATTCCAAATAACAGTCTTACAATCAGCTAAAGAATCCTGGAATAATTTTACTGATTCAGGACCTATATCTAAACCCATCCATCCTTCTGGGATTGAATCAATCGAGGCTAACTGACTATTTGCATCAGGTGAAAAATCATCTGCAAGAATAACGTCACTAGGCAATAACAACTCAACTCCTTTTGCTTTTGCTTTTTCTTCCAGAGACTTAGCAAGCTCAAGCTTGTCATCTTCAACTAAGCTTTTGCCTACTGTTAAACCTCTTGCTTTATAAAAGGTAAAAATCATACCTCCACCAATTAAAACCTTGTCACACTTATCAATCAATGACTCTAAAACGCCAATCTTACTGCTTACTTTAGAACCACCCACAATTGCCGCCAGAGGTCGCTGAGGAGAATCAATTGCACCTTGCAAATATTTAAGTTCTTTTTCCATTAAGTAACCAGCAACACTTGGAGCTAAGTACTTGGTAACACCCTGAGTAGATGCATGTGCTCTATGAGCTGCTCCAAATGCATCATTCACATACACTTCAGCTAAAGAAGCTAATGTTTTTGCAAAATTGGCATCGTTCTTTTCTTCCTCAGCAAAAAAACGAACATTTTCAAGCAAAATAACATCACCATCATTCATTACATCGATTTTTGCTTTTGCATCAGGCCCAATACAACTATCGGTTTTATTAACATTTTTACCTAATAGCTGACCCAATCGACTAGCTACAGGATTTAAACGCATGGAATCATTCACCTGTCCTTTAGGCCTTCCAAAATGAGCCGCAAGGATAACTTTTGCTTCCTTCTCTATCAAATGTTCAATAGTTGGGAGAGCAGCACGAATTCTAGTGTCATCGGTTATGCCCCCTTCATCATTTAAGGGAACATTAAAATCAACTCTAACCAAAACTCTTTTGCCACTTAGGTCCTCTACGCCGAGACTAGAAAGAGAACGCTTTGCCATGGATTACCTTTGAAATATTAAAACCCGATGAGACTAACTCGAGAACAGTACAAACAGATTTTCTATCAGCCAGAGCAATTATCTGACCACAGCCATAAATCCTCAAAGCCATTGCAAAACCACTAAATTTCTAACTAAATAAATGCGTTGGATTAAATTAATGTTAACTAAAAGCTCAGTTGTCAATATTTTAAGAGTCCCAATCTAAGGTTCTTCTCATTGATAAATATCAAAAAAAACCTTATGTCATCTTCAAAGGCAAGGTAAGTATTACTCTAAGTGAAGAGATTCAAATCACTGCATCCCTCATCACTGCTCTTTAGTTCAGTATTCATTCTGCCGTGAGCAATCAAATTATCCAGTGGTATCCAGGCCACATAGCGAAAGCTGAAAAGCAACTTAATGTCAATCTTGAGAAAGTAGATCTTGTTATAGAGGTTAGAGATGCTCGCATCCCTCTGGCTACTTCGCATCCATGTCTTGAAAAATGGATTACACACAAAAAACACTTACTTGTTATTAATCGCTTAGATATGATCCCCAAGAAAGCCTTCGAACTTTGGGATCAATGGTTCAAAAAACAAGGTCAATCTGTATTATGGTGCAATGCCAAAGATGGAACAGGGGTAAGGAAGATCAGAGAATCAGCTATACGTCTAGGTGAAGAGTTGAACAATCGTCGTACATCTAGGGGTATGCGCCAAAGAGCTGTTCGAGCACTAACACTAGGTTTTCCCAATGTAGGAAAGTCAGCTCTAATAAATAGATTATTAAACAAGAAGGTTGTACAAAGTTCAAGACGTGCCGGAGTTACGAGATCTCTAAGATGGGTTCGAATAGACCAACAGTTAGATTTACTAGACGCACCTGGTGTATTACCAACCCAATTAGAAGATCAAGAGGCGGCCTTGAAACTTGCTCTATGCGATGACATTGGTCATGCTGCATATGATGTTGAAGTTGTAGCAATACGATTTCTAGGATTACTTAATGAATTACAAAAAATAAATTTTGCAGAAAAACCAATTGAGATTCTTCAAACCCGTTATGGAATTGATTTCGAAACAGACCCCAAAGATGGATATCTATGGTTGAGGAATGCAGCTCAAAAACATACTTCAGGTGACATCAGTCGCATGGCTCTAAAGCTATTAGATGATTTTCGAAAAAGCTTGATTGGGCCAATCTCTCTTGAGCTTCCATAATGTTTGACAATCAAACAGAATCATTTGGGGAAGGAGAAGGCAAACTAGTGATACTTCGTTACCTCAAACCATTACCAATGCGTCTAGATAGGTGGCTAGTTAGTCAGAGACCAGAGCAAAGTAGATCCAGTATTCAAAAATTTATTGAGAATGGGTTGGTGCTAGTTAATGGAATCGCAGGGAAAGCTAAAACACCTCTTAGGACAGGGGATGAAATTCAACTATGGGTTATTCCACCAGAACCACTACCATATCTCCAACCAGAAAAAATGTCCTTAGACATTCTTTTTGAAGATACACACTTGATTATCATTAACAAACCTGCTGGCCTAACAGTACACCCTGCTCCAGGCAATAAAAGCGGAACATTGGTCAACGGCTTATTGCATCACTGCACTGACCTTCCTGGTATTAACGGTAAGCTACGTCCTGGAATAGTACATCGACTAGATAAAGACACTACGGGTTGTATCGTTGTTGCAAAGACTCAAGAAGCCTTAGTAAGGCTACAGCTACAGATTCAAAAGCGAATCGCCTCCAGAGAATACCTAGCTTTAGTGCATGGAGTTCCTGATGGCGATGCAGGACAAATAGTAGGAGCTATAGGCCGTCATCCAACTGATAGAAAAAAATACGCAGTAGTCAATGATGAATCAGGTAGGTACGCCTGTACTCACTGGAAACTAAAGGAAAGGCTCGGCGACTATTCACTTGTAAGCTTTAAATTAGACACAGGGCGTACACATCAAATTCGTGTGCATTCAGCTTATATAGGACATCCCATTCTTGGGGATTCTACATATAGCCGTTGCAAAAAATTGCCTACAAAAATTCCAACTCAACTCTTGCATGCAATTCATCTTGGTTTAAAGCATCCAATATCACATGAAGATATGTTGTTTAAAGCACCATTACCAGATGTATTTTTAAAGACACTTGGAATATTACGTAAATGAATAGATCACTTACATCAAGGAAGTAATTCGTGGAGAAGAGTTAACAAGTTTGATTGTCAAGGGAGATTTAGGGTTACGCATTAGTTCATCAGCAAGTCCTTCTTCAATAATCCTTCCTTGATCCAATACAATTATCCTATGACAAAATGCACTAGCAACAGACAAATCGTGAGTAATAAAAATAATTGCTAATCCAAGATTCTTTTGTAAAGAGCGAAGCAAATCTAATATTTCCGTCTGGATCTCAACATCCAACATACTTACACTTTCATCACAAATAAGAATTTCTGGGTTTAAAGCTAAAGCTCGGGCAATAGCTACTCTTTGTTGTTGACCTCCTGAAAGCTGATGAGGGAAACGGTTCTGAAAATCTTCTACAGGTATTAATCCGACTTGCTCTAAAAGAAACCTAGATTTTTCTTTAGCAGTAGACTTTGTCGCTAAGTCATGTATCAAAAAGGGGTCCGAAATGGCCTCTAGTACAGTCATTGTAGGATTCAAAGAGGCAAACGGATCTTGAAAAACCATTTGCAAGGACTGTCTCGGTAGTCTTAGCGCATTCCCCTTTGTTTTAGCAAGATTCCTTCCTGATACTTTCACCACCCCTCCTCGAATTGGTATTAAACCCAGAAGGGCTCGACATAAAGTACTTTTTCCACAGCCAGATACTCCTACTACTCCTAGAGTTTCTCCAACTCTCAATGAGAAGCTCACTTCATCAAGTGCTTTAATCCAATTTGTCTGCCAAGGCAAGCCTCTCAACGCATGCCAGCAACGCAATCTATCAACTTCTAAAATTACTTTTTTGTCATTTGGTTTTGCTATACAAATCAATTTCTCACGAGCTATAGCTGCGGTTACTAACCTCTTAGCTAAAAGGGATTTTGGAGAAGCTATCAAAGCTTGATTAGTGCTTTCTTCCACTATCTTTCCCTGCTCAAGTATTGCCATTTTTGAACACCATCTGGAAGCAAGAGCAAGATCATGACTTATTAACAAAAGAGAGCTGCCAAGCTCATCACAAAGAACACTTAATTCATCCATAATCTGATTAGCAATAGCAACATCAAGACTGGATGTAGGTTCATCAGCAATAATCAAAGGTGGATTCAAGGCAATGGCCAAGGCAATCGCCAAACGCTGTCTCATTCCACCACTAAATTCATGCGGATAAGAATCAAAACGTCTTGGGTTAATCCCTACCTTATCCAGTAACTCTTCTGCTCTAAATCTCATCCAAGAAGGACTTTTGTTTGGCTCATGTGATCGCAATGTGTCCAAAAGATGCTCCCCAATAGTCATTAATGGATTAAGTCTTGAACCAGGATCCTGAAAAACTAACCCAATCATTTCACCTCGCACTCTCTCTAAGTCATTGTTAGGTAATCTCATTAAATCCTGACCATTCAGAAGAACCTCTCCTCTGTAGAGGCTGCCAGGTGGGATTATTTGTAATAAAACCTTAGCAACAGTGCTTTTACCAGATCCCGAACTACCCAGCAAGGCAAGGCGTTCCCCCCTCTCAAGCTTTAAATTCAATTCATCCAACACCCACTTTTTACTATTCGGGTATGAAACACTCAAATCTTTAATATTTAAGATATTCTTGTGAGAACAATGCATAAGTTTTAGCAAGGCTGCTGAAGCCTGAATAAAATGAATTAACGCAATTGGTCGTATGTTAAACGCCACTTCTGCGTCTAATAAAACACAGCCCAAGTCGGACGCTCTGTCAGATGAACCTCAATTGAGAGTCGATCTCATTGAAAATTCAGATGACTATGGCATCCCACTCCCAGAATGGTTGATAAATTGCGTAGAGCAAGTGCCATCTCCTATTGGAGAATGCTGTCCCATTGATTCCGAAGCATTACTAGCATCTGCTTTCGATTTAGCATTTCGACTACATAAAGGGCAATTTAGAGTAAGTGGTGATCCATACATAGTTCATCCTGTTTGTGTGGCAGACCTATTAAAGGAGATAGGCGCTAGTCCTAAAGTCATTGCCGCAGGTTTTCTTCATGATGTTGTAGAAGATACCAGTATTAATCTTGACCAGCTAGAAAGTCTTTTTGGAAGTGAAGTTCGTGGATTAGTTGAAGGAGTAACCAAATTAGGGGGCATTCATTTCCCAAACAGAACTGAAGCTCAAGCAGAAAACTTACGAAAAATGTTTCTAGCAATGGCTAGGGATATTCGTGTTGTTCTTGTAAAGCTGGCAGATAGATTGCACAATATGCGAACAATAGATGCACTCCAGCCTGAGAAGCAACAAAGAATTGCACTGGAAACAAGAGAAATCTATGCTCCTTTAGCTAATAGACTTGGGATTGGACGCTTCAAATGGGAATTAGAAGACTTAGCATTCAAACTGCTTGAACCAGATGCATATCAGGAAATGCAACAAGAAGTAGATACAAAAAGAAGTGAACGGGAAAAAAGATTAGCAAGAACAGTGGAAAACCTAAGAAGCCGTCTCACAAAATCAGGGCTAACAAATTTTGACATTACAGGTCGTCCCAAGCATCTCTTTGGCATATGGAGCAAAATGAAGCGACAAGACAAAAAATTCCACGAAATTTATGACATTGCAGCACTAAGGATTATTGTTCCGAATTTAGAAACATGTTACAGAGCTTTAGCAGTTGTCCATGATACATTTCGCCCAATACCAGGACGTTTTAAAGATTACATTGGGCTTCCAAAAGATAATGGCTACCAGTCTCTTCATACAGCTGTTATTGGTAGACATAGAGCAATTGAAGTGCAAATACGAACTCCTGAAATGCACCAAGTTGCTGAATTTGGCATAGCTGCACACTGGAAATACAAAGAGGGTGGCTCGCCAGCCGCAAATGATACAGAACGTTTTAGTTGGCTTCGACAGCTGGTTGATTGGCAACAAGAAGAAGGAGGTTCTGATTACAATGACTATCTTTCATCTATTAAAGAAGATTTATTTGATGAGGAGGTTTTCGTTTTTACTCCGAAAGGCGATGTTGTTGGCCTGAGGAAAGGCTCGACAGCTGTTGACTTTGCATATCGCATACACTCAGAAATAGGGAATCACTGCCATGGAACCCGTATTAACGACAAGCTTTGTCCATTAGCCACGCCCCTAAGCAATGGTGATTTCATAGAGATCATTACTAGCAAAACAGCTCACCCTAGCCTTGACTGGTTAAATTTTGTAGCCACTCCTACTGCAAGGAATCGCATAAGACAGTGGTACAAAGTCAGTCATAGAGATGAAACTATTCAAAGGGGAAAAGATCTTTTAGAAAGAGATTTAGGCCGCAAAGGCTTTGATACACTACTAAACAGCGAGGCAATGATGAAGGTTGCAGAGCGATGTAATTTAAAGTCAACAGATGATCTATTGGCAGCACTAGGGTTTGGAGCGATTACATTACATCAAATTCTCAATCGTCTACGTGAAGAGATACGTCTTCAAAATATGAATACTGTTTCTTCAGATAAGTATAATGATGTAGATCAACATTTAACTAATAACAATAATCCCATACTTGTCGGCAAATCTTCTATTAAAACATCGCCAATTCTAGGTCTAGAAGGATTAGATTATCGTTTTGGTGGATGTTGCAGCCCCCTACCCGGAGAAGAAATTATTGGTACTGTTGCTCTAGGAAACCATGGAATCACAATACATCGACAAAATTGTATTAATTTAGGTTCTATTCCAACCGAAAGGCAGTTGCCTGTGAAATGGAATCAAAATTCACTTAATCAGCATAATAAATTTTCCACTCAAATAAGAATTGAAGTTATTGACCGCGTGGGTGTACTAAAAGATATTTTGATGCGTCTTTCCGAGAATGCAATCAATGTAAGTGACGCACGTGTCCAAACTGCATTTGGGAAGCCAGCTTGCATAGAACTCAAAATTGAATTACAAAACTCTGATCAACTGAAAAGCACTATAAATAAAATCCGAAACATGGCAGATGTTCTTGATATTGCACGAACAGAACTGACCTGACTATTAGGAGTTTTAGTGTTATACAAGCTATCAATCAAAGGGAATATTTTTGATCTCACAAAATTTCAAATCTTCAATTAACAAGCTATGGCAAGATTATTGTGATGTTGTAGAAGCAATAACATACCCCAAGAAATAAATTACATTTTTATAATGACTAGTTATTTAATTGCCTTGAAGACTTGGTGATGGGAAAACTCTCTCGACTATAATTGCTCTTTACCTCTCCATTTCAAAAAGCAAACTACATCAAAGTATTTTTATTTGAAGATGATTTAAACCCGATATAGGAAGCCAATCCTAAAAGCAATCCCAAAGCCAATCCAAGAATCAACGAGCCTAGCAAAATTTTACTACTGACAATCCAACCCTGATCCCAAATTTGTCGCTTAGTCAATTTGTGGAGATCATTAAATGAGCTAGCTCCCCCCAAAAAGAATGCTCCAATCTTATAATTAAACCAATAAAGAGGGATATAAGTGAAAGGATTACTTATCCAAGTAGCAGTAACTGCAAGCAAATGATTCCCCCTAAACAAACTAGCAAGACAGATTCCCATGAGAGATTGCAAGCCAAAAAAAGGGAAACACCCACTAAACACCCCAACTGCTATCCCACGGGCCCTTTCTGCAGGGGTGCCCTCATGACGCCAGATCCAAAGCATAGACCTTCTAACTCTTTTGCTCAAGTTGAGAAGGATTTGAAGCATTTGAACACCTCCTATGCTCTAAAGCACGAATATGAATTTAATCGTACGCAATAAAATTGAATGATTCATTTATGAACTCAACTTTCCCTACAGAAGAAACAATCGCAGCTATCTCTTCAGCAATCGCACCAGGGCAAGGAGCTGTTGCGATTATCAAGATATCTGGCCCTTCGGCAAAAAAAGTTGTTTCAAATATCGTCAAAATTCCAGGAAAACAGGTTTGGGATACACATACAATTCTTTACGGTCATGTCATAAATCAAACAACTAAAAAAAATATCGATGAGGTTTTAATTTTAACAATGGAAGCCCCTCGTAGTTTTACAGGGGAAGACGTAGTGGAAATCCATTGCCATGGGGGGGTAATTGTCGTTCATGAGGTGCTTGATGAGGTTTTAAAACAACCCAATACCAGAAGAGCATTCCCTGGGGAGTTTAGTCAGCGTGCTGTTATCAATGGAAGACTTGATATAACACAAGCAGAAGCAATTCAAGAATTAATAAGTGCTAGAAGTCAAAAAGCAGCCCAACTAGCAATAGCTGGCATAGATGGAGATATTACTAATCGCATAAATTTTTTAAGAGAAAAGCTGCTTGATCAACTTAGTGAAATAGAAGCTCGCATTGATTTTGAAGAAGATTTGCCACCATTAAACCCAAAAGCAGTATTAACTGAAGTGATTTCAATACGTCAAGAACTAATTCAACTGATTTCTGATGCTAAACAAGGTTCATTAATACGTAATGGGCTCAAAGTCGCACTTATAGGATTACCAAATGTTGGGAAAAGTTCTTTACTCAACCTTCTTTGTAAAAATAAAAAAGCCATCGTAACAGAATTACCTGGAACTACAAGAGATGTCTTGGAAAGTGAGATTGTTCTAGAAGGAGTTCCAATTACACTTCTTGATACTGCAGGAATTCGAGACACAAACAATGAAATTGAAAAGATCGGAGTCTCTTTAAGCAAGAAAATATTAATGACCGCAGATGTGGTTTTACTTCTATTTGATGTGAGTCAAGGATGGACAACTAATGATCAAAAGATTCTGAATCAGATTCCAAAACAAACTCCCAGATTAATAATAGGTAATAAGGCTGATATTAATATTCAAGATATACCTATAGATTCAGATGCTACCATCAGTGCCCAAACAGGAGAAGGCCAGGAAGAGATGGTGAGAAAATTATTACGCACCTGCGGTGCTAATGAAACAGGAGGATTAGAATTAGCCCTAAATCAAAGACAATTGGATTTAGTCAAACGTGCAAGCAATTCTTTAGATCAGATTGAAGAAATCTCTAAACAGGGTTTACCTTGGGATTTCTGGACTATAGATTTAAGGGAAGCTATTTCCAAATTAGGAGAATTGACAGGCAAAGAAGTCACAGAAGCATTGCTTGACCGAATATTTTCAAGATTTTGTATAGGGAAGTGAAACAACATAGTATCTACAAGTATCCTCTAACTTTTCTAAAACAATGAAAAATAAGTACACTTGATCAAATACATATCTATTCGCATTATCCTTTAACTCTTGCAAATTATCACACCATATATTAAGAACCTCTTTGAGACCTGGCTGAATGAAGATATAGGTCGAGGTGATCTAACTCAATCAGCTATGAACAATAGTCACATTGTTAAGGCACACTGGGTAAGCAAGCAAGCTGGAATCTTCTGTGGAGGAGAGCTCGTAAAATGTCTTTATGAATATCTGGACCCATCGATCATAATCTCTGTAAACAAAGCGGATGGTGAAAGTTTAATTACAGGAGAAAGGGTACTCGAATTAAGCGGGCCTGTTGCTTCTCTCCTGGCAGGGGAGCGAACTGCGTTAAACCTAGCAATGCACCTTTCAGGCATAGCTACAGAAACTAAGAAACTGGTTTTAGAACTTGAAGGTACAGGTGTTCAATTAACTGATACCAGGAAAACAACTCCAGGTCTTCGTCAATTAGAGAAATATGCTATTAGATGTGGAGGCGGTATTAATCATCGTTTAGGGCTCGATGATGCAGCTATGTTAAAAGAGAATCACATAGCTTGGAGCAATGGAATATCAAACTCAATCAAAAGCCTTAGGATGAGCATACCTTGGACTACAAAAATTATTGTCGAAGCTGAAACAGCTCAACAAGCAAAAGAGGCTATATCAAGTGGTGCTGATGGAGTACTTCTTGATGAGATGTCTCCATTAATGATACGTAAAATTATTCCTGACTTACGAGAAATAGCAAGTAAGTCATCTAAGCAAATTGTTATTGAAGCCTCTGGAATTGATCCTACGCAAGTTAAGAATTATGCCTCTACAGGAATTGACATAATTTCTAGTAGTGCACCAATCACAAGAAGCAGTTGGATAGATTTGAGTATGCGTTTCAACGAAAATGGAGACAATGAATAATGTATTACATTTACCAATTATTAAATCAACAAATTAAACATGCTTTAGATTCTGCATACCCTGAAGCAACATTAGCAACTAAAGAGTCAAGTGAGTTCTTCAACTCTCAGTTAGTACCGACAACAAAACCTGAGTTTGGAGATTTTCAAATTAATAGTGCAATGGTACTTGCCAAGCAATTAAATAAGCCGCCACGTGAAATTGCAAAGACCATTGTTTCTGAACTTCAAAACAATGATCAATTCAATGATCTTTGTTGTCCACCTAAAATAGCTGGACCTGGATTCATCAATTTAACTATTCAAAAAACTTGTCTTACTAGGGAGCTGGTTTCCAGAGTCAACGATGACTTTCTTGGTATACCACGTGTACAAAGTGACGATGATAAGCCAATAATTGTTGATTTCTCTAGTCCTAATATCGCGAAAGAAATGCATGTTGGACATTTACGTTCAACCATTATTGGCGATGCAATTGCACGTATTCTGAGTTTTCGTGGTTATACAGTACTTCGTTTAAACCATGTTGGTGATTGGGGGACGCAATTCGGCATGCTCATAACATATCTTAAGCTGACTGTTCCAGAAGCATTAACTACAGCAAATTTTATAGGAATTGGAGATTTAGTTGATTTTTACCGTCAAGCAAAAAAATGCTTTGATGAAGATGAACACTTCCAAAAATGCTCAAGGGAAGAAGTAGTTAAGCTGCAGCGAGGTAATCAAGAAAGTTTAAAAGCTTGGAAACTCCTATGTGAGCAATCTCGCCAAGAATTCCAAACAATATATGATCGACTTGATATCCAACTTTCTGAAAGAGGTGAGTCCTTTTATAACCCTTTCCTACAAAATGTAGTCGATGATCTCACACAATTAAATTTATTAGTTGAAGACGAGAAAGCAAAGTGTGTCTTTTTAAATGGTATGAATAGAAAAAATGGCAATCCTTTAGCGTTAATCATTCAAAAATCTGATGGTGGTTTTAACTATGCAACAACAGACTTAGCTGCAATTCGATACCGATTGAAAGAAGAACCTTCAGGTGATGGCGCTAGTCGAATAATCTACGTTACTGATTCTGGACAATCCAGCCATTTTGAAGGAGTCTTTCAAGTTGCAAAACGGGCAAACTGGGTCCCCGAGGACTGTCGAATCGAACATGTCCCATTTGGACTAGTTCAAGGGGAAGATGGGAAAAAGCTGAAAACACGTTCTGGCGAAACAGTACGTCTTAAAGATCTTCTTGATGAAGCAATTGACAGAGCTAAACAAGATATTGAAAGGCGCCTTAATGAAGAAGGGCGCAATGAAAGTGAATCTTTCATCAATGAAGTGTCTGAAAAGGTTGGGATTGCAGCAGTGAAATACGCTGATCTCAGTCAAAACAGAATTACTAATTATCAGTTTTCTTTTGACCGTATGCTTTCACTGCAAGGCAACACAGCTCCATATCTTTTATATGCATTAGTCCGTATCGCCGGCATCAGCAGGAAGGGTGGAAATCTTAGCTCATCAACAGATCAACTGAAATTCACAGAGCCTCAAGAATGGAGATTAATTAGAGAAATTTTAAAATTTGATGATGTTATCCTAGAAGTGGAGGAGGAATTATTACCTAATCGACTCTGCAATTATTTATTTGAATTAAGCCAAACATTCAATCGATTCTATGAGCAAATCCCTGTCCTTAAAGCTGAAGAACCATCAAGGTCATCTAGATTAACTCTATGTCGACTTACTAGAGATATTCTGAAGCAAGGAATGTCTCTTTTAGGTATTCAAACTTTAGAGAGAATGTAATGAAACTCTTTGAGAAACTCTCATCTAAGAATATACCTCAAGCACGACTTGAGGTGGAAAGAATGACTCCTTATTCTGCTCCTTTAGAAGGTCGCCGAGGATTCCTTCGGCTTGACTTCAATGAAAATACCATTGGTCCTAGCCCAAAAGTATTAGAGGCAATTAAAAATATCACTTCAGAAGAAATTTCAATTTATCCAGAATACCAAGGTCTTAAAGAAGTATTCGCAGAGCATATCAATTCCTCTGTGGTAGTAGCACCTATTAAGTCTAATCAAGTTGGGCTCTTCAATGGAGTAGATGCTGCAATCCATGCTATTTTCCATTCATATGGAGAACATAAGGGGAAATTACTCACTACAGTCCCAACTTTTGGTTACTACTATCCTTGTGCATCTATGCAAGGGATGGAAGTCATTGAGGTTCCTTATAAAGAAAAGAATTTCCAATTCCCTTACGATGCAATATATAAATTACTGATTGATTTGACTCCAAAGATTTTAATGATATGCAACCCTAACAATCCTACAGGTACAAGCCTTCCAGCAAAGAAAGTTTTAGAGTTAGCGAAAGCATCACCTGAAACATTAGTCGTAATTGATGAGCTTTACGAGGCATTCTTAGGTGATAGTGTTTTATCAGTAGTCGATTTCAATCAAATACCTAATCTAATTGTATTAAGATCGCTCTCCAAGACCTCAGGCTTAGCGGGCTTGCGAATGGGATTTGCTATAGGAGATTCTAGGATCATTGATCGTATTAGTCGTGTGACTGGACCTTACGATGTCAATAGTTTTGCTGTTACTGCAGCATTTGCAGCACTTAAAGATCAAAAATATATCGATAATTACGTTGCTGAGGTGTTAGAAGCTAGATTATGGATTCAAAAAAAATTAATGGAAGGAGGAGTCCAACATCATATAGGTGCTGGAAATTATTTTCTACTATGGCCAAAGCGAGAAAGCAAGTCAATCGAAAATTGTCTAAAATCATCTGGAATCCTGGTTAGGAATATGCAGCAAAAGCATTTAATAACTGGTTCACTAAGAGTTAGTATTGGAACTACTGATCAAATGAAAAGTTTTTGGGAGATATACAAAAAAGCAGACCAAGTTATGGCATCAGATTGATAATTGTCTTTTTAGGGAGAGTATTGGAAAGGACATAGGTCCTACCGACCTTTCTACTTTCAATTCCTTTTGTGGCATCTAAGAATGGCTGAATACCTGTTTGATCACAGTTTTCCAAGGGTTTACCTCGTACATATTGAACAGGAATAACAACTCTAGGGTTCAACTGATTGACAATTTGAGCAGCTTCCTTGGCGTTGTAAACCTTAGCACCACCTCCAACACCTATGAATAAAACATCTGGTCGCCCTAAAAGCAACTTATCCTGAGAATCTAAAGGACCTGCTATACCTCCTAAATGTACAAAATTCAAGCCACCTTGATTCCATTGCCAAAATGTTCCATATCCAAACCTTCTTCCGCCTAAACGATCATGAGGATTAGAGAAGCCCTCCAACCTCAAGCCATTAATCCGATATGACCCAGGTTTGACAAAAAACACACCTTTTTTTTTCCAATAACCCTCATCAGGTAACTCAGAACTAGCCAAAATAATATCTGGATTGGCAATTGGTTCTATCAATCTAGCTGCACATCCAACTGCTTTAAATGGGTTCAACAATACTGAGTGGCCACCACCTTTTACTAACAAAGAGCTGTGACCAAAACTTGTAATCTCCAAAACTTCGGCAATGCCAGGTGAAATGAAAGCAAAGACCATTGCAATGGAAATAGATAATTGCTTAAAAAAAGATTTTGACGATAAAGATGCAGGAGTCATAGGTAGATAGAAAAGTTTTGTTAGGCCTCAGCCAATCCTAAGAAATTACTAAGCAAAAGATGTCCGGATTCTGTAAGTACACTTTCGGGATGAAACTGTACTCCATGCAAACAAGGAAAATCTCTATGGCGAAGCCCCATAATTGTGCCATCTTCAAGCCACGAAGTCACTTCAAGACATGCAGGTAGGGAAGCCTTATTGGCAATTAAACTGTGATATCTCGTCGCAACGAGAGGGTTGGAAATTCCCGTATATATTCCATCACTGTTATGAAAAACCTTTGATGTTTTTCCATGCATAAGTTCATTGGCTCTAACTATTTTTCCACCAAAAGTTTGAGCAATTGCTTGATGACCTAAACAAACACCAAGAATAGGTTGGGAACCAGCAAGCTCAGTTAAAATTTCCAAACAGACTCCAGATTGATCAGGATCACCAGGTCCAGGTGAAAGGACAATAGCTTGTGGCTTTAAATCCTTGATTTTAGAAATAGATATTGCATCATTGCGTTCTACCACAATTTCTTTTGCCCACGAGTATTTTGAAGCCAACTCGCCAAAGTACTGCACCAAATTAAAAGTAAAGCTGTCATAATTGTCAATAACTAATAACATAGAGCGATTTTCAACCTCCTAATTTTTTCAAAAGCGAAGGAAGAATTAAAAGAAGAGCAATGATTACAGAACTAGTTGCAGAAATAAGTACAGAAGCAGCAGCACAATCTTTAGCAACTCGAGCCAAAGGGTGAAAGCGTCTACCAATAGATAAATCAACTACAGCTTCAATAGATGTGTTAATTAATTCCAAAATCAGAACCGTCGAAATAGTAAGAGCAATGATTGAAAGGCTCGTAAAAGATAAATTCAAGAAAATTCCAAATACAGCAACAGATATGCCAATGAAAATATGAATGCGAAAATTTCGTTGACTTCGAAATGCATATCTAATACCTTGCACTGCATATTGAAAACTAGAAAATAAGTTTTTTGAAATAATCCATGACCTTCTTCTTGGAAAACTATTGATATGATTAGATGATTCTGTAACTGAATCAATCTTATTTTGTTTAAAATTCGGAATACTCATTAATCTTCAGCAATACGATTCTGAGAATGTGAACCTAACTTGATTTTGATTAATTGCTCTTGCATTTTCAACATTTTATCAAGACTAGATGAAGAAGGATGATCCCAACCCAGCAAATGCAAAAGACCATGACTTACAAGCCATCTTAATTCTTCTAATAAAGAATGGTTGTTGATCTTTGCTTGCTTAAGAGCTGTCTCCACAGAAACAATAATATCGCCCAATTCTACAAATTGATCAGAAGGAAGAACAATATCATTATCTAAAACCGGGAAGGAAAGAACATCCGTTGGCATCATTTTATTCCTCCAATCTTGATTCAGTTTTTGAATCAACAAGTCATTAGTAAATACTAGTCCTAGACTTAGCCGATTATTTGTTCTTATCATCTCTGGATAAGTTAGCTTAGGGTTATTTCTTACACAATCAATCCAGCATGCTAAGGCATCACGCCAAATTTCAAAACCAGTAAGAATACTTTTACTTTCATGATCAAGATCATCCTCTATTATCTCTGGTACAAAGCCACTAAATGTCAAGTCAACCATTAGATCTTTTGAAATTAAAGGTTGATGCATTTTCAATGAGGAATAGATGGTCTACCAATAGCAGCTATAACGAGAATAAAAGCAATGAAACCAATAGCAGTTAAACCAAAATGAAAAATACTTTGACTACCTTTCTTTACCATATTTTTCATAGCTAATTTTACAAAACTTGCTGGTGGCGTTCTTTTATTAGAAGAGTTTTTTAAAGAGTGATCTTGTTTCATTAATTTGAATTACCTATTTCATTATGTTCTTTTTCAATTCCTTGTAACAAAAGAGATTGAATAAAGAAATCTAAGTCCCCATTCATAACACCCTCAACATCTGTAGATTCTTTATGTGTTCGCAAATCCTTAACCATTTGATAAGGGTGGAAAACATAGTTTCTAATTTGATTTCCCCAAGCCGCCTCAACCATGTCACCTCGAATATCTGCAATCTCTGCAGCACGTTGTTCCTGAGCAATAATCATCAGCTTTGCTTTTAATAAAGCCATAGCCTTCTCTTTATTTTGAAGTTGAGAACGTTCTTGAGTACAGCGAACAGCTAATCCAGTTGGAATATGAAGAATCCGGACTGCAGTCTCAACCTTGTTGACATTTTGTCCTCCAGCTCCTCCTGATCGACTAGTAGTAACTTCTAGATCTTTATCAGGAATATTCAACTTCACATCTTCATCAAGTTGAGGCATAACTTCTACCCCAGCAAAACTTGTTTGGCGTTTTCCATTTGCATTGAAAGGGGAGATTCTTACAAGACGATGTGTACCTTTCTCGTTTTGCAAATATCCATATGCATAACGTCCCTCTATCTCAATGCTGGCACTTTTTATGCCGGCCTCTTCTCCTTCTGACAGTTCATTGAGTGTTGCTTTCATTCCATGCGCTTCTGCCCAACGGGTATACATTCTCAAAAGCATCTTCGCCCAGTCTTGCGCATCTGTACCACCAGCTCCAGCTTTTATTGCCAAGACTGCTCCCCCCTTATCATAAGGACCACTTAAAAGTCGTTCAAGCTCCCAAAGATCAAGATCATTTTCTAGTTTGCTTAAGCCCTCTTGAGCCTCTATAAGCATCTCTTCATCAGGCTCAAGACCATATAGGTCTAAACAAGCCTTTGCGTCATCAAGAGAGCTCTGCCATTCACGTATTTTCTTAAGTTGATCTTTAACTTCATCCAATTGGCGCATTTTTCTTTGAGCCTTCCCTTGATCATTCCAAAACTCAGGTTGAGCAGCAATTTGCTCAAGATCAAGTTTACGTGCATTTAATGCGGGTATGTCAAAGATAGTCCTGAGCTTTGCTCAGGCGATCAGTTAATAGTGAAATGGACCTTTTGAAATCAGTCAGATCATGCACAGCAAGAAACCAAAAACAACTAAAAAAATACCATCATTACAATGCTACTTACAATAAATAAGAAACCTACATAAACTCATGGTAAAAGTTGAGATATACACATGGCAATACTGCCCGTTTTGTATTAGAGCAAAAGCTCTTCTTGAAAAAAAAAGAATTAATTTTGAGGAGTACCCAATCGATGGAGACCAAGAAGCTCATACAAAAATGTCTATTAGGGCAAATGGTCGAACTACAGTCCCTCAAATATTTATTAACGAAAAAGGAATCGGTGGTTGTGACGAACTTTATGAGCTTGAAAGCACTAATCAATTAGATCAGCTAATCAACCCATAACAATAAATACCATGAAACAGCTATTTATCGTTGATCCGATTGAGTTAATTAATCCGTCTAAGGATTCTTCAGCAGCATTAATAGAGGCGGCTTATAGAGCATCTCTTGACATTTGGGTATGCACCCCTGCAGATCTTCAAGCAAAAGGGGCAAAAGCCGGAGTAATCGCAAGAAATGCAATTCCTTGTCCATGGATAAAACTGGGAGAACCTAAAAATCTTGCTCTAAATGAATTTCATTGCATTTGGATGCGTAAAGACCCACCTGTCGATGAAGCCTATTTATATGCAACCCACCTATTAGAAGTCGCTGAACGAGAAGGAGTACTCGTTCTAAATAAACCAGCCTCACTCCGAGCATGGAACGAAAAGCTTGGCGCACTAAGATTCAGCAAGCTCATGGCTCCCACGCTTGTTGCAAGTCGAGTCAATGAATTAAAGGCTTTTGCTAAAGAGCAAGGAGAAGTAGTTTTAAAGCCATTGGGTGGGAAAGGCGGTCAAGGTGTAATTCGCGTCGCGGATGCTGCTGCAGGGATTGATGCACTTCTGGAACTAGTAACATCTCAAGAACAAATACCGGTGATGATGCAGAAATTTCTACCCAAAGTAATTGAAGGTGATAAGAGAATCCTGTTAATTAACGGTAAGCCTTTAGGAGCTATTAACCGTAGGCCAAAAAAAGGAGATTTTAGAAGTAATCTAGCGTTAGGAGGACAAGCCGAAACAACAACACTTTCAATCCGTGAAACAGAGATTTGTGAAGAACTAGGCTTATCACTTAAAAGAGAAGGTCTCTTCTTTGTAGGAATTGATGTTATTGGAGGAATGTTAAGCGAAATCAATGTGACAAGTCCTACAGGTATTAGAGAAGTAGAGCGTTTAACTAACATCCCACTTGCTGATCAAGTAATAGAACGTCTACTAAAAGACTTCCCATAAGTAGGAAAATGAAGGTTTAATTGATCGGCAAGAACCATTAGTTTTAATTTCACTTCGTGCAATTCACTCTCGACAGATGATCCTTTGACAAGACCTGCACCTGCCATTAAATGTAGATGTTTTTCTCGTGTATAAGCACATCGAATAGCAACTCTAAACTCGGCATTGCCAGAATTATCTACCCATCCAATAGGGGCTGCATAACATCCCCGATCAAAAGGTTCGAGGGTACGTAACCATTGTATTGATTGACCCCTTGGCAAACCTGCGACAGCTGGAGTGGGATGCAATATTTCCACCAACTGAATAGCAGAAAGCCCCTGGGCATGAGCCTTAATTGGAGTATGTAAGTGAATTAAATGACCATGCCTTGCTAATCGAGGGTGTCTCAAACGATTGGGATCTAAGCCATTATCTATTAATTGTTTCTTGATTGAAGAAACAACTAGTTCATGCTCTCTCAAGTTCTTTTCAGAATTTAGCAAAGAGACCCCTTCATCATTTTGTCCTGCTGTGCCTGCAAGAGCATCAGTCTGAAGATTACCTTGCTTCAAACTCAATAATCTTTCTGGCGAGGCTCCAAAAAATGATTCATTTTCAAACCGCTTCCAAAGGAAACGACAACTGCCCCGTTGATGCTTTCGTAAACTCGCCAGTAATACAAGTGGATTTAAAGGCTTTTTCAAGATAACTGATTGCCTCACAGCAAGCACCAGTTTCTTCAACTGACCAGAATCAACCAAATCTATTCCCTTTATAAGAGCTAACCGATAACTCTCCTCCCACTCTTGAAACTCTGGAATAACAAAATCTATTTCCTTTGGGTTATTAAGCTGTTCAGACCCTGAAATTGGTATAGAAAGTTTCTCACGCATCAACCAAAATTGCTCTACAAAATCTCTAACACCAGCTTCGTCTGCAACAACAGCATTAAAACGTAAATATGCCCTTCCAGCCTGACAAGTTAACTGCCAACGAGGAAGTACAGCCTGAACTGCGGGTCTAGTTTGAATAGCAATCTCACCATCAGCCGCTTGTTCGAAAAACGTAAATGCAAATAGAATTTTTGGTTTTGCGTGAATGGGGGTATGTGGGGATACATCAATTAACCGAGAAAGGGTCTCATGACTGAATCTTTCTGCTAATTCAAACCTCCTTTGACCAATTAATTCAAAATTTTGACATTGACCAGCAGCCGCTATAGATAAGCCCGGAGATTGATCCCATAAGAAACTAAATTGCAATTGATGAGAAATTACAGTTAATTGATGAAGTGGATCAATAGTATTAATTGGTAATGCCAGGCTTAACACACACTCATCAGATCGCCTTAAACTCCAGCCTCTTAAAGAAGCTTGAAGAGTTTCACTGAATGTTAGGCCAGTCTTCATACCTAAATTAAATGATAATCAACGAAACTAATCAAATGAATAAACCTAATTCACATTAGAGGCAGGAATTCAAAATCCTATGAAAGACAAAAATGCTGTTGCATCACTTCATTCTTCAAGTAAGCACAGAAAAAAATTATGGCAAAAGGCTATTAAATGGCCCTTATATTCAGTTGCAATTATGCCTATAGTGTTAGCGGCAGGTTGGAAATATTGGATTGGAGAGGTTGTTCGTATAGATCAACTATTCGGTTTTCTAATTGCATCCATTACTCTTTTGATCTGGGAGAATCTAACAAACGACCTTTTTGATGCATCAACAGGAGTAGATGAATTTAAACTTCATTCAGTAGTTGCACTAACAGGCAAAAAAGGATTAATACGCAACCTTGCTTATTTAATGCTTTTTGGAGGCCTTTCACTAATTTTAATCCTAGCCATAAGAAGTCACTCTGCCGTTTTTGCCTTAGTGCTAGGGAGTTGCTTCCTAGGCTATCTATATCAAGGCCCACCTTTTCGACTTGGCTATCAAGGGTTAGGAGAACCCTTATGTTGGATTGCTTTTGGGCCTTTAGCGACTGCCGCGGGCCTATTAGTTCTTTCACCTAATTACAATAATGCAAATACAATCCCTTGGAAAACAGCAATATTACTAGGAGCAGGTCCTGCTGTCGCAACAACTTTGGTGCTTTTCTGTGCAAACTTCCATCAGGTAATCGAAGATTCTATTCATGGAAAAAAAACATTACTAGTTCGACTAGGCACAAAAAGAGCAGCCTCACTTGTGCCTTGGTTTATTATGCTTAGCTTTGGATTGGAATTAGTCCCAATCATCAATCGGCAATGGCCTATAACAGCTTTACTTGCAATTATTGGATTACCTCCAGCAATAGGCTTAATACGTTTACTAAAAAGACATCACAATCATCCAAATGAAATTAGTGAAAGCAAATTTTTAGCTTTGCGTTTTCAGGCTCTTAATGGAATTGGTTTGAGCATTGGTTTTATTGCAGGTCGTTTCTTTACGACATATTGATGAATTCAAATTATATATGCCTTTAAAACTAAGAACCAAACCCTTTTCCTTCCACTTAGCAAGGTCTCTCAAAAGATCACAAGGGGTCATAAAGAGAAAGGAAGGTTTGCTTATCAAGCTTGAAGATCCATCAGGTAACTTCGGATGGGGAGAAATCTCTCCCTTCAATGCATCAGAGCTTTACTTCTGCAAAACAATACTTGAAGGTCTAGGCAATTCACCTTCTAGACAGAACTTAGAAGAAGAGATCAATAATTGGCCAGGGAGTCTTGGATTTGCAATAGGTGCTGCTCTAGCAGAAATGGACTACTTAATTGGGAATAATTCCAATCAAAAGTGGCTGCAGTCTTCAACATCTGCTGTGTTATTACCTAATGATGAATCATTGCTAAAAAAAACTCTTGATTCGACACTGGAAAATCATTCTAAATTGCAGCACAAATTAACGTTCAAATGGAAGGTTGGTATTAAGTCAAATGACTTAGAAGAAAGATTACTTCAGGAAATTCTTTATAAGCTACCTGCCAATGCAAATCTAAGAATTGACGCCAATGGAAGTTGGGAGCGAAGCCAAGCTAAGGCATGGATGAGCCAATTACAGCATGAGCCAAGACTAGAATGGTTAGAACAACCATTGCCTATGGATGATATTGAAGGACTAAAGAAATTGTCTCAACATATTCCAGTCGCACTTGATGAATCTCTACTTCTAAAACCATCGTTACGTAAAACTTGGAAAAGCTGGCAAATACGTCGTCCATTAATAGAAGGAGATCCTCGCTACCTACTAAAAGAATTAAATGAGAATGTTGGATATAGAGTTATCAGTACATGCTTTGAGACAGGCATAGGTCGACGATGGGTTGAGCATCTGGCTTCACTACAACAACAAGGTCCTACACCTACATTGCCTGGCTTGGCCCCAGGATGGTGTCCCGATGGTCCTCTTTTCAGTAATAATCCTCAATCAGTTTGGGAGGCAGCATGAAAAGAGTTTCTACTATATTTTGCGATCGCCAACAAGTTGAAGAATGCTCAAACTCTCTTGCCCATGAATTAGGCAATGGGAAGTGGGTTGAATTGCTCCCTAAGAACACCAATCAAAATTTTTCCAAAAGAATAATCTCAACACAAGAAGTTGGCATTATTATAAACGGTGGTGGTAGTAGTGGTATAAATAAGCAATGTCTACATCCATGTAGCAATCTAGATAAATCGGCATTAGCTACAGCACAATGGCTTGAAAGACAAGGGTTAAAACCTCAGGAATGCCAAATTATCAATCCTTTACCACTCCACCATGTCAGCGGTTTACTACCTTGGTGGAGAAGTCGTTGTTGGAATACCAATCATATTTGGATAACACCTAAATTAATCAATAATCCAAGGCTACTAATGGAAACCAGTCATTATCTTATTGATAAAGGGTTAGGTCCAATGCTTACATCCTTAGTTCCAACCCAACTAACCCGACTAATTCAACATCCTGAAGGTCTGAATTGGCTCAAACTATTCTCTGTTATATGGGTAGGAGGTTCTGCTATACCCGAAAACTTAGCTGAAAGAGCAAGGAACTTAGAGCTTCAGCTAGCACCATGTTATGGGACAACAGAAACGGCAGCAATGGTAAGCATTCAAAGTCCAAAGGATTTCCTTTCAGGCATTAATAGCCTGGGGGAACCATTAAGTGATGTTGAATTACGGATTGGAAAATCAAATGCATTGCAAATCCGTACTCAACGATTAGCCAAAGTCCTTAACAAAGATGGAAGTCTTCAATCTCTTGGAGACAAAGAAGGATGGTGGGAGTCAGGAGACAATGCCGAATTAATACTCTCTCATCACGTACAGCAACTAAGCATTATTGGAAGAAGAGATACAGCTATTAATTCAGGGGGTGAGATTATCTTTCCAGAAAAACTTCAAGCTCGTCTACTGAATGCTGCCCAAAAAAACGGCATCGCAATAAAAAGGATTTTAATGCTATCCACTAAGGATGAGGAATGGGGAGAACGGTTAGTAGCACTTGTAAGATTCAAAACTACTAAACAAACTAATCCACATCAATCTTTACAGAAACTTAAAAGGCTTACCGAAGAATGGCCTTGCTTTGAAAGACCAATTCAATGGCACAATTGTCCAGAACTATCACCAAATCAATTAGGAAAATGGGAAATCACAAAATGGCAATCCTGGTTAGAAGCTAAAGAGAGCTAATACCTTTATTTAATGAAGAGGCTTCTAACCAAAGTTGAATACCTTCTGGGAGAGAACAAGGATGACGTGTTTCAATATTAATAGAACGATGTCTAATAAGAGCAACCGCAACAATATTTTTTCCTTGATAGAAATTGTATTTCACTTGAAAACTTCCAGGATCTAACTTGATTGGAACAAGCTCAATCTCCAAGTTTTCTGCTATTCGAATAGGTGCAAAAAAATCAGCTTCACAATGGACAATTGGTAAAGCAATCGATATCAAAGACTTGTGATCTATAATTGAAGGGAAAACATCAACAGCATTAATTCCATACCTCTCTAAACTTTCCTCCCAAGCCTCATGACACCAACGGAATAGGTTATGAAAATGAATAACTCCTGCAGTATCAATATCACCAAAACGAGAAGCACGTTGTAAATGTAGCCAATCAGGAGGCTTCTTAGATAACACTGCAATTAACGATCTACTGAACCCATTATGACGTCTATTGAGCCAAGAATTGCCATGATATCAGCAACTTTGGCACCCTTTAAAATATGAGGCAAAATTTGTAGATTATTTAGATCAGCAGCTCTAATTTTAAATCTCCATGGAGTCACATCATTAGTCCCTTGAATAAAAACACCTATTTCACCTTTTCCAGATTCCAACCGTGTATATAACTCTCCGTGAGGAATTTTAAAAGTTGGTGCAACTTTTTTAGCAACATACTGATAATCAAATCCCGAAAAAGAACTCTTTTTTCCCTCTACTTCACGATATGCCTCAAGGTTCTCTGTAGGCCCACCAGGAATCTGCTCACAAGCTTGATTTAATATCCTTAAAGATTGACGCATCTCTTCAATCCGAACTCGATACCTAGCATAACAATCACCTTCTTGTTCAAATGCAACATCCCAGTCAAAATCGTCATAACACTCATAATGGTCAACCTTTCTTAAATCCCAAGGGACTCCAGATGCACGTAACATTGGGCCAGAAAGACTCCAATTAATTGCTTGATCCTTTTCGATAGTGCCCAAACCCTCTATACGCCGCCGAAATATTGGGTTGTTGGTGATTAGTTTCTCGTATTCATCAATCTTAGGGCCAAACCAATCGCAAAAGTCTTTACATTTCTCAAGCCATCCCCAAGGCAAATCACAAGCAACGCCACCTATACGAAAGAAATTATTATTAATCAACCTTTGACCTGTAGCTGCCTCCCAAAGGTCATAAATCATTTCACGCTCTCTAAATATATAGAAGAAAGGAGTTTGGGCACCTACATCTGCCAAGAACGGGCCTAACCAAAGCAGATGGTTGGCAATCCTATTTAACTCAAGCATTAACACACGTATATAACTTGCCCGCTTAGGTATAGAAATATTTGCCAACCGTTCAGGAGCATTTACAACAATTGCCTCATAAAACATACCGGCGGCATAATCCATCCGACTGACGTACGGAACAAACATTACATTTGTTCTGTTTTCAGCAATTTTCTCCATCCCCCGGTGTAGGTATCCAATTACTGGCTCACAATCAATTACATCTTCACCATCAAGGGTGACTACTAAGCGCAAAACACCATGCATGGAAGGATGATGCGGGCCAAAATTCACCACCATTGGCTCCGTTCGCGTTTCCAGCTGCGACATGTGGCGAAATTTTTAATAGATACTTAGATATTAGGAAGTAGTCATGAAAGAAGAATCCAACTTGGTCAAATCAAAATTCAAACACACACCTGTACTATCTAAAGAAATAATTGAAGCAATTCGCCAACTCCCTGCAAGCCTACTCAATAAAAGCAAGGTTATTGATGCAACTCTGGGGGGGGGAGGGCATGCCAGCTTAATCCTAGAAAAATTTCCAAATCTTCACATAATCGGCCTAGATCAAGACCCAACTGCCATAACTGCTGCATCAAAAAAGCTACTGAAATTTGATTCAAGGGTAAAAATTATTTCATCAAACTTTGCAGATTTTTTTTCTGAAGAAAAAGTATCGTTTATTTTGGCTGATCTAGGTGTCAGCAGTCCACAAATTGATCAAGCATCTAGAGGGTTTAGTTTTCGCCTAGATGGACCACTAGATATGCGCATGAATCCTGAAAAAGGAATCAAAGCGCAAGATTTAATAGAACAAACTGATGAAAAAGCATTAGCAGATTTAATCTATAAATATGGTGAAGAAAGATTCTCAAGGCGCATAGCAAAGCGAATAAAGAATGATTTATCAAGAAAAGGTTCTTATGAAGGTACTGCCTCGCTTGCATATGCAATAGCAAGTTGCTACCCACCTAAAATGCGAAATGGGCGAATTCATCCTGCAACCAGAACCTTTCAAGCTTTACGTATTGCTATTAATAATGAATTAGAAAATCTTGAAACCCTTCTAAAAAATGCTCCAAACTGGCTACTACCTGGTGGAGGTTTTGGGATCATTAGTTTTCATTCTTTAGAAGACAGATTAGTTAAACATTCTTTTATTAATGATGAACGTCTAGAAAGAATCACTCGCAAACCAATTACTGCAAGCTCTGATGAAAAGTCAATCAACCCACGAAGTAGAAGCGCAAAGTTCAGATTAGCTATCAAAAAGCAACCTAAAATATTAGCCTCTTAACTGATACACAACCTTTGAAATAATATTGATAGCAATATCCACCTCATCGAAATTTGTTGCGCGACCTAAACTAAGACGCAATGAAGCTTCAGCTTCTTGTGTGCTTCTTCCAATTGATAAAAGAACATGGGAAGGAGCACCATTGCTGCATGCAGAACCACTGCTGCAAGAGATAAAAGGTCGCAACTGTTTATGTAATTTACTGCCAATAACTCCTTTTACTGTAAAATTCAAATTATTAGGAAGTCGCTTTTCCAAAGAGCCATTAAGTATTAAGTCAGGAATTTTTTGATTCAAGCCTTGCCATAATTCATTTCGCATATCTTTTATGTTCTTTGCATAAAAAGATTGGTTTTGATTAGCAATTTCAGCTGCTTTTACAAAGCCAACAATCAAAGGTACAGGAAGGGTACCAGCTCTTAAACCATTCTCTTGATCACCTCCCCATTGCAAAGGTTCGATAATGCAATCTTCTCCTACAACTAATAAACCAATGCCTTTAGGGCCGTATATTTTATGACCACTAAAACTCATTAGATCAATTCCTATATTACTAAAATCAATAGTTAAGTTTCCAAAGCCTTGTGACATATCAGAATGAAAAGCAACCCCACGTTGATTACATAGAGAAGCAATTTCAGAAATAGGTTGTACAACACCTATTTCATTATTTGCAATCATTACACTTACTAATAAAGTATCTTCTAAAAATGAGTCTTTTAAGCTTTCCAAAGAAATAATTCCGTCTAAGTCTGGGGTTAACTCTGTAATATGAAACCCTTCTTTTCTAAGTTGTCTAATTGGTGCAATTACAGAATTATGCTCAGTTGAAAGTGTAATTAAATGACCAGGAAAACCATTCTGACGCGCCTTTGCCCTTGCATGGCCAAGCAAAGCTAAATTATTTGCTTCCGTCGCTCCACTAGTGAAAATCAATCTTTTGGGAGAGATTTTCAGCAAGTCTGCTAATTGTTCACGTGCCAAACTGATGGCAGCTGAAGCCTTAATGCTAATTCGATTGTTACGACTAGAAGGATTACCCCAATCCTGATTCCAATAAGGAAACATTGCCTCAAGAACCTTGTTATCACAAGGGGTGGTTGATTGGTAATCAAAGTCAAGAGGGGTTGTCTTCATTAAATGATTCGTAAAAGTCTCTCAAACACCAATATCCTGGATGATATTGCTTTAAAAGTCCTAAACCTCCCAAAACTAAATTTCATGAATGAACAACAAGTGTCAACTCTAGAAGATCAGCAAAAAGCTCGCGTCTTACTAGTAGATGATGAACCTGGGATTAGAACTGCTGTAAAAGCCTACTTAGAAGACGAAGGTTTTGAAGTTCAAACTGCAATAGATGGCGAAGATGGCTTACAAAAAGCAAAACAAATGATGCCTGATGTTGTCCTTACTGATGTAATGATGCCTAGATATGACGGATACGACTTATTAAAAAAACTTCGTGAAGATGAACGGTTGGGGGGAACACCAGTAATTTTCCTCACAGCCAAAGGAATGACCTTAGATCGCACTCAAGGATATCAAGCAGGAGTAGATGACTATATTTCGAAACCATTTGATCCTGATGAATTAATAGCGAGAGTCAAAAATGTCGTTAGGCGTCAAGAAAGATTATTGGCTGAGGCAGCTCGTTTTGCTGATACAGATGTTGGGCAAATGGCCAAACAAATTACTGAAATCAAGTCGATGCTGACTCAAAATGATACTAATTCTTCAAGGAAGGATCTGATTATTCCAAATTTTACTCCCAGGGAAGCAAGCGTTCTTCAGCTAGTAGCAGAAGGTTTAATGAATAAAGAAATTGCAAGACAACTAGAAACATCTATTCGAAATGTAGAAAAATACGTAAGTCGTCTATTTATTAAAACTGGAACTTCTAGTAGAACAGAGCTGGTTAGATATGCTCTAGAAAATCATTTAGTTACATAATATCTTTGTCGTTAATCAGCAACTAAACTATACCCTTTCAAATTCTATTAATTGTGAAAAATAAAAAGGTGCTTGATTTAATTTTCTGCGCTTAATCTTGAAACCACATTTCAATGCAGAGTTTACTATTCCTTTTTCTTTAAGTATATAAGCACGAGTAGTTTTGCTTGGCCCTGGGAAAAATTGGCCTATTAATTTCAACAAAGCCAAGAAAGGCGTATATGGAGCAAAGCTTACAATCAATCTTTTTTCACTCATATCACATAAATGACGAACCATTTCTTCTGCTGCAATTTGTGGATAATGAATAAATACATCCAAGCAGATTACTGTATGGAATGAACCCTCCAAATTCTCTAAATCAGAAGTATGAAAAGTCACTCTATCTAAATTTAGTCCATCGATTTCGGCTCTGCGCTTAGTTTCTTTAACCATTGCGTCAGAAATGTCACTAGCAAAAACAGAAGCTGCTCCCATTGATATCAGAGGCAAAGTAAGACTCCCAACACCACATCCAGCATCACAAAAACTCATTTTTCTAATCCCTTCATTTTCTTGAATCCAAGACAACACATCATCAACCGTTTTTTGGTGACCTAGCCGAATATTCCTCTGAACCTTATTGACTTCATCACTATTGCTATAAATCCGATTCCATCTTTCAAAACCAGTCCCATTAAAGTAATCTAAGACTTCAGCCTTCTCAGACTGCTTTAATTTGTTTAGACCTTTCTCGTTCATTTAAATAATCATTAATAAACGAAGAATACTACTTAGCTGATTTCCAATTAAGAGAATAAGAATCAAAATTTAAATTCCATCTCAAAAATTTTTCCAAAGAATGGCCAACAAAAAATTCTTTAATGCCTTTTCCTTTTTCTAATACATGTCTAGGGGAGACTGTGGCTGCCCAAATAGCAAAAGAAGGATCTTTGGTCCACTTGGCAAGTCGTTTACAACCCTCTAATAAAGAAAGAGTTGTTCCAGCCAAAGTGCCATCATCTAATCTACAAACCCCTTCATCAATAAATACTAATCTTTGATCCCACTGATATTGTTTTGCTTCCAATCCATAAGGAGATAAAGCATCACTAACCAAGAACAGGCTATCTCTAGCTAACTTTTGAAGAATAATTACCATATTTGGATGTACATGGATTCCATCAGCAATAAGTCCCATTGAAATCTGGCCATGAGATATTGCTTCACCTACTGGGCCTGGATCTCTATGATGAAGTCCTGGCATAGCATTAAAAGCATGAGTAATCATGCTTATTCCTAAATCAAAAGAAGATCTACAGATATTCGAATTAGCTGATGAATGGCCTAAAGAGACAAGAATTCCAAGATCATTCAATCTTTTAATAACTTCTGAAGAGCCTGGTAATTCAGGAGCCATCGTTACCAAAGCAATTTCTCGTTCAAAGCCATTAATCCTTTTATCTAAAGCCGATAAACTTGGCAAACAAAAGTGATTATGATTATGAGCCCCTTGATAATTCATTGATAAAAAAGGCCCCTCAAGGTGAGCTCCCAGTAGTTTTGATCTATTAATACAAGTTTCCTTTCGAGCTAATTGTATAACCGCTAGAGATCTTCTTAAAGATTCAATACTGCAGCTTACTAATGTTGGTGAAATAGCTTCTATTCCATCTCTCCAAAGTAAATTCAAGAATTCATTTAACTTGGGTAATTGTTTAAAGTCTAAATCAGTAAATGCTAGTCCAAGCCCCCCATTGATTTGAAGATCTATACCTCGTGGACTTAGCCAATCACCAGCCCAATCTTCTCCAATTTCGGATATTTCACTTTGCATTGGATTCAAAGAAAGAATGTGGTCATTCTCATCAATCTGAATCGACCACAATTTTTCCTTCAAAGAGAAAAAATGTGGATCTGGTATCTGAACATTAATGAGATTACGCATTTAAGTAGATTCTTTTAATAGCCTATGCAGAGTTTCGAGATTCTCGTCATTATTAATATTGAACCCTGCTTAATAATAAAGTGATTTCAGCAGATGCTGATCAATCAATGATAGTCGCTGTAGTGATGGGTAGTGATTCAGATCTACCTTCTCTAGAACCAGCAATTAAGCTTTTAGAGGGGTTTAGCCTAAAAGTAGAGACTAGGATTCTTTCAGCCCATAGAACTCCTATTCGTATGGTTGATTTTGCTAACCAAGCAGAAGACAAAGGTCTAAAAGTTATTATTGCTGGAGCTGGTGGAGCAGCCCATTTACCAGGAATGATCGCATCGATTACAAGCCTCCCAGTTATTGGAGTACCAATAGAATCAAAAGCATTAAAAGGAATTGATTCCTTATATTCAATTGTTCAAATGCCAGCTGGAATACCAGTTGCAACAGTAGCTATAAACGGTGGTTTAAATGCTGGTTTATTAGCAGCTCAAATCTTGAGCACATCAATACCATCACTAAAATCTAAAATATTAAAATATAGAGATGATCTTAGAAATAACGTTATAAAAAAAGATAACAAGCTAAATAGCTTGGGAGCATCAACTTATTTAACACAGATGTGATTTAGGTTGAATCAAATAATTTTTAATTCAATTAACTTAGTAATAACAACCTCAACACATTCTTCTAAGTCTTTGATTCCAGTATCAATAATTAAATCTGGATTTTCAGGGGCCTCATAAGGACTAGAAATTCCTGTAAAATCTTTAATATGTCCTGCCCTAGCTTTAGCATAAAGTCCTTTTGTATCTCGTTTTTCGCAAACATCTAAATTTGCAGCACAAAAGATCTCAAGAAAATCGTTTTGATTGACCAAATTTTTAGCTTTTTCCCGATCACTTCGAAAAGGGGAAACAAAAGCCGTTAAAACTATTACTCCAGCATCAAGAAATAATTTTGAAACTTCGCCAATGCGACGAATATTTTCTTCCCTATCAACATCAGAAAAACCCAAATCTTTGCATAAGCCATGTCGAATATTGTCGCCATCCAAAACATAGGTAGAAAAACCCTTTTCAAATAAATAAGAATTCACAGCATTTGCCAACGTACTTTTCCCTGACCCTGATAAGCCTGTGAACCAAAGGATTATACTTTTATGACCTTTTTGCCCTTCAACAGACTGACGATCAACTGAAGCTTTATGCCAAACAATATTTGAAGCATTGTCAGTCATTTTTTCTAATGATTTGTAGGTATTTCAATAACAATTTTTACATGGGAGCGGGATAAATTAACCCTTGAGTTAATTATCCACCAGATTGTTTTGGTTGAAACCCCTCTTTCTTGAGCAGTTCAATTGCTTGTTGAATCTGATCCCCTTGCAACTCAATAATGCCTTCTTTGAAGGTTCCACCAGAACCACATCTGGTTTTCAGTTTCTTTAAGAGGATTTTTGAATCTTCATGGTTTAAACCTAATCCTTTAATAACAGTTACCATCTTTCCACTCTTTCCAACTCTTGTCCTTTGAACTCTTACTGTCCTATCACCCTTTAACGGACTATTTGAATAGCTTTCCACATTAGTATTAGTTTCAAGATTTTCAAATTCTCGCCAATTCCCTTGAGGCATTTTTTTCGAAGTCTTTAACCTATTAAATATATTCCTCCTTAACAAGGTGAAAAGTACATTTTCTTCTCAAATCAAAAATCAAAGTCTTCATATAAGTGAACGCCCATCTCCCTTGGGAAGATTTGGACGCTATGGAGGGCAATATGTACCTGAAACACTTATTCCTGCTCTAACTGAACTAGAGAAAGAAGCAAAGGAAGCATGGCTAGACGAAACCTTTACTAGTGAACTCTCTCTATTATTAAAAACATATGTAGGTAGACAAACACCTTTATATGAGGCGAAAAGACTTAGCGAATATTACCAAAACAAAAAAGGCGGACCAAGGATTTGGCTAAAGAGAGAAGACTTAAATCACACAGGAGCTCATAAAATAAACAATGCCCTAGGGCAAGCCTTGTTAGCAATGAGGATGGGAAAAAAAAGAATTATCGCAGAAACTGGTGCTGGACAACATGGTGTCGCAACAGCAACTGTATGCGCAAGATTCGGACTGGATTGTGTTATCTACATGGGTAAAGAAGATATGAGAAGACAGTCTTTAAATGTATTCCGTATGAAATTACTTGGCGCAAAAGTTCAGCCAGTCTCTGCCGGCACAGCCACATTAAAAGATGCCACCAGTGAAGCAATTCGAGATTGGGTTACCAACGTAGAAACGACACACTACATTCTTGGATCAGTCGCTGGTCCCCATCCTTATCCAATGCTAGTAAGAGATTTTCATGCAGTAATTGGCGAAGAAACAAAAGATCAATGTCTTGAAGCATTTGGACGTTCACCAGATATCCTCCTTGCTTGCGTAGGAGGAGGATCAAACGCAATGGGTTTATTCCACCCCTTTGTAGAAGATAAGTCAGTAAGAATGATTGGAGTCGAAGCTGCTGGGGAAGGAGTCAATACAAAACATCATGCTGCAACAATTACCCAAGGACGAATAGGGGTCTTACATGGGTCAATGAGCCTTCTACTGCAAGACTCAGATGGGCAAGTCAAGGAGGCTCATTCAATTAGTGCTGGGCTCGATTATCCAGGAGTTGGTCCTGAGCACAGCTATTTGAAAGAAATAGGCAGAGCTGAATATGCTGCTGTCACTGATAAAGAAGCTCTTGACGCCCTTCAACTACTAAGTAAAAAAGAAGGCATTATTCCAGCACTAGAAACAGCGCATGCTTTAGCTTTTCTGGAAAAGCTTTGTCCCACTCTTTCAGCAGGCATAGAAATTGTTATTAACCTCTCTGGACGTGGTGATAAAGATGTAAATACAGTTGCAGAAAAGCTGAATTCAACCAATTGAAGATTTTCTTTTAGAACTGCTAATTAATAGCGCTTCACAGAAGGATCAATTGATTGACTCCAAGAGTCTATCCCTCCCTCTAGGTTCCAAACTTGGTATCGAGAATCTTGTTCTATTAACCAGATACCAAAATTAAAACTTCTGATTCCAGAGTGGCATATAGCTACAACTGGTTTCTCTATAGGTAATTGGTATGAAATATCTTTAGCCCAAGAAGTAAAATCACTTAAAGGCAAATGAAAAACTTTGTAGGTAAATGGGGCAATAAGCAATTCTTCTTTCTCTCTAACATCTACCAAACTAAGGCTTGGAGAGGCTTCATTAAGAAACTCTTTTAATTTCTCAGGAGAAATTTGACTAGGATTTTTCTGATTCATTTCTTTATCTTAAAGAATCAAAAAAGAATTCACGCTTATCTTATATAGAAGGATAAGCAAGCAAACTTTTGAGAAATCTAAAGTTACCACAGGCTGTTATTAGATTAGTTTTAATAACAGTTCTGCTACTTATCATTGCGTTTGGGATATGGAAAACTACCAATCACAAAGAGTCTTCCATTCTAACGAATAAACAATTAGAACTTCCTAAAGCAGCAAAATATTTTTCAAACGATGCTTACCTGACAATTCATTTTTATTTTAATCCTAATAAAATACCAAAATATTTTGAATCATCAGCTAACAACAAAAAAAGAAATGTTCCTTACAAAAATGGAATTAAGATTAGAGATGGTTTATTTGATTTAACTAGTCTAGACTTTAATACTGATTTATCAGATTGGATAAGTTCGAATTTCAGTTTTACTATTTCAAATTCCTACGGAAAAACAAATAGTCAAAACTGGATTCTAGCTTTGGAGGCAAGATCAAACGAAGAAGCAAAGACTTTTCTCAATAGATATTGGGGAGATAAATCATCGAATAAAGCTGATATCAAGAGAGATATGTATCAAAGTCAAGAGGTAATTTATACAGAATCATTGTCCACTAAAGGCAAGAATGGGAATATAGCAATGACATTAGGTGAGGACAGTATAGTTCTAATTTCATCTAACAAAGAAATGCTTATTCAAGCAATTAAAATAAGCAAGGATTCAAAGGCTAATCAACTCAATAATATTCAGCTTAAGAATTCAATAAAAGATTTGGATCAGGGCTTAGCTTTAATACATGCATCAAACAAGGCATTGAATTCATTTATTAAAACGCCTGAATATAGTTATGAAGACATGACTTATAATGGCTTTGTAGGTTCAATAAATTTAAAAGGAAAGGACATTTTTTTAGATGGATTTTGTATACTTAAGGACAAAATTACAGCTAGCGAATATCAGATAAATTCAGGCTATGAGTTAATAGGCAATGAAATCAATGGTGCTCTTGAAATTTCTATTTTGAGTGAAGATAGGAAAGTTATAAGTAGAGATAGTACTGATATTTACTCTCTATATATTAAAGGATTATTAGAAGAGATAATTAATGAATTTGACTCTAATGTAGCAAAGCAGATAATAGAGTTAGGAAAAGGTCCATTAGTATTAATTAAGAAAAAAGATGGGTGGATTATTGAGTCAGATGATTACGGACAAGTCCAAAAGATAGAAACAATTATAGAAGAAAGAGGTTTTAATAAATCAGTTCTACATGTGAAAGATAAGGATATAATAGTTTGGTCCAAACTAATTACAAAGGAGATTAATTCAGATTATAAATTAATACCTGATATAGGAGTAATTCTATTTGAGGAGCAAAATAAGCTTATTTGGACTAATTCAATATCTTCAATTGATAGCTTTTATCAAGAAGATTCATCATACCCTGATAAAAATGAATTGCTAAAAATTAATGTTAGCGATAACAAGAATTTTCACCAACAATTATACCTTAGGGAAAATTCTGCAGAAAAATTCTTAGCAAATTGGGGACCATTTCAATTACTAAAAACAATATCTAGTGGGCCATCAAAGCCAAAAATCAAATCCCTAAATTTAGCTCTTGGGACAAAAGATGAAAATCAGGAGTCCAAATTAAATTTCAAAGCAATGCTTTCAATCAATTGAAATATTTGCTTTGACAAACTGATCCATCGCTTAATAGGAAGGATTTCTCACTATCGTTATAGTGGCAAGTATTGGAGCATGAATCTATAGAAAACCTCGAAAATAAAAGCACAGCAATCTTAAGACCTGGACTTGAAGGAGTGCCAGTTGCTCAGTCTGCCATTTGTGATATCAATGGAACTAAAGGGGAGCTGAAATACAGAGGATATCCAATCGCAGAGTTAGCAGCCAAAAGCAGCTTCTTAGAAACAACTTATCTGCTTATCTGGGGAGAACTACCAAGCTCTCAAGAATTAAGGGACTTCGAAAATGCAATACAAATGCATCGCAGATTAAGTTTCAGAGTGAGGGATATGATGAAATGCTTTCCAGCGACTGGGCATCCTATGGATGCACTTCAATCAAGCGCTGCATCTTTAGGTTTATTTTACTCAAGAAGGGCAATTGATGATCCTGAATATATCTACGACGCAGTAGTTAGGTTAATTGCAAAAATCCCTACAATGGTTGCAGCATTTCAACTAATTAGGAAAGGGCAAGATCCAATACAACCAAGAGACGATCTACCCTATTCAGCAAATTTTCTTTATATGCTCACTGAACGCGAACCAGATCCTCTAGCAGCAAGGGTTTTTGATAGATGTTTAATTCTTCATGCAGAGCACAGCTTGAATGCAAGCACATTTAGTGCTCGAGTAACGGCAAGCACACTCACAGATCCATACGCAGTCATTGCATCAGCAGTTGGAACACTCGCAGGTCCATTACATGGAGGGGCAAACGAAGATGTTATCGCAATGCTAAAAGAAATTAATTCACCAGATCAAGCAAAGTCATTTTTGACAAATGCTATAAACCAAAAAAGTAAAATCATGGGCTTTGGTCATAGAGAATATAAAGTCAAAGACCCCAGGGCTACTCTCTTGCAAAGTTTTGCAGAAGATTTATTTGCAAGATTTGGTAAAGACGAAATGTATGACATTGCAAAAGCTGTAGAAGAACAAGCTTCTCCCTTACTAGGGCCAAAAGGTATTTATCCAAATGTTGACTTTTATTCAGGTCTTGTTTATCGAAAACTAGGGATACCAAGAGATTTATACACACCTATTTTTGCTATTTCAAGAGTAGCTGGATGGCTTGCTCATTGGCGAGAACAGTTGAGTACTAATCGCATTTTCAGGCCAACCCAAATTTATACAGGTGAGAAAACTAGAACTTGGAAACCATTAGAGGAGCGAACAACGAAGTAATAGGACTAAATTAGTAGTAATTGATTATCCAGAATGGTCACTACGCTTAAATCAGTTTTAATTGCTGTAGTGAACGAAGGTTTAAACCTTGAGGAAAGCTTCAGCAATCTTTTAGAAGGTATAGGTTTCTCATCAAGCATTTCTCACCTTCTTTGGCTGCCACTGCCAATGCTTTTGGTGTTAACAGTGGCTTTAATAGGTGTCCTAGTGACTGTATGGCTGGAAAGGAAAATATCGGCAGCAGCACAACAAAGAATCGGACCAGAATATGCTGGGGCATTAGGAATTTTACAACCTATGGCCGACGGCTTAAAACTTCTTGTCAAGGAAGATGTTATACCTCAAAAAGCTGATGGTTTACTTTTTACACTTGGACCTGTTTTAGTTTTAATTCCAGTAATTTTATCTTGGTTAATCATCCCATTTGGCCAGAATTTGTTGATCAGCAATGTAGGAATAGGAATTTTCTTATGGATTGCCTTAAGTAGTATTCAACCAATTGGATTATTAATGAGTGGATATGCATCCAATAACAAATATTCACTCCTTGGTGGCCTTAGGGCAGCAGCACAATCAATCAGTTACGAGATACCACTTGCTTTAGCTGTTCTAGCAGTAGTCATGATGAGCAATTCATTGAGCACAATTGATATTGTCAATCAACAAAATAGTATTGGTTTCCTTAGCTGGAATATATGGCGACAACCTGTTGGGTTTCTGATTTTTTGGATATGTGCTCTTGCCGAATGTGAAAGACTCCCCTTTGATCTGCCTGAAGCAGAAGAAGAACTGGTTGCTGGATATCAAACTGAATATGCAGGAATGAAATTCGCCTTATTTTATTTAGGGAGTTATATCAATTTAGTTTTATCGTCTTTGTTGGTATCTGTTCTATATCTAGGTGGCTGGGGATTCCCTATCCCAGTTGAATGGATAGCCAATATTTTAGATCAACCTATCAATGCCTCGGTGATTCAAATCATTACTGCCTCTTTAGGCATAGTGATGACAGTGTTCAAGACTTACCTTTTAGTATTCGTAGCAATATTACTTAGGTGGACAACTCCTAGAGTCCGAATTGATCAATTACTTGACCTTGGATGGAAATTTTTACTACCAATTTCTCTAGTCAATTTACTATTTACTGCAGCTCTAAAGCTTGCATTTCCAATAGCCTTTGGTGGTTGAGAGGCCCAGAAGTAATTAGCAATTGAAAACAATTCACATTTTTAAAAATAAAGCTACTTATTTCTCTAGAAATCGCTGTAAGATCTAATTAATAGGTTCACCAAATAATTAAAGAAATTACAATGGGTACCTTTTTTCAAAAAATAACTGAATACAGTGAAAATGCTGTAAGTGCAGGTAAATATCTATTGCAAGGTTTAGCAGTTACATTTGATCATATGCGTAGAAGACCTATAACAGTGCAATACCCATATGAAAAATTAATACCTTCGGAACGATATAGAGGCAGGATTCATTATGAATTTGATAAATGTATAGCTTGTGAAGTTTGTGTAAGAGTGTGCCCAATTAATTTACCTGTAGTTGATTGGGTAATGAATAAAGAAACCAAAAAGAAAGAGCTTCGCAATTACTCAATAGATTTTGGTGTTTGTATTTTCTGTGGAAATTGTGTTGAATATTGCCCTACTAATTGTCTTTCAATGACAGAAGAATATGAGCTTGCAGCTTTTGATAGGCATAGTCTTAATTTTGATAATGTAGCACTTGGAAGACTTCCCACAAATGTAACTTCAGATCCATCAGTCAGGCCATTAAGAGAACTAGGTTATTTACCTGTAGACATTATGGACCCTCATGAATTGCCTAACGATGCATCTAGAGCTGGCAACTTACCTTCAGAATTAATTGATTTAATCAAAAACAAAAAGTTAGCCCAAAGTAAAACTGAAGGATCAAATATCAATGCAGATGAATCTACTTTAGATCAGGAATAAAATGAGTATTGCAAGTGTTACTGAACAGATTTGCTTCTTAATTTTATCAAGCATTATTATTAGCGGAAGTCTAGGAGTTGTTTTGATAGAAAATATTGTTTATTCCGCTTTTTTACTTGGTGGCGTTTTTATGTCTGTCGCAGGTTTATACCTTTTATTAAATGCAAGTTTTGTTGCTGCTGCTCAAGTTCTTGTCTATGTAGGAGCAGTCAATGTTTTAATTCTTTTTGCAATAATGCTAGTTAATAAACGTGAAGAACTTCAACCAATCAAAGGTTTAAGAGTAAGGAAATTCTTTTCTGGAGCAGTATGTGCAGGACTACTTGTACTTTTATTTAGAGTAGATTTAACTACAAATTGGTCAACACCAGGTCCTCAGGCTATAGGAGAAGAGGCAACAGAAAGAATTGGCGAGCATCTCTTTACTGATTATCTTCTGCCTTTTGAATTGGCATCTGTACTTTTGTTGATGGCAATGATTGGAGCAATAGTTTTAGCCCGGAGAGATGTTTTATCTTATAAATTTAGTGAAAATGATTTTAACAATAAAGAAGTTATTGCAAATACAAGTGGTGGTAGCTTAATTGATCAATCTGAAGATTGATCAATTAAAAATTGTAGCTTCAGTATTAGATTCTATGTTCAATTTAAAAGAGCCAATACCTTTGGAGGCTTATTTATTGGTAGGTTCAATGCTTTTTTGCATAGGTGTTTGGGGCCTAATTAATAGCAGGAATGCAGTGCGCGTATTAATGAGCATTGAGCTAATGCTCAATGCTGTTAATATAAATTTAATGGCATTCTCCTCCTATATTGATGGTAATCTAATTAGAGGCCAAGTGTTCACTGTCTTCGTAATTACAGTTGCAGCAGCGGAAGCTGCTGTTGGACTAGCAATACTACTATCTCTATATCGCAATAGAACAACTGTAGATATGGAAAGCTTTAATCTCCTTAAATGGTAAATATATAAAAATATGAAACTAAATTTAGTTTGGATTATATATAAGTCAAATAGTAAATCAGCAGAAAAAGAAGCATCATTTTGTTCTGATCAACTTCAATCATTAGGGATTAAAGTAGTCTCTGCCCAAAGTGGTATTGAAGCAAATACTTTTCCCGATCTTTTAGAACAATCACTAATTTTACCTGATTTAGCTTTAGTTTTAGGGGGTGATGGAACCGTTCTTGGGGCGGCAAGATATCTTGCAAGTCATCACATACCTATTTTAAGTTTTAATGTTGGGGGCAATCTTGGTTTTCTTACACATGATCGGCAAATTTTAAAAAGTAAAAGTTTATGGAAAAGAATTAAAAATGATCATTTTGCTATAGAGAGGAGAATGATGCTTCAAGGTAGTTTGGGTAGTCATAAATCAATTAATCCTCAAATAGTAAAAGGAAATATCTTCTGGGCATTAAATGACATTTACTTTCGTGCATACCGTGATGAAATTTCACCAACATGTACTCTTGAAGTTGAAATAGATGGTGAATCTGTAGATATTTATAAAGGTGATGGTCTAATTGTATCTACTCCTACTGGTTCAACCGCATATGCAATGGCAACTGGAGGGCCAATACTGCACCCTGGAATTGAAGCAATAATTGTTAGCGCAATATGTCCAATGAGTCTATCCAGTCGACCCATTGTTGTGCCTGCAGGTTCAAATCTGACTATTAAACCTATCGGGGTCAAAAAAGGTAGGGTGAAAGTTTGGCAGGATGGTGTGGGAAGTGCTCTCATTGAAGAAGGACAATATTGCTCAATTCAAAAAGCTAGACATCTTGCTCAAATGGTAATTCTCGAACAAAGTCCTTCCTATTTCAGAACCCTCACAAAAAAGCTTCATTGGGCAGGCAGCTTGGCAAATGTAAACACGAATCCTACTAATTAGAAATGGGTCTTGAAATCGAGCGTCGCTTTATTGTCCAAGGGAATGCATGGAAAGAATTGTCAACTGAAGTCAAAGCATTCCACCAAGGTTATTTCTCAACAAGTTTTGAAGAGTGGATCGTTAGACTTAGAATAATTAATGAAAAACACTCTGAAATCACACTGAAAGCTCGGGCAACTGAAATGATAAATCATGAATTCGAATATCCCATCCCTATAAAAGATGCTCTATACATGTGGGATCTAATCTCCAATAAAATTAAAAAAAAGCGACATATTCTCAATTTTGAACAAGGCAAATGGGTTGTTGATTGTTTTGAGGGTAAAAATTTCCCTCTTGTACTAGCAGAAGTAGAATTAAATTCAGAAAAAGAAAAGATTACAAAGCCAAGTTGGTGTAGTCATGAAATAACTGGAGTAAAGTCATTCAGCAATGCAGCACTCGCTAAATCACCAATCACTGAATGGTCTATAACAGAACGTCAACGTTTCAATCTTCAATAAATAAAAGCCCCTAGCTCTCTTAATATTCTTTTTATATTTCCTTTCTACCTGGATTCTTCTTAGCAATCTAATTTTCAGGAGGTCTGACTTTGTATAACTTATACGATATAGACGGTATCCTCCGTTTCACTGGTTCTGACAAGGAGTCCTGTATAGCCTATGCAGAGCTTTTAGATATTTCCTCTGAAGAATACTCGTTAATTAACTTACCCGATCCAAACATATTAGACCTTAAGTATCAGTCGAAGAATCCTCAGTCTCATCTGGCAAAGAACAACAATTAAAACCATCCCTACAGATTTTCCCATGATCCATAGCCCAATTCAAAAGAGCAACCCGATTCTTAGATCCAGTTTTCGTAAACATATTGCTCACATGATTATCTACAGTACGTTTACTAATGGTTAACTTTTGAGCTATCTCTTGATTAGTTAGCCCGTCAGCAACTAGTTCAATAATCTCCATCTCTCTTGCCGAAAGGGACATTTGAACCGAATTGGAGAAATCTCCTGAAAACATGCCCTCCATCTCGACTTATTTAATTCATATTACGCAGGCTAGGGTCATTGATAAGCAATAGTAATTATCTCATAAGAAATTGAATTCCATTCTTCAAAAATCTCTTGCATCTAGTGACATTACAATCACTGCTGAAGTCATGCCTCCAAGAGGAGGAGATATCTCTAAAACCCTTGCTGCTGCTGAAAATCTGAACGGGTTCGTACATTCAGTCAATGTTACTGATGGGAGCAGAGCAATAATGAGAATGAGTAGTCTTGCGGTTTGTAAATTACTACTAGAAAACAACATAGAGCCTATCCTTCAAATAGCATGCAGGGATAAAAATCGTATTGGAATACAAGCAGAAATCCTTGGAGCACATGCACTTGGAATTAGAAATCTACTATGTCTTACTGGCGATCCAGTCCGGGCAGGAGATCAACCAAATGCAAGGCCAGTGCACGATTATGAATCGGTAAAACTTCTCAAACAAGTTGCTGCATTCAATAAAGGCGAAGACCCTGTTTCTGGATTGCTACCTAATGGACCAACTGAATTATTCCCTGGTGCAGCTGCAGACCCTAATTCAACAAATGCAAATAGCTTAAGAAAAAGATTAGAAAGGAAGAAACTTGCAGGAGCTCGCTTCGTCCAAACTCAGATGATTATGGACGCTAGAAATCTAGAGCAATTCTGCAAAGAAATTTCAGATCCACTTGAGTTACCTGTTTTAGCAGGTGTCTTCTTACTGAAATCTGCCAAGAATGCTGAATTTATAAACAAGGTAGTGCCAGGTGCATGCATTCCAACTTCTATAGTAAATAGACTTGCAAATGCTAAAGACCCTTCTTTGGAAGGTATACAAATAGCCGCTGAACAAGTCAGAAGATTTACTGGGATAGCAAAAGGAGTACATATTATGGCAATAAAAGCAGAGCATCACATACCTGCCATACTCAATCAAGCGAAAATCAACTTGCCGAGCCTATAAGATCTGTCCCTAATAACTCCGCCATAGCCTTTTGCTGAGGTGATGGTTCACCTAAATCTTGCCTTCGTGAATCTGTAATCAACCAATCAAGAGCAGCTTCCTGCAAATCAAAATGATCACCATTTTTATCAACGCAATACCTACCAAAAACTAACTTTTCTAATAGTTGAACTCCAGGACCTATACGAGAATAATCAAAAATAATTGAATTATCTATAGTTGCTCCTTCACAAATACAACAACTTGGTCCAATCATCGAAGGTCCAATAATTGTTGCCCCATCTTCTATACGTGTCATTCCACCCACATAAATGGGTCCTTTAACATTAATTTTATCCCAATTCGCAGCAACATTTAAGCCAGTAAATATGCCTGGCCTTACTTCTTTACCTGGAATATCTACTTGACGTACTTCACCCAACAAAACATTACGAATTGCTTTCCAATAATCAGGAACTTTACCTATATCAACCCATTCAAAGTCCATAGATAATGCAAAAAACGGTGCCCCTTCTTCAACTAATTTAGGGAAAAGATCTGATCCAATATCAAACGGCTTATTGGAAGGTATATATTCAAAAATCTCAGGTTCAAACAAGTATATCCCTGTATTAATCTTATTACTAAGAGCTGAATCTATCGAAGGTTTTTCTTGAAAAGCTTTTACCCTATCTTGATCATCAGTAACCACAACACCATAACTAGTTACTTGATCCTTAGGGACAGATTTTGTAATCAGAGTAGCTAAAGCTCCTTTCTGCTTATGCCGTTTGACTGCTTCAGTAAGATCTAAATCTATTAAGGCATCTCCACAAAGGACAACAAAAGTATCATCAAAAAACTGTTGGAAATCTTGAATTTTTTTCAGCCCTCCCGCTGAGCCAAGGGCATCTCCAACAAGCTCACCATCTTCTATTCGCCCCTCAAAGCTATAAGCAATCTCTACTCCAAACCTTTGTCCATCTCTGAAATAATTCTCTATTTCTTCTGCTAAGTGAGAAACATTCACCATTATTTCTTTAAAACCATGTTCCTTCAAAAGTTCCAACAAAAATTCCATTACAGGCTTCTGAATGATTGGAATCATTGGTTTAGGAACTACATGGGTAATAGGTTGAACACGGGTCCCTTTACCTGCAGCTAGAATCATCGCCTTCATAGGCGTTTTAGGCCTCATTTTTCAATAGGCCGAATAATAAAAGGTATTTATACCACTAATCATGCTGCAGCGGGAGAAGAAGCTGTCACGTCTAATTGATTTATAGGAAGTTGAGCAATCATTCCTGGCTCTAGAATTCTTCTTAATTTTAATGGTGCATATAAAAATCCTTCTTGAGTCAGCTCTATTTTTCCTTGTGAAGATAAAAATAACAAAGCCCAAAAAACACCCACTCGATCAGTATCTAAATCATCACATGCAACATCCTTCCAATTTATTACCAAGAAATTAAAATCTACCCAATGCAAAGCCTGCTCCCAGTTATTTAAAAACAAACCTAAAGCAGCAGTAGTCTCAGGTAATTTCTCTCTATGAGCTAAAGATGTCACTTGTTCAATAATTTGTTTATCACTAAATCTTTTTTCCCTTCTTCTTCTTCGACTATTAAGCTCATCAGCCTCAATTGTTTCAGCAATCGACTCAAGTTGTTCTATAAGCTCTCCTAAAGAGACAGCTCTTCTAAAAGGGGGTGGGGCTACTGGGCGGCGATAAAGATGTTTCTCGGGCTTCAAAGGAAGATCGAGTCTTGGATCCAGCCATCCTTGTTCGGCAAAAGATACTTCAAAAGATTCTTCAAGATCATCTTCAATAGGGAAAGTGTCAGATTCTAAAACTTCTGCTTTCAAACCAACTAGCACAGAAGCTGCTAGAAAAGCCTCACTACTATCAGCTAAATCCCTTTCAAAAGTACCACCAGATTGAGATAAAACTCTCTCAGAAAAATCAATTCTCTGACGCAATTGATCTAAAAATCCATCTATTACAGGAATTACGTCTATATCCCAAGGGTCTATATCTCCATTCTCTGCAGCATCCTGCAGTAAACGTATGGCAAGCCGAGCACCTGCTGCATTGGATTTATTTTCAAGCCCCTCTACAGGCAAAGTAATTAAGCTTCTTCAATAAAATTAGCGAGAGTATGCTGTTCTTGCCAGGTAAAGAAAAAACCAGAAATACTATTAAAGTAATTTAATAGTATTAACTATCTTAGAAAAATTAAAACCTTTATCAAAAGGATACTTTTAATAAATGAATTATATTCTTAATTGCTTAATTAAAAAATAATATCTTCTAACTTCCAGAATTATAAATAGTTAATTTAGGAGCCTGACTAGAAGGTTGTGAAAACTCAACCTTCCCAGAACTTACTTCATCAGACATAAGAATCCTTTCTATAGCAAGCTTATCTCTCGCGACTAATCCATCTATAGAAGCTGTATACGTCTCAGTCATAATTCTGGGATACAAGCCAATACCTATTATCGGGACAAGAAGACTGCCAATGATATAAATCTCTCTTGGCTCAGCATCTACAAGCTCTCTTTTAGCAAGTAGATCAACATTTTCTTTTCCAAAGAAGATTTCCCTAAGCATAGAAAGTAAATAAATAGGGGTGAGGATTACTCCAATCGCTGCAAGCCCTGCTATCACAATTCTAAAAGGCAAGGTATACGCTTCATCCGTTACAAAACCAGCAAAAACCATTAATTCAGAAACAAATCCACTCATTCCAGGGAGAGCTAAAGAAGCTAATGAGCAAACAGTCCAAAGTGCGAACATAATTCGCATTTTTTGGCCAACACCCCCCATTTCATCAAGTTGAAGAGTATGTGTACGATCATAAGTTGCGCCAACCAAGAAAAAGAGACTGGCACCTATCAATCCGTGGCTAATCATTTGAAGCATTGCGCCACTAGTTCCTAAAGAACTAAAACTCCCTATTCCAATAAGCACAAAGCCCATATGACTTATTGAGCTATACGCAATTTTTCTTTTTAAGTTTCTTTGGGCAAAGGAAGTAAGCGCAGCATAAATAATATTTACAACACCAAGAACAATTAACAAGGGAGCAAATTGTGCATGAGCATCAGGAAGCAATTGAGCATTAAATCTTAAAAGCGCATATCCACCCATCTTTAACAAAATTCCAGCAAGAAGCATATGAACGGGAGCTGTGGCTTCTCCATGAGCATCAGGCAGCCAAGTATGTAAAGGGACTATTGGTAACTTGACTCCAAAGGCAATCAGTAATCCTCCATAACAGAGCAATTGAAAACTAGTCCCAAAATTCTGATTAGCTAAATGTGTAAATTCAAAATTTGGAGAACCCCCTCCAAAAAAGCCCATTGCTAAACCTGCAAGGAGAATAAATAAAGAGCTTCCTGCTGTATAAATGATGAATTTTGTAGCCGCATATTGTCGTTTTTTACCTCCCCATATAGCTAATAATAAATAAACTGGCAAAAGCTCTAATTCCCAAGCCAAAAAGAAAAGAAGCATATCTTGAACTGCAAAAACTGCTATCTGCCCCCCATCCATTGCCAAGATCAAAAAGAAAAATAGCTTTGGTTTGAAACTCACAGGCCATGCTGCAAGAACAGCTAATGCTGTAATAAAGCTCGTTAAAAGAATAAGAGGCATAGAAAGACCATCTGCACCAACAGACCAGGTCAGTCCTAAATCAGGCAACCAAGAAACTCTTTCTGAAAGCTGTAAACCTTCTTGGGAAGGGTCGTAACCCTTTAAGTAAGCAGCAACTGTAATTAAAAATGTTATTAAGGCTATTGCTAATGCATACCACCTCACTTGTTTGCCATCTCCCTCATCGGGTATGAAAGGCACTAAAAGCGAACAACCAATTGGGAATAGAATAGACAAACTTAACCAAGGGAAATCAGCCTGGATAGGCTCTGGCACTTGACCAGGAATCATTGCCAAAAATACATCTGAGACGCAGTGAAGCACTAAATTAATTTTCCCTACTCTTTTGGAGTGTAGAAATACTTACGGGTCTCGCATCCAATCGATAGGGGATGACACACACAATAAAAATTCTTCTTGAAAATTAATTCCCAAGAACTCCAAAAAGAGCCACTAAACCTATGACTCCTCCAAAAACAATTAATGCATAGAACTGAGCTCTACCTGTCTCGAAATATTTCAAACCCTCTCCGCTTCCTAAAGTTAAAAGGCCTGTCAAATTAACGACACCATCAACAACTTTTGCATCAACCTCTAAGACTTCACGAGCCAATCTCCTGCTGCCTTTAACAAAAACCTTTTCATTAAAATCATCCAGATACCATTTGTTAGAGAAAAACGAATTAATAAATGAAAATCTCTGTACTACGGATGATTTTAAGTCTACTTTTTTTAAATAATAAGCTAAAAATGCCAAAGAAATACCAGCAATAGATATAGCAACTGATCCAAAAGCTAAGGGAAGGAATTCTCCCCAACTAAAATTCGCTGACATTGCCATAGCCTCCTCAGAATTTAACAATTTCGCAAAGCCACTATTCCAAGGAATACCTACAAACCCAATTAAAACAGAAGGAACAGATAACACTATTAAGGGGACTGTCATAGGCCATGAAGACTCATGTATAACTCCTGAGCCATGGAAATCATCCTCCTCTTTTTCTTTTCCAGCTAAAGCTAATAAAGTATTCTGAAGTTCCTCATTATTACCCCTGAAACTTCCTTCAAATGTTAAAAAATAAAGCCTAAACATATAAAAAGCCGTCATTCCTGCAGTCATAAAGCCAACAATCCATAATATTGGGAAAGTTTTAAATGCTTCTCCAAGTATCTCGTCTTTACTCCAAAAACCTGCCAATGGTGGAATCCCACTAATAGCAATACAGCCAATCAAAAAAGTAATTGCTGTTATAGGCATTTTTTTTCGCAAACCACCCATTAACCTCATATCTTGAGCCAGAATTGGTTCATGCCCAACAACTTCCTCCATTGCATGAATTACCGATCCTGAACCAAGAAAAAGCATTGCCTTGAAGAAAGCATGGGTGACCAAATGAAACATTCCAGCAATAGGGGCTCCGCAACCCATTGCAAGCATCATGTAACCCAATTGAGACACAGTGCTATACGCCAATCCTTTTTTTAAGTCCATTTGGGTAAGGGCTATAGAAGCACCAAGGAAACAAGTAATGGTTCCGAAAATTGCTATCAATAAGTTAATAAAAGGAAATTGACTATATAAAGGCTCAAGCCTGGCAACTAAGAAAACACCTGCCGCGACCATTGTTGCAGCATGTATCAAGGCCGAAATAGGGGTAGGCCCCTCCATTGCATCTGGTAACCAAACATGCAAAGGGAATTGAGCTGATTTTGCCATTGGTCCCATGAAGACCAAAAAGCAAAGCAGCAAAGCAGCCCATAAAGGGATAACGTCTGAAGCTATGGCATCTGAGAGACCTATTGCAATTCCGTTAAAATCAAAGGTTCCAGTAGCCCAGAAAAGCCCAAGTATTCCAAGTAAAAGACCAAAATCACCGACTCTATTTACAACAAAAGCCTTTTGTGCAGCATGAGCTGCTCCATCTCTGTCGTACCAGAACCCAACAAGTAAATAAGAACACATGCCAACTAATTCCCAAAAAACATATATTTCTAATAAATTTGGACTAATAATTAGCCCAAGCATAGAGCTACTGAAAAGAGCTAGATAAGTAAAAAACCTGACATACCCTTTATCGTGAGACATATAGCCATGGGAATATACCATCACCAAAAGAGCAATAGTTGTAACTAAAGCAAGCATTACCGCACCTAAGGGATCCACTACATAACCCATTGGGAGGGTAAAGTCTCCCGCGCTAGCCCAAACAAATAAATGCTCCACTGAATGTGGGCTTATGATTTGTTCTAAAAGAACGGCATAACTTAATACAGCAGAAGAACCAACACATGTAAGCAAAGTAATTGCGACCGGTTTTTTTAATCGGTTCATAGCCTGATTGAAACCAATTAATCCCAAGCCAGATGCAATTGCACCGACAAGAGGAAGCAATGGAATTAACCAAGCAATTTCAGCTGTAGATAGCATTCTGTCTTTTCATATGTTTGTGAGTGTAGGCACTTCATGCAAACAGTTCTGATAACTTGGAAGATAAAAACATTTGTGTGCCAACTGAAATAAACCGGTGTGACCACCACAAGGCAGCTATTGCAATCAATATGCCCAACTGAGAGGGGCGAATGAATTCATTGAATTGCAATTTTTGACGCCCATCAAGTACTGCAATAAATGGAATTACTGATGTATTTCTTTTGAGTTCTTGAAAATCCTTCCCAAATTTCGCCTCCAATCGCCTATCTCCATGCCAAACAGCAAAAGCATGGTGTGCAATGAGTCCTAATGATGTTACAAGCATAAAGCTACTACCAATCCAAAGACCATGAGCAAAACACCAAAGCACTTGACCAATTGCTTGAGGATGCCTACTGACTCGAATAATTCCCTGCGCATAAAGCCTGACTTGAGGTTTTACCAATGCAGGGATTTCTAAGAGGTTATAAGTTGCAGGATATAAAAATAAAAAGCTTATAGCTGTTGTGATCCAAACAAAAGGAACAACCCCTGGTATACCTTGTACGTTCCAAAGGCGAGCTCCATCATATCTATGAGCTAAAAAATAAAGAATCAATAGAGATGCAGAAGGTATGCTTGCGCTTGCAAAAACGACTCTCCAAGCCCTAGCTCCAATAACCTTTTCAGCATGAACTCTTAATGCAGCCCCACCGCTGTGAATTACTGCAAATACAAACAATAACCCAATCATTACTAGGCTACTGTGATGAATGGCTTCTGGAAACATTTGTGGCAGAAGTTTTCTCGAGGAATTGTTAGATTCAGCGGAACTTAGATAGAGTTCCCAAGTACAAGTCTGTTTAGCTCTCCTTTATAGCAGCCGCTATGGCCGAACTGCCTTTCACTCTAGATCAACTGCGTATTCTCAAGGCAATAGCCGATGAGGGGAGTTTCAAGAAAGCTGCTGAGAGTCTTTATGTGACACAGCCTGCTGTAAGTCTCCAAATTCAAAACTTAGAAAAGCAATTGGAATTGACAATATTTGATAGAGGAGGAAGAAAGGCCCAATTAACCAAAGGAGGAAAACTATTACTGGAATATTGCGAAAGAATACTTAACCAATGTGATGAAGCATGTGGTGCGATTGAAGATTTACATAATTTAAAAGGTGGTTCTTTAGTAATTGGAGCTAGTCAAACAACCGGAACATACCTAATGCCTCGTATGATTGGTTTATTCAGGCAAAAATTTCCTGATGTATCTGTTCAGCTTCAAGTACATAGCACCAGACGTACTGGTTGGAGTGTAGCTAATGGACAAATTGACCTCGCAATTATTGGAGGTCAACTACCCTCCGAGCTAAATGAAATATTAGAAATAGTTCCCTATGCAAATGATGAATTAGCCTTAATCCTTTCACAAAAACACCCCTTCTCAAGGAGAAAAGAACTAACTAAAGAAGACTTGTATAGGCTAGGTTTTGTTACACTCGATTCTCAGTCCACTACCAGAAAGGTTGTTGATCAATTATTAAAAACTTCTGGATTAGATGTACAACGTTTACGAATAGAAATGGAATTAAATTCTCTAGAAGCAATTAAGAATGCAGTCCAATCAGGTCTTGGGGCAGCTTTTCTACCTGTAGTTTCTATTGAAAGAGATCTTTTAGCAGGAACACTACATAAACCAAAAGTTGTAGATCTAGAAGTGAAACGAGAATTGAAATTAATTAGTAATCCAATGCGATATACATCAAGAGCTGCCAAAGCTTTTACCAACGAAGTGCTCCCAATTTTTGCAAGTGAGAATAGCCCTATTAAAAAAAAGCTTAATAACAAATAACAAGAACTATTAGAATTGGATGGCCTCCTGATTTACACGAATTCCTTCTTCTTCAACACCTTTAATAATAAATTTATTATCATTCACATCAGCCTGATAAACACATCTGACTATTGGTTTATCTCTAATAGAACCAATATAAGCAAAGGTATTCATACGTTGCTTACATTCTCGAACATCCTCATTAGTAATTGCTCCTTGCTTTTGCAAAAGAGACCAGTTCTCTCTCCTGATAACACAACCAGGCTGTAATGCTGGTTGTGTTACAAAGCTAGTTGAAGGATTCAGTGTTGTATACATCTCTATATCAATTACAAAAGCACTGGCACCCCACTGTCTACAAAATTCAGGATCTGGGACAGCCATATCCAATTGCTGCTGACTAGCAATATTGCCTGAACCACCTTGAGTAGTGCTTGTAATAGCACTACCAATTCCAACACCTAAAACCAGTACACCTGCAAGAACAGCAATAGTACCTGTATTCATATTGATTCCACTCTCTCCACTCGATGGTTTTATAGATCCTCTTCCATCAAAATCTTGAGAGCCATTTCTTTTGGAACGACCTCTATTAGGACCGAGTCTTGGATCAGTATTCCTTGAGGATCTAGAAGAACCCAATCTCCTAGACGATCTATATGGTGGTCTACTCACAATAAATCTGGGGTTCTAGGTAGTCCCATTGAATAATTTAGTACTCGACATTCTGGGTTGTAAGTTAGCTCTCCTGCTTGAAGCATTTTTCGCATATACGACTCAAGGTCAGTACCAATCTTTCTAAGAGAATAATCGCTTAATTCCTTATTAGCTTGAGCAGCAACCAATTCACTAAATCGAGTTCTTACTTTCTCTATGGATTCCTGACACCAAAGGAACTCATTGTCAGGGTCTATATCAAGTGTCAAATGAGAGTCATCTTCAATTAAATTATTTTGCTCCTGAATAGCTGTGAAAATCCGAACATGCCTTGTGGTGCATTTAAGGAGAGGATTGGACATAAAGAAACACCTAAAAAAATTGAAAATAAACAATATATAGAAATTTTAGGGCCCTTTTCTCACTACAGTTGCAATCAATCTAAAAAAAAAGCATGCGTGTTGCCATTGCTGGAGCTGGTCTAGCAGGACTTTCATGTGCAAAATACTTGGCTGACCAAGGGCACACACCGATTATTTTTGAAGCTCGCGATGTACTTGGGGGCAAAATAGCCGCCTGGAAAGATGAAGAAGGAGACTGGTATGAAACAGGTCTTCATATTTTCTTTGGTGCATATCCAAACATGCTTCAACTTTTTAAAGAATTAGGAATTGAAGACAGACTTCAATGGAAAAGTCATTCAATGATTTTCAATCAACCTGAAGAGCCAGGAACATATAGTCGTTTTGATTTCCCTGATCTGCCTGCGCCAATAAATGGAATTGCAGCAATATTAAAAAATAATGACATGCTCACCATTTCAGAAAAAGTCTCGTTTGGCTTGGGACTGATCCCAGCCATGCTTCGTGGGCAAGAGTATGTTGAAGAATGTGACTCAATGTCTTGGAGTGAATGGCTACGTTCTCGCAATATTCCAGAGAGAGTTAATAAAGAAGTATTTATTGCTATGAGCAAAGCACTCAATTTTATAAACCCTGACGAGATTTCTTCAACTGTATTACTAACTGCTTTAAATAGATTTTTACAAGAAAAAAATGGATCTAAAATGGCATTTCTTGATGGAGCACCGCCAGAAAGATTATGCCAACCAATTGTTGATCATATTAAATCACTAGGTGGTGAGATTTATATGAATAGTGCTTTAAGAAGTATCAATCTTAATGATGACTCAAGTGTAAAAAGTTTTAGCATAAATAAAACAAAAGAAGGTATTACGGAAGAATTTTTTGCCGATGCTTATGTAAGTGCTTTGCCAGTAGATTTATTCAAGCTTCTTATACCTGAAGCTTGGAAATCAATAGATTCATTTAGTAAATTAGAAGGTCTAAGAGGAGTGCCAGTAATAAATATTCATCTTTGGTTTGATAAAAAACTTACGGATATTGATCATTTACTATTTAGTCGCTCATCTTTGTTAAGTGTATATGCTGATATGAGTATAACTTGTAAAGAATATGAAGATCCCCATAGATCAATGTTAGAGCTTGTTTTTGCACCTGCTAAAGATTGGATACATAAAAGTGATGAAGATATAATTGAAGCCACTATGAATGAATTAAAAAAACTCTTCCCTATACATTTCACTGGTGAAAATAAGACTGGGTTAAGAAAGTACAAAGTTGTCAAAACACCACTGTCTGTCTATAAATCTACACCTGGCTGTCAAAAACTTAGGCCAAATCAAGAAACTCCTATTAGCAATTTCTTCCTTTCAGGTGATTACACCATGCAACGATATCTTGCATCTATGGAAGGAGCTGTACTGAGTGGAAAACTTTGTGCTGATAAAGTTAATAAATCCACGGAAAAATTATTTAACTCCCAAACCAAAAACCCACTTTAAGCCTAAGTGATAAATCTTACATACTAAGAAACACCATAATGAATATTGAAAATTCAGTAAGCCTCAATAATGCCTATGAATTATGTGGGAAAGAGACAGCTAAATGGGCTAAAACATTTTATTTAGGAACACTTCTTCTTCCTCCAATTAAACGTAAAGCAATTTGGGCGATATATGTATGGTGCAGAAGAACGGATGAACTAATGGATAGCGAAGAAGCTCAACAACTCTCGAAATCTCAATTATCAGATCGACTGGATCAATGGGAATTACGAACTAGGGAAATCTTCAAAGGAAATATAAATGATGAATTAGACAGTGTTTTGGCAGATACTATAGAAAACTTCCCACAAACAATTGATCCATATTTAGACATGATCGAAGGACAAAGAATGGATTTAGAGAAAACAAGATATTCAACTTTTGAGGAGCTTGAACTTTATTGCTACAGAGTTGCAGGCACTGTAGGTCTTATGACACAAAATGTTATGGGCATAGACCCCGCATACACAAATGCGCCTTGGAGTGCTCGACCTGACACATCTAAAGCAGCTGTAGCTCTTGGGATCGCAAATCAATTAACCAATATTTTAAGAGATGTTGGTGAAGATAGATCTAGAGGCCGGATATATTTACCTCAAGAGGATTTACAAAAATTTGGGTATTCTGAAGAAGATCTAATGCAAGGAAAAATTAATGCTGAGTGGAAAGAACTTATGGCATTCCAGTTAAAGCGAGCAAGAGAATGGTTTTCGATATCAGAGGAAGGAGTAAAATGGCTTTCCGCGGACGCAAGATGGCCTGTATGGACATCGCTTAGGCTCTACAGGGGGATTCTAAACTCAATAGAAAGACTCGATTATGATGTTTTTAATAACAGAGCTTATGTAAGTCAATTCATGAAATTCATAGAACTACCTATAAGCTTTCTAATCGCACAAACAAGATAAACATTCAACATGAACCAAAGGTATTAATTAAACAGGTGTTTTTTGATTAGCCAGTAGTTCCTTTAATTTAGATAGTTCACCAGCCCATCTTGGGTCAGGGGCTTCTTTAGTAGGTGCATCACTATGTACAACTTTCTTAACATCTTTGCGAGCAGACCCCTTTCCCTTAGAGCCTCCAGAAGCATTATTCCGTCTTCCTGAAGATGCATTAGATTCTTTCCGCTCGGAACGTTCAACTCGCAAATTAGTACCATTAAAGTCATGCCCATTTAGCTTTTCAATCACTTCTTCAGCCACTTTCTCGTCATTAATATTGGCAAACCCAAACCCTCGACATGCCTTAGTATCTCTATCTAAAACGGCTTTAAACCGAATTCCCTTTCCAATAGTAGAAAAGAGTGCTTCTAACTCTTTAATTTTTAAATTTTGCGGCAAATTACCGACGTAAAGACGAACACTCATAAAACAGAAGGGCTAAGGGAAATAAACCACATCAGTTAGAAAACTGACTTCCTTATGTGTAGTTAATCACAAAAGGGTTAGTTATGTTCCAACCAGTAACGAGCTAATGTAAAAGCTTCTTCCAATTTCTGCAAGCGGCCAAAGGCTCTTTCCTTTGTAAGAAGATATATTAACTTCCCAATTACAGGACCTTCTTTAACCTGAAAAGTCTCTTTTAAAGCATTTCCATTGATCGGAGAAGAAGGGTGGAAAAGGGGGTCTAAAGGATCTCTCCATCGTTCCAACCAGATTTGCTGATCATCACTAGAAAGAAGGAGAATCAATGCAGGCAAATGGTTTTCTAAATCCATATGTAACTGTAAGCGTTCAACTTCATTAAGCCCGGTATACCCAAGGTCATCATATTTGTGATGCCAGAACCTAAGAAAATTACAACTTTTTATGATTTTCCTACTGAAGCCTAAATCAACCAACCCTTCCTCACTTAATAAATAGGTAAGACGAACTAAAGGCAAGGCTAGCTTTAATTCGTTAGGTGAAAAAGAAGAAACATTTTTTAAAGATACACAATCTGATACGTATGGATAATAACTTCCACGCCAAGGATCTTTTAACAAATCTAATTTAATTAAAAATCGTATTGCATCATCAGCCCAGTTTCCTTGGATTAATCTTTCAATTTCAACTTTAATCCGTTCTGATGCAACTCCTTTTAAAAGAGTTGCATTTTTTTTAAGCAACTCTTGAGTTTGATGATCAATTGCAAAATTGAACTCTGAAATTAGTCGCACTCCACGAAGAATTCTTAATGGGTCCTCCAAGATATTCTTTTCAGCAATTGCTACAAGCTTTTTATTAAATAGATCCTCAAGACCACCTGAAGGATCTAGTACTTCTAGTACAGGAAACCACCTCAATGCTATTGCATTAATAGTAAAATCTCTTGCCAACAAATCCTCTTTCAAATTCTTACCAATCTGACTAGCTAAGTCAATTTTCCATTCTTTAAAAACATATCTTGCTATATCTCTTTTAGGGTCAAGGACTATTGCTTTACCACCATACTTTTGTGCAAGCTTTATACAAGTATCAATAGAGTGTTTAGGTAAAACAAAATCTAAATCATGGGTCATATATTGCTTGTTCAGCAATATATCTCGTATTGAACCGCCTACTAGAACACTTCCTTCAGGAAGATCATCAAGATTAAAAGGCCATTTGTCAGGCTTCAAACGTTTCAAAAGACGCTTTACAAGCAATGATCTATTAATCTCAGTGTCAGTTGGATTATCAGATCTGGAAGTCATGTGTATATGTGTTGACTGCAAATGGGTAGATCGATGCAAGGCTTATCACGCTGTTGAAAGACAGCATGGAGTAAATCACTTGAATTTGAAACCAGATTTTGAGCCAACAGATCCAGTAATCCATATCAGTTTGATGGATCCACCTCAGGGAAACACAGAAATTGAATGGGATGTACAAGCTTGCAAAAGTTTTGATATAGATAGTGGGCGATGGTTACGTTTGCGTCCAAATGAAAAAATCCCTTCATGAATCTAAGACAAAATAAACATCTCATTAGTGAAGATTCTCAATACTTATTAGCTTTGCATAGTTCCACTGAGGATTTTGGAGTGGGATTAATTCAGCTAAACGCTCCTGAAAAAATATTTAAGACCTCAACTTTTAAAATGGGAAAAAATCTATCAAATCATATGTTTTATTGCATAAAAGAACTTTTGCCGTATACATCATGGAAACAGATTTCACGATTAGCAGTTGCAACTGGTCCAGGAGGTTTTACAGGTACAAGATTAACAATAATACTAGCAAGAACAATATCTCAGCAATTAAATTGTCCAATAGATGGTATAAGTAGTTTCAAAATCATGGCACCTAGGCTGGCAAATGAATTAAGTCTTACCAACAAAGATGAATCGTTTTGGATAACACATTCACTGAAACGTCGTGGGGTAGTGGCTGGCAAATATATTTTAATTAAAAATAATAATGATCCAGAAGATGTAAATATAGAAGAAGTTGAAAAGCCTCATCTAATAAAAGATAATACAAAGATTTCACCATCAATAGAAGCAAAAGAAGATATAGGAAAAGACATTAAAAATCTTATCAAGCTAAGCTTGAAATCACATGAAGAAAATAAAGAAAGTAAGTGGAATAATGTTTTACCAATCTATCCAACATCTCCTGTAGATAATAATAAATGAGATTGCATCAAAATATTGTAGTGATTACGATCTTAGGCTAGTCATGGTTGTTATTATTTAGGCCTTTAACGCTTTTCAGATCAATAACAAATAACAAATTACCACAGTTAATTCTAGTTCTAGGAGGAGATATAACTAGAGAAATAGCAGGAATAAAAATTACTCAAGAATTACACTTTTAATTAGCAATGAGCAGGGTTAGTAATCAAAAATATTCAGATTTACTTATTAAAAAGAAGTCATTCCTTCTAATCTTATAAAAAGGGGTTACAGGGAAAAAGAGACACTTTCAAGCTTTACATCAATAGTAGATGATCTCTCTTATGAGAAAGTCAACCATATTTTATTAACAACAAGTTCCTAGCATTTTAATAGAGTAAAAGATGTTGATCAGATAATCTTGGGCAGTAGAGGTATTAGATTAACAACATTATCTATTCCATTTAATAGTTATTGTATAAAAGAGCCTAATGGCAAAAAAATGTTGACCTACTTCGTTCAGGAGGGATTATTTTCACAGGGAAAGACTTCGAAAATATAATTGATTTCTTTGTAAAAAATCTAGTTTTATAATTAGTCTACAAGCCCCTTATCAATCATTGAATTAATAGACAACTGAAGCTCACGAGTGGTTTGCTCCAGATCAACTTTTTTGCGACTTGCAGGCGGGAGAATCACTTGACCTATTCGTAAATGAATTGGGATGAACCGAGGAAAAGCAAAACCCTTTCTAAGAGCTTTATGGCTATTAATTATTGCAACTGGAAGAATCGCGGAGCCAGTGCGTGCAGACAGCAACGCAGCCCCTGCCATAGGTTTATTAACTCGACCATTGTTTTGACGCGTACCATCTAAAAAAACTCCTGTTGCCCAGCCTGAATTCAATCGGGCAGTCGCAACTCTTAAAGCCTCTCTATCACTTGCACCTCTACTAACAGGATATGCTCCGCATGCTCTAATTACGAAAGAAAGAAATGGTATTTGAAAAAGTTCTTCTTTTGCCATAAATGCAACTGGCCTTCCTAAAGCATGTCCTAAAAATGGAGGATCAAGATGAGAACCATGGTTAGCTACTACAACTAAAGGACCAGAAAGTGGAACATTTTGATTGCCAAAAGTTCGGCCCCTAAACAAAATTCTATAAAGTGGGAAAACGAAAAAATAACTAACCAATCTATAGATAAAACTTGGTTGAGGGATGGCAATCTTAGTGGTTCTATTCAATTTAATATCCTAAATCAGTTGCAGATGAAACTTGGTTCAAGGAAATCCCATTAATTGATCTTTTTGCAAGGCCACTCAATACTTTTCCAGGACCTATTTCTACAAAAATAGTTATACCTTCGTTTTGCAAAGTTGTCATAGTCTCCCTCCATCGAACTCCTGTAGTCATTTGCTGTTTCAACCTTTTCTTAAGCAAATCACCACTTTTTGAAGGGATTGGGTCAGCATTACTTAAAACAGGAATAATTCCATCATGAAAAAGGGCCTGATCCAACTTAAGAGAAAAAGCATTGGAAGCATTCTCCATAAAAGGGGAATGAAACGCACCAGAAACTTTTAAAGGGACGGCTCTCTTGCAATTCAGATTTGAAGCAACTAACTCCACAGCATGAGGTGTACCAGATAAAACAACTTGCTCAGAACTATTATCATTAGCAACAACCACTCCATCTGTATTAGAAATCAAATCTTCAAGTTGATTACGATCAAAACCTAATACTGCAGTCATAGCGCCTCCTCCTGCAGCCGCCATCAACTCAGAACGAGTCTGGAGCAAAAGCAATGCTGTATTGAGGTCAAATACCTCGGCAGCATAAAGAGCTGCAAACTCACCCAAACTATGACCCGCAACAAAACTAGGCTTTCGTCCTTGCCTTTTTAAATCATCTATCAACAATGACTGAACTACAAACATAGCGGGCTGAGTATTGCGTGTGTCATTCAAATCATCAAGGTCAGCATCGGACTGATTAGTCCCACGACAAATCTCAAGCAAATCTCTCCCCAATATTGATGAAGCTAATTCAAACCTTTCTAATCCTCCTTTAAGAGAAATAACTGCATCAGCCATCTCAGCTTTTTGAGAACCTTGTCCAGGGAACGCCCAAGCAATTGTCATTGCAATTTGAAAAACATTAATATCAGACTAGGATGGACCATCCCATCTAAATAAAGCAACTCCCCAACTCAATCCAGCACCAAAACCACTAGCAGCAATTAAGTTACCAGGCTGAATTCTTCCATCTCTCACAGCTTCATCAAGCATTATTGGAATTGTCCCTGCTGATGTGTTCCCATAATGTTCAAGGTTACTTAAAACCTTGTGATAAGGAATTGAGAAACGATCAGCTACAGCATTTAAAATTCTTTGGTTAGCTTGATGCAAAAGCAGCCAATCAATTGATTCATAAGGAACTCCATAAGTTTCTAATACCTCTTTGAGAAGAGAAGGTACTTCTCGAACAGCAAATTTATAAACTTCCTGACCATTCATCTGAACATTTGAGAACCCACCTTTTTGATATTGATAAGAACCAAGTAAGGGAACAAAATCTCTTTTTTGATGAAGATTTAAACAATCTCCACGTGCGCCATCTGACTTAACCTTAAATCCAATTAAAGAATCCGATCCATTCACGGTAGCTTCTATAGCGATTGCACCTGCACCATCTCCAAAAAGAACACAACTACTTCGATCATTCCAATCCATCCATCCACTTAATTGATCTGCGCCAATAATCAAGGCTCTTTTAAAAGATCCATTTTTTAAAAATTGTGCTGCCGTTACAAAAGCAAACAAAAAACCACTACAAGCTGCTGTCAAATCAAAAGCTACAGAATTAATAGCACCTAATTCACCTTGCACTTTGGGAGCCATCCCAAACAAATCATCTGGCGTAGAAGTGGCAACCAAAACCATATCTACAGACTCTGCATTCCATCCAGCCATGTCTAAAGCTGATTGTGCAGCATTGACACAAAGAGAAGTCAGAGATTCTTCTGGGCCAATTATTCTCCTTGCTCGAATACCTGTTCTTGTTCTAACCCATTCGTCATTAGTCTCAACACGTAAAGCCATCTCATCATTAGTAATCTTCTGTGCTGGAGTTGCACTACCGCTGCCTACTAAAGACACTCCGAAAACAGTTGAGGGATAACCAGTCAAAGAAAAAATCTACAAAAAATCAGCAGTGAATAACCACACTAAAACAATTCTATTCATCTAAGTCACTGATTTAGGACTTTGAAGCTCAGCTAAATCGTCCATAACTCCATGGTTAGCTGCGGAATGTGCAATTCTGAGAGCACTAACAACTGATAAAGCCTTGCTGCTCCCATGCCCAATGACACAAATGCCATTGACCCCTAGCAAGAGTGCTCCCCCATGCTCAGCATGATCCAAACGTTTTTTAATTCTTTTAAGATTATTTCGCAGAAAAGCCGAACCAACTTTTCCGCGCCTCCCTCTTGGTAACTCTGCTCGCAAAACATCTAATAAAACACCACCAACCGACTCAAGAAATTTAAGCAAAACATTTCCTGTAAATCCATCACATACAACTACATCAAAATCTCCAGAAAGAACATCTCTACCTTCACAGTTACCAACAAAGTGAAAACGTTCTTCTGAACTCATTAACTCATAGGCTCGAAGAGAAAGATCATTACCTTTGCATTCTTCTTCTCCAATATTGAGTAAACCAATTCTTGGTTGCTTAACCTGCAATACATCACGAGAATATATGTTCCCTAATAATGCAAATTGATGCAAATAAGCAGGCTTGCAATCCATATTTGCCCCAACATCTAAAACCATAACTGGTTGTTCTGGATCCTTAGTAGGAAACAAAGCACCTATTGCAGGCCTATCAATTCCTGATAGGCGGCCTAAACGGAAGATTGCTGCTGCCATTAATGCACCTGAATTACCTGCGGAATAAACAGCCAACGCTTCGCCTTTCTTGACTAAGTCCATTGCAAGATTAATGCTTGCATCTCGTTTTTTTCTAACCACAGTGGCCTCCTCATTCATCCCAACGGATGGGCCACTTGCAATAAGTTCTAAATAACCTTCTTTAATTGCAAGATTTAAAAGATCTGTAAGTCCCATTTGTTCGGCAGACTCAAGAACTTTATGAGATTCGCCAACAAACTTAATACAAAGTGGGAGACGCTCTATCGCTTTGAGGCAACCGTCCAGAATAGGGCCTGGAGCATTATCTCCGCCCATCCCATCAACTGCCACCCAAAGTCTTTCCTCCTGCGGGGAAGGCTTGTCGAAATCATTTTGCGCGCCCTGTAGCCTCCTTAAAGGGTCAAAAACAAGTGGATCAAGAGTATTTCGCGCCATTGAGCCTGCGCCTGATACAACCGAACCTGCTACGTTACCTGCGGCAGAAGCAGAACTAGCTGCTGTATCAACCAAAGAAGTGACAGCAGCATTTCGCCGATACCAAATCACTAATCTTCTAATAGCCTTAGACCTACTACTTTTAGAGCGAGAATCCTTTTCCACAGAATTTATTTCTAATGCTCTGATGTAAGAGGATCAACGATACGTTGAAACAAATAACCTGTGCCACGAGCGGTAAGAATTAACTCAGGATTTGCTGGATCATCTTCTAATTTTGAACGCAGCCGAGAAATATGAACGTCAACAACTCTTGTATCAACATGCCTTTCTGGAGTATATCCCCAAACTTCCTTAAGAATTTCCCCTCTACTAAAAGGTTCGCCAGAGCGACTAACAAGAAGCTCTAATAAACTAAACTCCATGCCGGTAAGTCTTATACGTTCATCACCTCGATAAACCTTGCGCCTATTTGTATCTATACGGAATGCAGCAACTTGAATGACTCCTGAATTAGGTAAACCTGCAATTTGCTCCTTTTCTACTCGTCTCAAAACACAGCGAATACGTGCCTCAAGTTCCTTTGGACTAAAAGGTTTAACAACATAGTCATCTGCACCCAATTCAAGACCAGTAATTCTATCTGCAACGTCACCTAAAGCAGTAAGCATTACTATCGGGACATCAGACTCCTTACGTAATTCCTGGATCACGCCATAGCCATCTAATTTAGGCATCATTACATCAAGCACAACCAAATCTGGCTCGCAATTTTGGAACTGCTGTAAAGCCTCATTCCCATTGCAAGCCGTTATAACTTGATAGCCAATCATGGACAAGCGCGTTTCCAGGATTCTCCTGATACTCGCCTCGTCATCAGCTACGAGGATAATTTCTTTAGATTGACTAGCGGCAGTCATTGTATCTGTGGCTGAATCCGCTGAACTAAGTCGATTTTAGACAAAACAAAGCTTAAAATCATCTAAAAACTACTTCATTCAACTACACCGAACTTTCTTTAGACAACCTCGTGACACGAACTAGCACTATTTATACCTGCCAAACCTGTGGAGCAGAAACACGCCAGTATTTTGGTAGATGCACAAGTTGTGGGGACTGGAACTCAATCATTGAAGAAGTCATAAAATCATCAAATATAAAGTCCAAAAACAAAAAAGATTTAGCGTCAAAGGGCTTGAGCCAGAATCATTCTCAACTTATATCATCCATAGAAAATCACGCTACTGAACGTATGACTAGTGGATACCAAGAATTCGATCGTGTTCTTGGTGGAGGCCTGGTTCCAGGCTCTCTAATCTTGATTGGTGGAGATCCAGGAATTGGTAAAAGTACCCTGCTATTGCAAAGTGCAACTGAAATGGCTCTTTACAAATCAGTTCTTTATATAACAGCCGAAGAATCAAGCCATCAGGTACAACTTCGCTGGAAACGTCTAGAAAAAGAAAAATCTAATCTTCATCTGTATGCAGAAACAAATATTGATTTAATCCTTGATGAAATAGAAATCTTTAATCCAGATATTGCAATAATTGACAGCATCCAAGCATTGCAAGACGATTCCTTAGGTGGTACTCCAGGCTCAGTAACTCAAGTAAGAGAATGTGCAGCAGCTCTGCAGCGATTAGCCAAGAGTAAAAATATTGCATTAATTCTGGTTGGCCATGTCACGAAAGAAGGAATGTTAGCTGGTCCGAAAGTTCTGGAGCATCTTGTGGACGTTGTTCTCACATTTGAAGGAGACCGATTTGCTAGTCATCGAATTCTTCGAACAATCAAAAATAGATATGGAGCCACCAATGAGTTAGGTGTATTTGAAATGCAAGGTCAAGGTTTAATTGAAGTTCAAAACCCCAGCGAACTATTTTTAAGCTCAGAGAACGCACCTGGTGTGGCAACCATAGTCGCTTGTGAAGGCACACGACCTATTGCTATAGATCTTCAAGCATTAATCAATCAAACAAGTTATCCATCACCTCGAAGAACAACTACAGGAATCGAAAGCAACAGACTGCACCAAATACTTGCAGTCATAGAAAAGCATATGAATATCCCCCTATCTCGTTTTGATTGCTATTTAGCTGTGGCAGGAGGTTTAGATGTTGAAGAACCAGCTGCTGATCTTGGAATTGCCGCAGCAGTTATTTCAAGTTACAAACAGATGGAACTCCCAAAAGGCATAGTGCTTATTGGTGAAGTTGGGCTTGGAGGACAATTGCGTTCAGTTAGTCAAATGCAATTACGACTTCGAGAAGCAGGTCGCCTTGGGTTCAAACAGGCAATTATACCAAGAGCCAAAAGCATGGATTTAAAAAGAGAAAAGGACTCTAAAATCGAAGTGATACAAGCATCTAATATCAATGAGGCACTAGAAAATACGTTAAAAATTAAAATCTAAAATATCATTTGTCCTCTGATTACAAATAAACATCTATTTTACTTCTGCCAGTTGTCTTTAACCAATTTTCAATATCTAAATACCCACCTGGATAGAGCCTTACAGCCTTAGACCAAACCTCAGCTGCTTTATCAAACCAAATATCACTCTCATCTTGCTTTCCTTCCTGCTGCAAAGACCTACCGCGTTTTTCATATATTAATCCCATATTTTTAAGACATGAAGGTTGCTTAGGATTTTCATCTAATGCCTTAATATAAGTACTCAGTGCTTTTTCTTCATCCCCATTGCTCATATAGATAATTGCCATATTTTTCAATGTTTCACCTCTATCAATTGAATTTTCCTCGAGCTTGAGACTCTCTTCATAATTTTCAAGTGCCTCTGAATAGTCACCATTATTTTGAGCTGCAAAACCTTCTCTGTAATATATGTAGGCTTGCTTTTCCTTTGCGGCAATAGGCATAAACTTCACGATGCCTTCAGCAATTACAGTGAATGCCTTATCAAGAAAATTGTCTTTGTTATTACTACTAGGCACGATGAATTAAATAAAAAAACTTAACCTTCCCATCCTGCCTCTATTATTCATTTCTTGCTCGTAGGACTTAATTTTTTTTAAAAGCAAAAATACTTCTTTACAAATACTTATTAGATTTATGGTATGAAAACAGTTGAGATTGATCCTTGAGTATTCAAAACATTAGACCAAAGTACAAGTCCATTTTGATTGATGTTCAAGGGATGAAGTGCGGAGGTTGCGTAAGCACAGTAGAAAAAACCCTAATCGATCAACCGAATATCAAAGAAGCAAGTGTCAATCTAATTGAGCGAACTGCCTTAATAGAACTAGAGAATGGAGATGAGAGTATTGAAGGAATACTTACCGCACTAACTAATCGGGGTTTTCCTGCAAAGCAAAGAGTAAAGGATCAATCAATTAATCACCTGGACGAGTTAAATACAAAAAAAGAATGGTGGGAACAATGGAATCAATTAATGATTTCGCTAGTTTTACTTCTTCTATCAGTCATTGGTCACCTAGCTGAGAGAAACATAATACAAGTCCCGATTTTAGGGAAACTCTCATTCCACGCCTGGCTGGCAACTTTTGCAATTTTTGGTCCAGGGTTATCGATTCTTAAGAGCGGAATCAAATCTGCTTTTTACTTCACTCCCACAATGGATACCCTTGTTGGAATAGGAGTGCTTAGTGCTTACTTCACTAGTTTAAGTTCATTACTATGGCCTGATGTTGGCTGGCCCTGCTTTTTTAATGAGCCAGTTATGCTTCTTGGGTTTGTTCTGTTAGGAAGGTTCTTAGAAGAACGTGCAAGATTTCGAACTGGAAAAGCCCTCAAAGAATTAGCTCAATTACAACCTAATAAAGCCAGACTGCTTATTAACAACAATCAAACCAAGGAAATCAGAGTAGGGGCTCTTAAGGTAGGCGAGAAAATTGAAGTGTTGGCAGGGGACCGAATCCCCATTGATGGAATAGTCGTTAAAGGAAGCTCAACAATAGATATATCAAGTCTCACAGGCGAGCCATTGCCACTTACAGCCTCTGCAGGCAGTGAAATCTCTGCAGGGACGTTAAATCTTGATGGGACAATAATTGTTCAAGTAAATCGAATAGGTGCTGAAACAGCATTAGCTAGAATCATTGGATTAGTTGAGCAAGCTCAAGCTAGAAAAGCACCTATTCAAAGTCTTGCTGATCAAGTTGCAGGAAATTTTTGCTATGGAGTGGTTGCTCTCTCATTCGCTACATTTATTTTTTGGTGGAAAGCAGGAACAAATTTCTGGCCAGAGGTACTTCAATATTCAGATCAGGCTCTCCTAGCGCATAGTCATGAACATATATTGCATTCGTCACTCGGGGCCAATGCTCAAACACCTTTAGGACTGGCAATTCAATTATCCATAGCAGTATTAGTGGTTGCATGCCCTTGTGCCCTAGGACTTGCAACACCCACAGTAATTAGCGTCGCATCAGGGAAAGCAGCCCAAAAAGGATGGCTGTTCAAGGGAGGTGACATAATTGAAAAGGCCGCCTCTATTGATCAAATTATATTCGACAAAACTGGCACATTAACTGTTGGGAGACCGGTCGTAACTGGTTATTTAGGGACAGAAAATAAAGCTAAGCTTATTCAATTAGCAGCAAGTATTGAAAATAATAGTCGCCATCCAATTGCTTATGCAATTTTACAAGAAGCACAAATTTTGAATTTACCCTTAATTAAAACTTCCAATGTAAAAAGTATTCCTGGTAAAGGAATTTATGGAGAAATTGAAAACATTAATGGAATTGTTAAAGTAGGTACTATTGAATGGTCTAAAAGCGAATTTGTCGAATGGTCTGAAGAAATAGATAATCAATTAAAAAATTCAGAGCTCTACAATCAATCAATTGTTGCAGTGTCAATTGAAAAAGAGCTACTTGGCTTAATATTAATAGATGATCAAGTTCGAAAGGATGCTAAAATTGCTCTTATAGAACTAAGAAAGCAAGGTCACAAGTTATCAATAATGAGTGGAGATAGGCGTGAATCAGTATTAAAAATAGGTAAGCAATTAGATTTTCAGCCTAATAATTTAAATTGGCAATTGTTACCTGAAGAAAAACTCAAGAATCTAGAAGATATCAAAATAAAAAGTAAAATAGCAATGGTTGGCGATGGAATTAATGATGCACCAGCCTTAGCAAGTGCAGATATTGGTATTGCAATTGGTACAGGTACTCAAATCGCACAAGATTCTGCGGATTTAGTATTACTTGGAGATCGACTAGGAAGTTTACCAGAAGCATTTCTCCTAGCTAAAAAAACCATGAATAAAGTTAAGCAAAACCTGTTTTGGGCATTTGGTTATAACATAATTGCTCTTCCAATTGCTGCTGGTATTTTATTGCCAAAATTTGGAATACTTTTATCACCTCCTATTGCAGCTTTATTAATGGCAATAAGTTCAATAACTGTAGTTATAAATGCATTATCTCTAAAAGTCTCATGAAAGGAATATTTATTGTTCTAGAAGGTATAGATGGATGCGGTAAAAGCACACAAATCAAGCATTTATCAAAATGGCTACCTAATAGTGGTCTAATGCCTTCAGGATCTAAACTTATTACAACAAGAGAACCTGGGGGAACAATATTAGGAAGTTCCATTAGAGAATTGCTTCTAGATAATTCGCAAAATATTGCACCAGAACCAACAACAGAACTTTTATTGTATGCAGCAGACAGAGCTCAACATATAAGCGAAGTCATAATGCCTGCTATAAATAATGGGGATTGGGTTATCAGTGATAGGTTTAGCAGTTCAACATTGGCATACCAAGGATTTGGTAGAAATTTAAATAGAGATTTGATTTATAAGTTAGAAGAAATTGCAACACAAGGAATCAAAGCAGATTTAACACTATTACTTGATATTTCAGTTACTGAAAGCATCAAAAGAAGGAAGGATCTTTTGAAAGATAGAATTGAAGCTGAAGGTAATTTATTTTTAGAGCGTGTTTGTTCTGGGTTTGCATCAATAGCAAAGAAAGAGGATTGGATTACAATCTCTGGTAATCAAGATCAGAAATTAGTTGGCGAGGAAATTCAAAAGAAACTAATTAATTCATTACAAAAACTGTCATTTAAAAATTAATTAATGAAGTTATATAAAGAGCTTTTTGAAGAGTTTGATTATCAAACATCAGCAGTTGAAATCTTATCTTCTTCGATTGCAAAAAACCGTATAGCTCCATCATACCTATTTGTAGGTCCGAAAGGAGTAGGCCAAAAAGAAGTTGCGCTAAGATTTCTAGAGGGAATAGCAAAACAAGGTTCAGAAATAAATAATATTCGTAAGCGAATACAAAACAGAAACTATCCAGATTTGCACTATGTAGAACCTACGTACTTGTATCAAGGCAAGTTAATTAATCAATCAATTGCAAAGGATAAGGAATTGAAAAATCATATAAAGCCACAAATCAGAATAGATCAAATCATTGAATTAAAGATGTTTTTAAATAAAAAGCCTATTGAATCAAACTTAAGTATGATTTTCTTAGAAGATGCAGAATTACTTAATGAATCAGCCGCTAATGCCCTTCTTAAAACAATGGAAGAGCCTATTAATGGTGTATTAGTATTAACATCCTCTAGACCTGATAGGTTACTGAAAACAATTAAATCGCGTTGTCAAATTATCAATTTTAAGGGTTTCAATAATTTACTTCTAAAAGAAAAGATAATGAACTACAAGTCTTCGGAAAGATTTGCAACCAATCAAACAGAGCTAATATCTATTTCAAATGGATCGCCTGAGTTATTACAAAACAATCTTGAATTTTTAGAGGAAATACCAGAAAGTATTTGGTATAAAATTACAAATCTTCCCACAGAAGCATTGGATGCGTTATTTTTAGCGAAAGAAATTACTGAGACTATAAATTCAGAAGAGCAAATCTGTATGATCAATTGGATGCAACAATTTTATTGGTTAAGGGAAAAAAATATATTAAAAGTAAAAAGATTAGAAAAACTCAAAATACAACTAAAATCATATGTTAATTCTCGAATAGCATGGGAAGTTACTTTAATAGAACTATCCTATGTAAAATAAATAATTACTGATTACTAGTATCATTTTCTTGATTAGACGATTGTCCTTTAGTCATTTTATTAAATATAAGTTCTTTAACTTCCTCAATCTGATTACCTTTAGGCAATTCCAAACAATAACCAGCACCATAGACTGTTTTAATAAATCTAGGTTTTCTAGGCTCCGGTTCTAGCTTTGTTCTCAAATGACGAACATGTACTCGAATTGTTTCAATATCATCATCAGGTTCATAACCCCAAACTTCTTTCAAAATTAATGATGGAGCAACGGTTTGACCATGCCTTTGAAGCAAGCAATGTAACAATTCAAACTCTAGATGAGTTAAGCGAACAGGACTCTCAAACCAAATGGCTTCAAATCTTTCGGGAACTAAAGTTAAAGGTCCATAATTAAGAATTTCCGGTTGCCCAGTGCTCCCCAAGGGAGCACGATTTGTTCTCCTTAGAAGAGCTTTAATACGAACATGTAATTCTTCAAGATCGAATGGCTTTGTTAAGTAATCATCAGCACCAGAATTGAAACCTGTCACTTTATCTTTTGTTGCACCCAAAGCTGTAATCATAAGAATAGGAATGGAAGCAGTCCGCTCGTCTCTTCTCAAACGCTGGCAAAGAGTAAGTCCATCAACATTAGGCAGCATTAAATCTAGAAGGACTAAATCAGGGGTATATTGCAGCGCTAAAGCTTGGCCTTTGATCCCATCTTCCGCAAGCTGAACATCGAAACCTGTATGTGTTAAATGACCTGCAACTAATTCGCGCATATCCTTATCATCTTCTATAAGTAAAACGCAAGGTTTCATTAGATCCTGGTGAGTTATAAAAACAAGTAGAAATTACTACTTGATCAAGATTTGTACGATTCTGTCAAGATGTCTTATTTAATTAAGAATCAAGAGCTCAAATAAAACCTACAAAAATTGTTTGGAAAAGTTTGTTAAAAGGAATTGTAACCTTTCAAAGGTCCAACTCAGTAATTTAACCTATAGGATTTTTCTAAATTCAATGAATATGCATCAAAAATCACCAAATAATTACAAAAAATAAGACCCCTAAATCATCAAGGGGTCTTAGTAGAGGTAAATCAAACTCCCCGGGCGGGATTCGAACCTGCGACCAATCGGTTAACAGCCGATCGCTCTACCGCTGAGCTACCGAGGATTAAACAAACAGAACCTAGCCTTGATACCCCTCGTATCGCAAGTCAAGTTAATTTGGTAATTACTTCAGAACCAGGAAACCATTGTCCTAAACTCCCTTGTTCCATAATTGCAGCACCATCACAATATGTGAGCTCTTCAAGACGATGCGTAATCCAAAGGGCTGTTATTGGATGTTTATTAGTATTACTTGCAATGTTTCTGACTATTTCCAAGATAGATTTTTGACTCTTAGGATCTAACAAGGCAGTTGGTTCATCAAGCAAAAGCAAATCAGCTTGACTTAATAAAGCCCCAGCAAGAGCTAATCGCTGCTTCTGACCTCCACTAAGTGTATGAATAGGTCTGTCGGTCATCTCCTCTAATCCAACTTGATTTAAAACATGTTGAATACGTTCATTTCTTTCTTTAGCATTCAAGTTAGAAGGAAGACTTAACAACAAATCACTAGCACAAGTCGGTAAAAGCAACTGGTGATCTGGGTTTTGCAAAAGCAATGAAGGTTTAAATGAACAAAAAAATTGGCCCTGCTGTGGAGTAATCAAACCACTTATTAAGCGAAATAAAGTACTTTTCCCACTACCATTCCCTCCAACAAGCATCCACAAACCAGGGAATGGAATAGACAAAGTGCAATTTCTTAAAGCATTCGTTCCAGGTTTCCAAGAATAAGAAACATCCTTCAAAATCATCTCTTTGGAAGGATTCTGCCTGTTAGAAAATTGCTTTAATGGTTCTACCATTTCACTTATTAATCAAAAGTAAATCCAGGGCGTCTACTTCCACTTGGTCCAGCGGTTTTTTCATACATCTGCACAGCTAAAACTTCACTGAGTAATACGGCTATCTGCTTGTCTTCTACTTGCTCACAATTAATTTCCAACAGTTTTGGATCACCATTCTTCATCGCTTCTTTTAAGGAGTTATAAAGCGCCTTAGCTTCTTTTAAATCCTTACGTTGTACAGACAATGGAAATGGGCTCAATTTCAGAGCAAGCTCAATTAAATACACGGTGATTTCTCAAACTTATTGATTTTATTGATTTTCACTCCTAATTGAAAATAATATAGAAATGAATTCAACTTATACATCTTACTCAGGCAAATTATTAAAGGAAGTAATGCCAATAGCAACCGACATAACACAGTTAGTAGGGCGAACACCCCTAGTGAGACTAAATCGTCTTCCTCAAATATATGGATGCAATGCTCATTTATTAGCAAAGCTCGAAAGCTTTAATCCAACATCATCTGTCAAAGATCGTATTGCTGGCGCAATGGTCGTAGAAGCTGAACAAAAAGGTACCATCAGTCCAACAAAAACAGTTCTTATAGAGCCAACAAGCGGTAATACAGGGATAGCACTAGCAATGGTTGCAGCCGCAAAAGGGTATCGATTAATTCTTACAATGCCTGATTCAATGAGTACTGAAAGAAGGGCCATGCTTCGTGCTTATGGCGCTGAAATCCAACTAACTCCTGGGAATGAAGGGATACAAGGAGCTATTAACCTTGCTAAAGAATTAGTCAATCAAATTCCAAACTCATATTTATTACAGCAATTTGATAATCTTGCAAATCCAAAAATCCATGAGACAACTACAGCAGAAGAGATTTGGTTAGATTGTGAAGGAGATATTGATGGCTTAGTTGCAGGGATTGGTACTGGTGGGACAATCACTGGATGCGCAAGAGTTCTTAAGAAAAAAAACCCAAACATCAAAGTTTTTGGAGTAGAGCCTGCAAATAGTGCTGTACTGTCTGGGGGACAACCTGGTGCACATATTATTCAAGGTATAGGTGCTGGTTTTATCCCCAAAGTACTAGACACTTCATTAATTGATGAAGTTTTAAAAATTAGCGATGATGAAGCAATGGAAACCGGCAGACAACTTGCTCGTCAAGAGGGACTCCTTAGTGGAATCAGTAGTGGAGCGGCTGTTGCTGCGGCTCTTAAAATAGGATGTACATCTAATATGAGCAATAAAAGGTTGGTTGTTGTTTTACCCAGTTTTGGAGAAAGATATTTATCTACACCTATGTTCAACAATGTTTCATCATTTCAGCCAAAAATCGATGGATGCATTTAAAAGATTCATTCGAAAATAATTAAAATGAAACAAGATCCCTACAAAGTTCTAGGCATTTCGCACAACTCAGAACTGAAGGAAATCAAAGCCGCATACAGAAAGCTGGCAAAAAAATACCATCCTGATACTGGAGGCGATCAAAATAAAATTCTTGCTATAAATGCAGCGTGGGAAAAACTAAGAAATGATAAAACCAATGGGCGGAATAGCCCAGTACAGGAAAATTCCAAAAGAAATCATGAGGAATATCAAGTTCCCAAGAAGAAAGGTCATGTCACTGACCATGCAATAGGTCTATGGATAAAAATTGTTTATTCTCCAATAGATAGATTAATGGGTGAAATCCTCAATCAATTTCCTGTAAAATTAAAAGAGCTATCAGCTGATCCTTACGACGATATGTTGATGGGATGTTTCTGTAAATATATTACTAGCAGTCAAAGAAAAATAAACCAAGCAAAAGATATTTATCAGTCTCATCCAACTCCTGTTGAAGCAAATTACTTTAGTCTCAGCCTTTATCAATGTTTTTCAGAAATACAAGATGGTATTAATGAATGGGAAAGATATACATCAGGTTATGTAGAAAATTATCTACATGATGGTAACGAAATGCTACGTCAAGCATCAAAAATGCGACTGAAGCTAAAGAAAGAAAGAAAGCACTTAACAGCTTGCTAACAACCCATCAAGCAGTCCATGTCTCTAATTGATCAAGCCGGAACCAAATATCAGGAACAGGCCTGCGCCAACGAACTTGAGCATAATCACCCTGAACAAGCAGCAGCTCTCCTGGACCTTCAAAAATATAATCCGGAAGAGATGTGTCACTCGCTAAAGATTCAACACTATTTTTATAGGCTTCTGCATTCACACGAACTAAGGATCCCTTGCGAAAAGGCCTAGGAACTTTAACTGAAGAGGGTTGTTCAGTCATAAAAGAGTTTATTCTACTCAAATGATAAGCATTTAATTATTTAACACCAATGCTCATTCCATCAATGTCATGAGGTTTTATGCGTTTACTACTACTTGGATGTTCAGGTTTTATTGGCTCTGAATTAGTCCCTAAACTTCTAAAGTCCGGTCATCAACTAACAATAGTTAGTCGAAAGGAGAAAGAAAAATTAAAGTTTTATTGTGCAAATAATGAAAGTACTTTCATAAAGAGTAACCCAACTTTGCATTCGAGTTGGGAGAAAGGTGCTCTCATGGATGCCCTAATAAATGCTGAAGGTGTAATCAATCTTGCTGGTGAACCTATTGCAAACAAACGTTGGTCCAAAAAAAATTGCCAAGCCATAAAAAGCAGTCGGTTAAAAACAACTTCCTATTTAATACATGCAATGTCAAAACTAAAAACGCCTCCACAAATATTAGTAAATGGCTCAGCAATAGGGTTTTATGGTACAAGCTCAGACTCAATCTTCACTGAAAGAAGCAGGGCAGGTACAGACTTTCTTGCTGAACTATGTGCCGAATGGGAAGATAATTCTTTGAAGAAACCTATGCAAACAAGATTGGTAATAATTAGAACAGGAATAGTACTTGAAAAAGATGGGGGCGCATTAGGTAAAATGCTACCGATTTTCAAAGCAGGTTTTGGAGGACCGATTGGAAATGGAGAGCAATGGATGAGCTGGATTCATAGAAGTGATTTATGCAATATGATTGAGAATGCACTAATCAATCGCAATTGGGAAGGGGTTTTCAATGGTGTAAGTCCAAACCCTGTAACGATGTCTAAATTCTGCGAGACTTTGGGCAAAACTCTTAATAGACCAACACTTTTACCAGTTCCAGAATTAATTCTGAAACTTTTATTAGGCGATGGGGCAAAAGTAGTTCTTGAAGGACAGAGGGTTGATTCAGAACGCCTCTCAACAGTAGCTTTTAAATTTACTTACCCTATGCTTAACGAAGCACTCTCGGCAATTACAATCGCCTCATGACAACCTACAATATTCTTTTTGGGTTTTATACATTATAAAAAATCAAGTTTTTAATAGATTCTGCGATACGTTGTGTTCCTCCATCTGTGCCAAGTCTCATAGAAGCCTCTTTCCTACAATTTTCTTTGAGTTCAATATCTCTGTGAACTCGATTAAATATATCTACAATTAAATCAGCTGTACTTAAAAATATATTGCTTCCCTTAACAACATTGCCTTCTGCACAAAAAACTGTTTTACCAAGTAATCTTCTCTGAGCTTCAGCAAAAGCAGATGTAAATTGGGGGCCTTTACCAGGAATTTGAATTACTGGTTTTCCCAAACCAACAGCTTGCTCAACTGCAGTGCCAGCCATACATAAAAGAACATCACTGCTTTGCAAAACCTGTGCAAAAGAGTTCCTATGCACTTTCACTGAGCAAAAACCATGATTCAAGATATGTGAAAAACTATTCGCTTCCGAATTTGCAATTATTTGCCATCCATCTTTACTAATTAATTTCCACAAAGCTCTATCATTTAAAGCATTTACCAATGCCATATCAAAACTAAACTCTGAGTTAGTCAGAATAGATTGAGGTAAAGACTGCAATACTCTTAAAATTATCAACAAGTTTTGATCTAGTTCAGGTCGACGACTACCTGGCAATAACCCCAAACGAAACAATCTTTGAGGTAAAGGCTTCTTAGGCTTTAAAACAATATCCATAAATGGATTGCCTAAGAAAAGAACCGAACGCTTCAATTGCAATGTTAAATCTTTAGCAGTCAAGTCATCCCTAGTAAAAATCTCTAAACAACGCTTGCTTTTCAAACAACTTGCAGCAGGCCAGGGTAAACGCAATTTACCTTCATAATGACTTGAATATGCAACCAAATAAACAACCATCTTTCGATGGCTTAACCATGCAGCCAAAATTGGCACAACATCTCCAACAACAATAAGGAAGTCGTAACTCCTTGCTATTTGTAATAAACGCAAAAAAGTCCAAATCAAATAAAATAGTTGCCCTTGCACCAACTCAGTTAACCTTCCTATCAAACTTGTATAACCTAGACCCCCAGTACTAAATTCTTTCCGCATACCATGCGTTTTTATATCTGATTTGGTATAAGCATTACCCTTGCCAACCAAAGGGAATGCAGCAACCTCATGACCTTGTTTTTTCAGCTCATTTCCTAATATCGAACCTGAGAGATCCTCTCCATGACCATTACTAATTAAAAGTAATTTAGTCAAATCAGAAGTCCAGCCAGGTTTGAATCTTTTTCAACGAGTCCCAATCAGGCTTACGACTAAGTCCATCGTTTATTGAATCTTTCAATTCTTTCTCAAGTTCTGGAACTATCAATACAGCTCTTTTAACAAAATCAATATGTTCTCTAACTCCTTTGGAATTGGTTTCTAGCAAGGCAATACTCAGATTAATTCTTGATTGAGGGTCTTGAGGGTTTAATTTAACTGCAATTCGAGCTGACTTGAGAGCATCTCGGTGCTTATTGCAGAGCAATTGCAACCAAGACAAGCACGTCCAACCTGCTGATTGATTAGGAGAAGAATTCGTAATCTCTTCAAAGTCTCTAATTAACTCACTTGCCTCTTCGCCAGATTGATATCTAGACATAGCATTGTCAAAGAGACTCTCGTTATTAAGATCCATTAGATGACAAGTTATGGGTGAATTGAATAAAAGATACGGTTAATTTTCAAACAGCAAATGAACTTCCACAACCACAGGTTTGTGTGGCATTTGGATTTGTAAAATTAAAGCCACCACCTATTAGTTCATTACTGAAATCTAATTGCATGCCATAGATATATAAAAGGCTTTTGGGATCACAAACCACTCTAAAAGCTATTCCATCACTAGTGACATATTCATAAACTTCATCATTTTTCTCTATAGAAACTGCAGTTACAAAATCCATTGTGTAACTCATGCCACTGCATCCACCTGAACGAACCCCTACACGCAATAATTGATCATCCCCTTTCTCCTTGCAAAGTCTCGCCAATTGCTCCATCGCCATTTGAGTAATTAAGATTCCTTTGCCATTTTGTGCGCTATGGGTCTCATTACTTGATAAAGGAGAAATACTCATCAGTGTTTTTCATATACCCTAATCTCAGTCTATTAATAAACATTCCATTTTGTCTTATACAACATTTCAACTATTGTTATTAGCGTTAGCAAGTTCCTACAAATAAATCCATGAAAGTGGCCATAGTTGGCGCTGGCCTAGCTGGCCTTTCTGCAGCAGTAGACCTTGTAGATGAAGGCCATGAAGTTGATCTTTATGAAGCCAGGCCCTTCTTAGGTGGGAAAGTAGGGAGTTGGGAAGATAAAGACGGAAACCATATAGAAATGGGTCTCCATGTTTTTTTCTTTAATTATGCAAATCTTTTTGCCCTGATGAAAAAAGTGGGGGCATTAGAAAATTTGTTACCCAAAGAGCATATGCATTTATTTGTAAATAAAGGAGGAGAAGTAAAACCACTAGATTTTCGTTTTGTACTGGGTGCACCATTCAATGGTCTTAAAGCCTTCTTCACGACTTCACAACTAAACTGGATCGATAAACTAAGGAATGCGCTTGCTCTAGGAACTAGCCCAATTGTGCAAGGTCTTATTGATTACGAAAGTGCAATGAAAACGATTAGAGCGTTGGATAGCATCAGTTTTCAAGATTGGTTTTTAAGTCATGGTGGAAGTCTGAATAGCATTAAAAGGATGTGGAACCCCATTGCTTACGCTCTTGGGTTTATTGATTGTGAAGCAATGTCAGCCAGATGCATGCTGACAATATTTATGATGTTTGCAGCAAAAACAGAAGCCTCTAAATTAAATCTCCTCAAAGGCTCTCCTCACAAATGGCTAACAAAACCCATTCTCAAATATCTTGAAGCTAAAGGTGCAAAACTACACCTTCGAAACAGAGTCAAAGAAATTCGTTATAAAAACTCCAAAGCACCTACGGTTACTGGAATAATTCTGAATACGCCTAATGGAGAAATAGAAATTCAAGCTGATAAATATCTTGCAGCCTGTGATGTTCCAGGCATTAAAAAAATAATCCCACAGGAATGGAAAATATACCCGCAATTTGCAGCTATCGATAACTTAGAGGCAGTTCCAGTAGCGACAGTTCAACTTAGATATGATGGATGGGTGACTGAATTAAAAAATAACTCAGCACAAATGAATCTCAAAACACCATCAGGGCTTGATAATCTCTTATATAGTGCTGATGCTGATTTCAGTTGTTTTGCTGATTTAGCACTGACAAGTCCTGAAGATTATCGCAAAGAAGGACTTGGATCTCTTCTACAATGCGTTCTAACCCCAGGAGATCCATGGATTCCAAAATCGAAAACACAAATAGTTGAGCATACAGATGCTCAGGTAAGAGAGCTTTTCCCTTCCGCTAAAAATCTAAAGTTAATTTGGAGTAACGTTGTAAAATTAACTGAATCTTTATATAGAGAAGAACCAGGGATGGAGCCTTTTAGACCTAAACAGTCAACACCAATACCAAACTTTTTCTTAGCGGGTAGTTATACGCGCCAAGATTATATAGATTCAATGGAAGGTGCAACAATGAGTGGGCATTTAGCAGCCGCAGCAATACTTGGTAAATCAATAAAATTAGAAAAAAATTCATCAGTTTCTTAAATATGGGTCAATGGCTTGAACATAAAGTAATTAGCACAATCAATGCTCCTGTCGAAAAGGTATGGAACGTTTGGAGTGACCTAGATGCAATGCCTTTATGGATGACATGGATAGAATCAGTTAAAACAATTGATGACGAGACAAAAACTCTCCCAGATCTTACAGAATGGACATTAGCTGCAAATGGCTTTCGCTTTAAATGGAAAGCACAAATCAATGAAAGAGTTGAAAAAGAAAGACTTAAATGGTCATCAATTGGAGGCTTACCTACAAAAGGTTGTGTTACATTTTTCGAAGAAAATCAAAGTTGTACAATTGTTAACTTAAAAATCTCATACGAATTACCTAAGGGTCTGGCTAGATTTATGAAAGAAGATATTCTTGGAAAGTTAGTCACAAATGAACTTCAAAATAACCTGAACAATTTTACAAAGCTTGTTGAAAGTGGTTATGGTAATTAACAGTAAGGTCCCTTATATTATTGAAATTATATATTGAAAGATTCAATACAAGCCTCGATCAAGCCATCTAAGTCATATTGCTTTGCTTGCTGATCTACCTTATCAAACTCTTTTTTACAGCTAATAGTTGTCTGAGGACCTATAGAAATAATATTCACATCTAAAATTATTTTCTTCCATTGATCTCCAAAAATACTAAGCAACAATTTCGAGGTATTAATAGCTGTTTTAGCACTGGTAAATACAATTGCATCAACTTTTGCATTTTCTAATGCTATAACAGTTTCACTAGGAATATCTTTTGGACACTTAGATTCATATGCTGGAACTTGAACAACAAGTCCCCCTAATTTACACAGAGCTTCTGCCAAAATATTTCTACCTCCACTTTGAACTCTTGGTATCAAAATCCTTAATCCCTCTACTGAAACAGGGAAATGATCAATTAAACTATCCGCTACAAATTGTGGCGGTACAAAATCAGGAATAACACCAAAAGTTTTTAGATACTGAGCAGTCTTCTTTCCAATAACGGCTATCTTCAAACCTTTTGACACGCTTGAAAGAGACTTACCAATCAATTTCAATCTTTGCTCTACTCCTTTCACACCATTAATACTTGAAAAAATTATCCAATGAAATCCTTCTATTTCTAACAAAGCATGATCTAAAGGTTCCCATTTGTCTGGAGGACCAATTACTAAAGCTGGCAGGTCTAAGACCTTAGCACCTCTACTCTCAAACAAAGTTCGAGCTTCAGCTTGCTGGTTCTGAGAGCGTGTCAAAACAATAGTTTTTCCACTTAAAGGGAAACTGAGCTCGGAAATCATAGCTTGTCAAAAAGATAGCTTCATTTGAGTCTGATTTAATTAGTGAACTCTACATTTTTATCTATAAGGTCATGCCCAGAAGTTTTAAAGAGAGACTGAAGAATCTTCAATTGTGCTTGTCGCATCTGTCCAGGACTATAAGCAAGAGGTATCGAAGGGGTTAGAACTTGATGTAACTCTTTCCAAAAGTAAAAGCTTCCATAAACTACAACTGCTGAAAGCAACTCATTACGTTGCAATTGTTCGACAGCGGCGATCCATCGTTCATTTATATCTTGATTACCTCTGAAAGGATTCCCTCGTACAAATAATTGAAGAAGAAAAGGACCTTGCCCCAAACGCTCTAAAGCCAATGGCTCCAAATCATTATCCTGCCATGGGGACACGCCAAAGGGATGACAGAGAATAGTTTTACAACCATATTCCTGAGGAATCAACAAGGCGGGAGACGAGTTATTGAAATATGGGCAAGGCAATACAGTATCCACGGTAATTAGGTTTATCAAATCTCCAGAAATTTGCATATGGGAAGGTTTGTTAATCTGTACAGAAATATCAATTAGTCTCTTCACTAAGGAATGATCCTCTGGCTGCTCAAATATTAGTACGTCATTGCATTCCGCTTCCTTCTCAGACGAGGCAAAGTTTGTTGTTAAGTTAGACATAGCTCTTCTTCTCCGCTGTAATGATTCTTCAAGCCTTGAAATGGGTACTTTCCCATCCATTATTGACTCAACGATTGAGTCAATTGCTTGAAAAGGATCTTCAGGCATAAGGATTAAATCAGCGCCTGCTTCAAAAGCCATGACTGCTGACTCGGCGCAGCTAACGCTCTCACTAATTGCTCTCATAATCAAAGCGTCGGTAACAATCAAACCATTAAACCCAAGTTTTTGCCTGAGTAGATTAGTGACAATCATTTTTGAAAAAGTTGCCAAATTCGTGGGATCTATATTTCTGAACAAAACATGTGCAGTCATTACGCTATTAATCCCTTGATCTATCAACGCCTTAAAAGGAACGAGTTCTATTTCCTCCAAACGTGAAAAGTCGTGATCAAGCAGGGGTAATTCCAGGTGTGAATCGACTTTGGTATCCCCATGGCCTGGAAAATGTTTTGCACAACCCATTACCCCTTGGGAGCTTAAACCTTTGTTAAAAGCACATACAAGAGCAGCAACTGTTAAAGGATCTGTCCCCCAAGCTCTCATATTGATTACAGGATTTAAAGGATTACTATTAACATCACAAACAGGAGCTAATACCCAATTCAATCCGCAACGTCGCGCTTGCGTACCTATACATTTTCCATATTCCTCCGCCAGTAGAAGCGATTCTTCAGAGTCTTCTAAATAATTCAGGCCAAGGGTCATTGGAGGTGGGAGAAATGATCCTCCCTCAAAACGCTGACCTACCCCTTCTTCCACATCAGCAGAAATCAAAATTGGGTGCTTAGACCAATTTTGTATATTTCTTGATCTTTCTTTGATTTCGTTAACAGTACCTCCGTACAAAATGACACCTCCAAGCCCATTTTCTAAAAGTGTTTTCAATTTGCTATTAGATAATTCCCATGCTGGATACTGTCTCTGTGAATCCAGGAGATAACCACTTGCCCTAACAACAAAAATCTCAGCAACCTTTTCTCGAAGCTTTACAAATTCATTAGAAGGCACAATCAATCTTGAAATTCAACCATATTCTGATTTTTTGTTTTTCTTTCTTCGTCTAATTTACCTAAGAGATCAAGAACAGAATTACCTTTTTCCATTCCACGGTCTAATTTGAAAATAATTTCAGGAGCTCGTCTCATTTCTAATCTTCGGCCCAATTCACCCTTTAAAAAGACTTGAGATGCCTCTAAGGCAGAAAAGACTGCATCTATTTTGCCTGGGTCACCAAAAATGCTTACAAAAATCTTGCAATGTTGGAGGTCTCCCGAGACCTCAACATCAGTAATAGTAATCATTGTGGAGTGTACTCTCTGATCTCTTAGTCCATTTAGTAAAAGCTGACTCATCTCCTTTCGAATGAGTGCAGCCACTTTCTCAACTCGTCGACTTTGAGCCATAACTAATGTAAAGATGACGGAAGCACCATACCCCTGACAATAAAAGACAAAGTAAGCAAACCACTGATTAAAGCCCCTATAAGAGCTACCGCTGTAATAGGGTTCTTGCTCCTACTAACTAATGGACCAAAAGAAGCAGCAAAGACACCAAGAACAATTGTTATGAGATATTTGGGATATCTAGAAACATTCGAAAAAAACTCGCCCATTGCTATTACTCTTTCATATCCTTAATAGCCAGTCTTACCATCTTTGACTCTAAATCTTCATGTTAGAACTCTATCAGTTTCAGCATTCCCCCTTTTGCCTGAAAGTGCGAATGGTTCTAAATGCCAAGCAACTAAGCTACAGAACCGTTGAAATCTCTCCAGGCATAGGACAAGTGGATGTTTTCAAAGTTTCTGGACAAAGGCAAGTTCCAGTTTTAAAAGATGGTGAAACAATTCTTTCTGACTCTAGTGCAATTATTAAATATCTAGAAACTATCACAAAGGATCCTCAACTATTACCTTCTCACACTGAAGAATTGGCGATGTCTCATCTAATTGAAGATTGGGCAGATACTAGGTTGGCCAAATCTGTACGAAGAGAATTAATCAAAGCAGCTGCATTAGACTCATCTCTTCGAGTAGCCCTTTTACCTGAAGATTTTCCAAAACCATTTAAAGAGTTTGTAAACAAACTTCCTTGTGAGTTAATCAGTGGGGTGGCAGAAGTAATCAATCAAGATGAAAGCAAGGAACTGCTAAACAACCTTGAGCAATTATCAAATTTAGTTTCATCTAATAAATGGTTAATTGGAGATTCCCTAAGCATTGCTGATATAGCAGTAGGCGCTCAATTATCCTTACTTCGCTTCCCAGTCTCATCAGGTGAGCAGCTTCATGGCAAAGGTTGTCCAGGTTTCAATGACAATCCAAAATTAGAAACGTTATTTGAGTGGAGAGACCAACTAGAAGATATGCTTATGGCAACAGATCCTGCGACTTTATAAACCACTGAAAATATGTCTAATCCCCTAATACGTGATAATGAAAATTATGTAGTTATGGAACCAAACAAAGATGAGCAATATTTAACATCCGAAGAAACACTAAAATGGCTAGAGAATTGGCTTAACAAATTAGAAGCAATACCAAAAGATTTACTGAATGAAGCATCTAAGCAAGAAGCTGCCAAAAGATTATTAGATACTGCATGTGATCTGGAAATTAAGCCTGGATTTACTGTGCAATGGTTTGCTATACGTCTAACTCCTCCGGGCTAGTAAGTATTGCAGGTAACTTATTACAAATATCCAAAGCAACTTCTTCAGCGGTTTCGTTGGCTACGGATATGTACAAATCAGATTCAGCATAAAAAGGTTGGCGTTCCTTTATTAACGAGTCAAGCGCAGCTATAGGATCTCTATTTGTAAGCAAAGGTCGCTTGGTTTGATCAGATTCCAACCTTGCAATAAGACGATCCCGTGATGGAGAGATCCAAATAACTATCCCTTGATGAAGAATACCCCAATTGTGACTTCGTAAAACGACCCCTCCTCCTGTGGCAACAACTAATGAATGTCTCTTGCCAATTTCTTTTAAAACTTGAGCTTCAAGCTCTCTAAAACCACTTTCACCGTCTTGATCAAAAATTTCAGGAATAGATAATTTTGCAACTTCCTCAATCAATTTATCCTGATCAACAAATTTATATTCCAGAGCTTTTGCAAGATGTGGACCTGTGCTGGACTTGCCTGAACCCATAATTCCTACAAGATAAAGATTACGACCTCCTAATATGTTGCGTAACGAGTTCACAGTGTTCAAATTGGTCATACAAACAAAAAAACGTAGAACAAATTAAAATGGTGCCAGTGATTGAAAATACTATGAATACAATCACATCTGAGCACAAACACGGGCAAGGACGGACCTGTGTGATCACAAGGCGAGCATTATTTAGTGCAAGTCATCGATATTGGCTGCCAGAGTTATCAACTGATGATAATTCAAAACACTTTGGTGCATGTGCAATCGCTCCTGGCCATGGTCACAATTACGAATTAATTGTCTCAATGGAAGGAACATTAAATGCAGATGGAATGGTTTTAAATCTTTCAGAAATAAAGCACGCAATTAAAGAGAAAGTCACTAATCAACTGGACTTTCGATTCCTTAATGAAACATGGCCAGAATTTGACATATCCAAAGCTAACGGCTGCCTACCTACAACAGAGGCTTTAACACGTGTGATATGGTCCAGGTTAGAATCTGACATACCACTAAAATCGCTAAGATTATATGAAAATCAAAATCTCTGGGCCGATTATTTAGGCAATAATATGGAAGCTTACATAACAATTAAAAGTCACTTTGCGGCAGCCCATAGATTGGCAAGGGAAGAGCTATCTCAAGCGGAAAATGAAGCAATATATGGGAAATGTGCGAGAACCAATGGTCATGGTCATAACTATCTTGTTGAAATAACTGTAAAAGGAAATATTAATTCTAGAACAGGAATGATTTGTGATCTTGGATCACTTCAACAATTAGTTGAAGATTTAGTTGTAGAGCCTTTTGATCATACTTTCTTAAATAAAGACATCAAACACTTCTCCAATTGTGTTCCTACAGCAGAAAATATTGCTCTTCATATATCAGATAAATTAAAATATCCAATTCAAGAAATCGGTGCAAGCCTTCATAAAGTTCGTCTACAAGAAAGCCCGAACAATGCTGCAGAGATTTATTCTGACTCAAGTAACTTGATTAAGAAAGATACTTCTATTTAAAGATTGCTCTACTTGCCTACAGTTCGTCTAGTACTAGCAATGAGCTTAGACGGAAGGATTGCTCTTTCCTCAGGCGGCAAAGCCAATATAGGAGGCAAGGGGGATAGAGAAGCTTTAGAAAAGGCCTTAAGCTGGAGTGATGCGACGTTAATGGGAAGTGGGACCCTAAACGCACATGAAAGTACATGCTTGATTCACAATCAAAAATTAATCAATCAAAGGGGTCATGAGAAACGTTCTTCGCAACCAATTTCTATAATAGTCAGCCAAAAAGCAGCATTTTCTGAAGATTGGGCTTTCTTTAAACAACCAATATCCAAATGGATATTAACTCCCAACAAAAATCACAGATTAATACAATCAGGTTTTGATCGGCATTTAATTATGGAAGAAAAGTGGACGCAAACTTTGAATAAAATCTATAATGAAGGTATTTCAAAAATAGTTTTACTAGGTGGAATGAAACTAATTTCATCTTTATTATTAGAGGATAGGATTGATGAATTACAGCTAACATTTTCACCTAAAATTCTTGCTGGTAAATACACATGGACCCATACAGCAATAAATAACTTACCTGTGCAATTAACACAAGCTGAAGCATGGAAATTAAAAGACATAAAGGATCTAGGAGCAAATGAAGTCATGCTTTCATACATAAGAAATAGATTTTGAAATCACTAATAACTCCATCCTGGCATCACTCAATTGAAGAAGTTTCAGAACAACAATGGGATGGTATTTTAGGTAAAGACATAATTCCTTTTTATCAATGGAAATGGCTTCATGCATTAGAAAAATCTGATAGCATCTCAGCAAAATATGGGTGGATTCCATTACATTTAACACTCTGGGAAAAAGGTAAATTAATAGCTTTAGCACCCCTTTATTTAAAAAATCACAGCTATGGAGAATTTATTTTTGACCAGTCGATTGTAAGGTTATCGGCCCAACTTGGCTTGAAATATTATCCCAAGCTAATAGGTATGAGCCCATTAAGTCCTATAGAAGGTTATAGATTTTTCATTGCAGATGACAAAGATAAAAAAGAAATCACTAAAATCATTATGGAAAATATAGATAAATTTGCAGAGAAAAACGGAATCTTAAGCTGCAACTTTCTATATGTAGACCAACGATGGATGGAGTATGGGGAAGTAGCAGAGTGGTCTTGTTGGATAAATACTCAAACCGAGTGGAAATCAATAGGAGAAAAAAGTTTTGATGATTACCTAGCCAGGTTCAACTCCAACCAAAGAAGAAATATTAAGAGAGAAAGAAAATCGATAAAAAATAATAATATTAAAATATCCGTTTTGAATGGGAAAGAAATTGATTTAAAAACGATGAGGATTATGCACAACTTTTACGCGAATCATTGTTTAAAGTGGGGGGAATGGGGAAGTAAATATTTAACAAGCAAATTCTTTGAAGAATTATCCGATAACGATTTAAAAAGCAAAGTAGTATTATTCAATGCTTATAAAGATGATCCTAAGAAGCCTATTGCAATGTCTCTATGTATAACTGATTGGACAATATTATGGGGAAGGTATTGGGGATGCAAAGAAGAGATTCAGAATCTTCATTTTGAGCTTTGCTACTACTCTCCTATTTCATGGGCAATAGAAAAAGGTATCAAAAGATTTGATCCAGGCGCAGGAGGGAATCATAAATTCAGGAGAGGTTTCCAGGCTTCTCAAAGATTTAGTCTACATAGGTGGTATGACAAAAGATTAGATAGTATAATGAACTCATTATTACCAGAAGCCAATCAACTAATGAAAGAATCAATAATTGCATCAAATAATGAACTTCCCTTTAAGCATTAATAGTTGGATTTATAATGTTAAAAATATCAAGTCTATGGAAGATAATAAAACTCAAGATAAGATAAAAGAAGACGATTCAACGAAAGGTCTATTATCTTACGATAACGATGATAAGCAAACATTATTTAGTATATTTGGAATTGAACTTACAGCTCCAAAAGGGTTAAAAAACCCAAGAATTGTTTACATTTCATTTATTATTATAAATTTTCTTTTGCTAATATTTCTTAAAAATATAATTTCAAGATAGATCTTTCCCTACCATCTTTTCAACTCAAGCTTTGATCCACAGTATTTACAAAATTGTTCTTTAGGATTAATAGTGATAAAAGGTAAAAAAGTTTGAATTGAAAACCAGTTAATACATTTCGGACAATGGCCTATAAATTTCATGATTGATTTTGCAATAAAAATAAGTTCTTATATGAAAAGACAGTATTAATTTCCTTCAATTCTACAATTCCGTATGCCAATAATTTTTCAAGATCTTGATAGATATACTTAATAATATTTAACCTCCTATAAGCTTTAATCAAATTATTTCTTTTTGATAGCTTTACTTGTATAAATATGACCTAATTTGTAATTTAAAGATATGGGCACAAAGTTTTCCAAAACAAATACAGAAAAACTGATCAAAGATATCGACGAAAAATATTCTGGAAGGAATATTGCACTCGATCCAAATGGGTATTTTTTAATCATCGTAGACGAAAAAACAAAGGAATTAGTAGTTAAGCATTTCAGCAATAATATTGATGACACAGGAAGAGCAACAGACCCCACAACTGGAAAAGTAATTAGCTGCAGTAATGGGAACGAAAGATACCCTGTTCAAATATTTAAAGGGAAAACCGCAAAAGAACTGGGAATTAAAATAACTGAAGGGGAGGGACCATTACCACTTTCCAAGCTTGATCATGCTCTTTATCTTGGCAGAGAACTACAAAAGGCTGAGTATTGCCTAATCCATGGGAAGCCTTACATACAAGATTAAATTTCAAAAGCTAAATAGTTTTGGCACAAAAGGGACCTAGATCTGTTCTAATAAGTACAAATTGATTTTTGCTAATGGGAGTTTTATTTTATTTTGCGCTAGTTGGAATCGGTCTTGGTGCAGCGTTTGGTATCAATAAAGTCTTAAAAGCAATAAAGCTAATCTAATTATCTTTAAAAAGCCAATTGAAATTCAATGCAAAGATAAGTTGCTACAAAATATATTGAGGGAAAATAAAAGGAATATTCTTTTTATTTATCTAAAGTTTAGTTCTTGCAGACAAAACCATTTCCTTAGCTCCAATAACTCTTCCTGTCAAATCATATAAATCAGAACCAGTAATTAATGCTGGAACCATGCTTCCAGGAATGAAACTCTTGTCGGAACTATCTCCTTGCAATCTCACTGATCCATCAACTTCTGGAGCAAAGCGATAACATCTACCCAATATTTCTCCTGTTTCTAAATCTTCTTTCTCAATTAATACATCCAGAGTCCTTCCAATGGAATTTCGATTTTTTCGAGCCGCAATAGGTTGCTGAATGGAAATTATTTTATCTTTGCGTGATTGCGCAACGTCCAAAGGAACTTGATTATCTAAAGATGAAGCCTTCGTTCCCTCCTCCAAGGAAAATGTAAAGACACCAACATGATCAAATTCCTGATTTTCAACAAAAGAAACAAGATGATCAAATTCAGATTCCGTCTCGCCAGGGAAGCCCACAATAAAAGATGTTCTAAATACAGCATCAGGCAATTGGTCTCTAATGCTATCTAATAAAGAAGAATTAAGATCAGCCTGCCACGGTCGATTCATTGCTCTGAGTACATCTGGATGGCTATGTTGCAAAGGCAAATCAAGATAGGGCAGTAAGTTAGGTACTTCTTTAAAAACCTGGATCAATTCAGATGTGATCCCTGTAGGGTATGCATAGTGAACTCGAATCCAAGGGATATCAACCTCTCCAAGAGCTCTTAATAAATTACCTAGAGCAGGAAATCCATAAATATCAATTCCATAATTAGTAGAAATTTGGCTAATTAAAATTAATTCTTTTACACCATTTTTGGCTAATTCATTCGCTTCAAAGACAATTGATTCAATTGAACGGCTTCGTTGATTTCCTCTTAATTTTGGAATAATGCAAAAAGCACAACGATAATCGCATCCTTCAGCAATTTTTAAATAAGCAATGGCCTGACCTTTAGCTCTAAAACGAGGTAACTTTTCATCCCCAACAAATTTAGGTATCTGAGAAACTTGGTTAACTCTTTCTCCCTTCTCAATTCTTTTCAAGACCTTTAAGATGTGCTGATAATCTCCAGTACCAATAATTGCTTTTGCTTCTGGGATTGACTGCATCAATTCATCTTGAAAATGTTGCGCAAGGCATCCAGCAATAATTAGTTCTTTCCCCTGATCTGCCAAACCTATTAATGTTCGAACGGATTCTTCGCGGGCATCTTGAATGAAACTACAGGTATTTACAACTACTAAAGAAGCATCAGAAGGATTAGAATTAACTGCATATCCTGCTTGATCAAGTAAACCCATCATGTGTTCAGTATCCACAAGATTTTTTTCACACCCAAGGTGAACAAAAGCTACTGACGGATGCAGTTGGGGAAATGATTTCGTCTTATCTATGATTTATTGCCTTTTACTATCTCAATCATTATGGAAACTTAAAAGAAAATCAATCATCATAAAAATAATATGATCGTTCTAACTCATAAAAAGACTATTCTTAGAAAAACTCTAAAGATCCAAAAATTACTAACAAAATGGGGACATCTCGCATAAAAAGTCGTAGAAGACAGGATCCAGGCTCCAAGATTGCTCGGACTCTTATAGGAGTCTTGGCAACCATAGGAATTATTGATACAGGTTCTATCACTCTCCATAGATGGGGTTGGATTAGCACTCTTTCTTGTCCTGGGGGAACAGGCGGTTGCGACAAAGTTCTCAATAGCCCTTGGGGTACAGTCTTTCAAATTAATGGGTCAGATATTCCACTATCTTTTATTGGTTTTATTTGTTATCTAAGCGTATTACTTCTAGCGACAATTCCTTTTCTGCCTTGGATATCTACAAGCAAGCTAGAAGTCACTAGAAAAGCATGGTGGGGATTATTTCTTATATCAAATTCTATGGCCATATTCAGTTTTATATTGATGGGAATAATGATCATAAAAATAAAAGCTTTTTGTTTTTTCTGTATTCTTTCAGCTGTAATATCCAGTTTTATTTTTATCTTAACAATAATTGGAGGAGGTTGGGAAGACCGTAGAGAATTATTTTTTAGAGGTTTAATTGTTACTATAGTTATTTTATTAGGAGGATTAATATGGACATCGTCAGTGGATCCAAGTAAAGCTCAATCTCCAATTTTAAATCAAGGAGAGGCTCCTATAATCAACAATAAAAGCTCAAAATCTTCAATTCAATTAGCACAGTATTTAAACAAGAAAAATATAATTCTATACAAAGCATATTGGTGCTCTCATTGCCATGATCAGATGGAAATGTTTGGAAATGAAGCATCAGATAATCTTAAATCAGTTGAATGCGCTATTGACGGGGTCAACAGCAAAACAGATTTATGTAAAAGAAAAGGAATTGAAGCCTTCCCCTCATGGGAAATCAATGGAGAGATACAATCAGGTGTAAAATCTCTTGATGAATTAGCTAACATAAGTGGCTATAATGGGCCTAGAGATTTCTAATAGAGTTAATTTCTTACAGGCCTTGTTTTTATTGATTCACCTCTTATCTGTTGAGAATGACATCTCCAGTATGGCAAAGATTGAGGGGCATCGACTCTATAATGCCCACCCCTGCTTTCACATCTAAATAAGCAAGCATTTAATGTTAGAATACTAGTTAGTTGTCGATGACTCAAATCAAGAAGTAAATTTATTTTCTTTCTTGTTATTTCATCAAAGTAGTTGCATATATCTATATTTTGATTCTGGACTAAACTTAATAAAGTGTGTTGGGATAAATTGTTGAAATCTGATCTTATATTTTTGATAGCTCGTTGCATACCCTTCTTAGATCGATTTACTCCCACCTCATTCCAAAATAATTCTCTTAATTCGTTAATAGATGATCTCAAAAAATCATCATTACTAGCTTCATCTATATCAGAAAGAATATCAACATGAAAACAATATTTTGGAATATCTCTGTTCGGATAAAGGTAATCATTTAAATGAATATTAGACATTTGGCCAGCAAATACAAGGCACTCCAATAAAGAATTACTGGCCAATCTATTGGCCCCATGAACACCAGTGCATGCTACTTCCCCTACTGCATACAAACCAGTCAATGATGTTTCAGCATGCATGTTTGTTGCCACACCGCCCATCCAATAATGCGCTGCAGGTGCAATAGGAATCAAACTATGTAAGGGGTCAATTCCCATTTCTCTACATCGTTGAAGAATTGAAGGAAAACGTTCTTGAATTTTTTGATAAGGAATCCGCATTAAATTGAGGCCAAGAGAACTAACTCCTTGAGATTGCATGGTCTTCACCAGAGCCCTGCTCACTTGATCTCTAACTGAAAGATCACGGTGAGATAAATGGGCTACGGGACTTTTTCCATAGCGATCAACCAAAACCGCGCCTTCACCTCTGACCGCTTCAGAAATCAGAAAACAAGGCGCACCTTTCATTTTTAATGCTGTGGGATGAAATTGAAAAAATTCAAGGTCCTCGATCGAAGCTCCTGCTTTCCAAGCCAAAGACAACCCTTCTCCACAAGCCTGAGGAGGATTAGTGGTATTAGCAAATAAATGACCACCACCACCAGATGCCAAAACAACAGCTCTAGATTGAATCCAATAAAGGAAAGGTCCATCTAAAACCTGAACACCAATGCACCTATTATTTTCAACCCAAAGTTGAGTAACTCTTACACCTCGACGATGAAGAATATTAGATCTTTTCTCAACTTGATCTCTCAAGACATCAATCAATGCTCTCCCAGTTTGATCTTGAACATGTAGCACACGTCTATAGCTATGTGCAGCCTCTAAAGTAGTTGATAGTCCATTTAGATCTCTGTCAAATTCCATGCCTAAATTTTGAAGTCTGTCAACGCATATAGGTGCATTTTCCACCAACATTCGAACAGCATCTCCATCGCATAAACCTCCGCCAGCTTTAAATGTATCTTCTGCATGACTAGAGAAACTATCTTCTTTTCTAGTTACCGAAGCAATCCCCCCTTGAGCCCATCGACTTGCTGACTTTTTACTTGTATTGCGATTGACTAGCAACACATTCAAGTGAGAAGGCAATTCGAGACAAGTCATCAATCCTGCTGCACCTGCTCCTATGACAATCACATCCCATGATCCCTTAGATATAGGAGTTGAATTACAGGAGACATCCATAAATCAAATCTCGCTATATCAATCCACTAAACCTTGGCTGAAGAAGCGCAGTCACCAAAAACAACCCATCAACCCAAAGTGTTGTTGTTAAAGCCGCGCCAGCAACTAACCAAGCGCGTCCACCAGGTGAATTAAGAGTGCCTCTTTGATTCATTTGATTAGAGAGAAGAATAATTAAAACAGCTGCTAAAAAAATCAAAAACAACTTTATGGGGCTAAAAAGATTAATAGAAGTGTCACTTAATATCTGAGCAGCTTCTTCAACAGATACTGAAACGACAGCAGGCCAGAATCTCATTACTCCAGTCAAAACCATCATCAGATCTGTAAAAGCAGTGCCAAGCAAGCAAGCCAAATAAAAAGCAGCCCCAATTCTCCATTTTGAAAAAAGACCTACGCAAGCCAAAGGGAGAGCAACAGCTTCTACAGGCAAATGTAAAACAGGGTGAATTCTCAACCAACCCCAAAACAAACATCCACCTAACCAACTCCCACTCACTCCTATTAGAAGAGAACCAATCCTAAACCATTTATCATCAACAAATTGTGCTAAGAGTATCCCTAAACCCACCAAAATAAAAGTAAACAATAATGCAGATAAAGGATGAAAATGGACCCAGGGTGCTTGCAGAAAAACTGGTAAAACCACAAGGGCTCCAGCACAAAATCTCAAGGTTGATGGCCTAGATAAATATCCCTCCGACAATTCTGAAGAGTCGTTAGTAGTGAAAGAGTGGCTCAGAGCAAAAGCTATCTAATTGTTTGATGATGAGAAAAGAGTCTCCAGATCAAGCTTCTCAAACTAGCTCAATTCAAACGCAATAGTAAAGCATCTAAACACTTACTTATTTTGAAAGGACCTACTTAGTTCTAAAATAAAAAATATATGGTTCTGTATTTGTTGGGCTTATAAAAATTGCCTAATCTAACTAGAAGAATCATTCAATTTGATAGCAAACTAAATCAACACTTTTCTAATCCGTGTGGACAGAACCTTCTCAAAATAATGCAATTCCATCCATTAACGATGCGCCACATCCTGCTGTTGTTGAAATCGTCGAAAAAGATTCAATAGGTGAGGATCTTGGGTTTGAACCTGGAGATAAATTAATAAGCATTAATGGAATAAGACCAAGAGATTTAATAGATTACAGATACTTAATTTCTGAAGAAGACCTACAAATTGAAGTAATTGATCAAGAAGAAAAACTCCATAAGATTCATATTGAAAAAGATCAAGATGATGGATTAGGACTAGTCTTCACAGAAGCCTTATTTGATGGTCTCAAACAATGCAACAATCACTGTCCATTTTGTTTTATTGATCAGCAACCTCATGGTAGGCGTAAAACACTATATCTTAAAGATGATGACTATCGCATGAGCTTTCTATACGGTTCTTATTTAACACTAACTAATCTAACAAAAACTGATTGGCAAAGAATTGAGAATCAACGCTTATCTCCTCTATTTGTCTCTGTTCATTCAACTAATGGGGACTTAAGAGCACAATTGCTAAAAAATAAAAAAGCCAGTCTCATCATTAATCAAATAAAATGGTTTTCAGAGCGAAAACTACAATTACATGCTCAAGTAGTTGTCTGCCCTGGTTTAAACGACGATGAAAATCTTGAGAATACACTAAATGATCTATTTGCTTTTTCCCAAGGTGAATTCCCAACAATACTATCAACTGCAGTCGTGCCAGTAGGTCTTACAAGATTTCGCCCTGATAATGATGGGCTTAAACCTGTAGACCAAAATTGCGCAATGAAAGTAATTGCATTGGTAGAAAAATTACAAGCCACCTATCAATCTGTGATTGGAACTCGCTTTGCATGGTTATCAGATGAATGGTATTTAATCGCAGATATACCGCTGCCCAATCGAGTTGCTTATGAAGATCTCCCACAAGAAGAAAATGGGGTAGGTAGTATTAGATATTTTCTAGAGAATATGGATAAAGCAACTAAAAAACTGCCAAAAAAAATCTCTGTACAGCGCAATTGTAGTTGGGTAGTAGGTAAACTAGTAGGAAAAGCACTAGAACCTATATCAAAAAGGATGAATGCAATTGATGGACTTACATTGAACATGTTCAGCCTTACAAGCCCTTACTGGGGAAAAGAGGAAGTAGTTACTGGCTTACTAACCGGTCAAGATGTAATAACTGGATTACAAAATAAAAATCTTGGTGATGTCCTTTTATTGCCATCTGTGATGCTGAAACATGGTGAAGCTACTTTTCTAGATGATATAAGTATTAAAGAAGTAGAGGAAAATCTTAAAATACCTATAAAAATAGTTTTTGGCCCAGAAGACTTTGTAAAGAGAGTAATCGAAGGTTAGAAAATGAGAAAGAATATCTCTTTAGCTAATATCAAAAAAATATCCGCCAATATTATTTTCTTATTTCTACTTGGAAATGATGGATTAAACTACGCACAATCCAATGAATTAAAAACATCTAATGATTATTCTTCTGATAAAATTTTATGGGAAAAAATAATTAATCATTCACCGAAAGAAAAAGTAAATAAGGAAGATTTTAAATTAAAAAAGACAAATCAAAAAACGCAAAAGATAAAGAACGAAATAAAAAATAGATATATTAAAGCCCATAAAAAAAACAAAGATACTGTTATTATTAAGCGATACGAGTTAGAGAATTTAATAAAGTCTAATAGCGCTGAAATTAAAATAATGGAGGCAAGAGTTAATGAAGCCAGATACTTATTGAAAAGTGAACTAGCGTCTTGGTATCCAAAATTAAACTTATCTAGTAATGGTTTCCCTCAATATCTAAAGGGTAATGTCTATAATGATTTATCTACTAATACATCAAGTGATCAAAAAAAAGCTAGCATAAAAGCTACATTAAAATGGGATATAATTAATCCTTCAAGGATTCCTCAAATATCAGCAGCAAGAGATCAATTTGAGAATTCCAGAATTGCTTATTCAATTAAATTACGTGATTTATTATTGGAAGCTAATACACAATATTTTAATCTTCAAAAATCATTTCAAGATATACGTATTGCAAAAGATTCCATAGAAACATCAAAAATATCATTAAAAGAAGCACGAGTTAAGTTCAAATCAGGTTTAATATCTAAACTTGAAGTTTTAGAAGCAAAGACACAATTATATAAAGACAAGCAGTTATTAACAGAAAAGCTAGGAATGAAGAAGATTAATCAAAGAAAATTTGCTCAATTATTAAACCTTGATCAAAATATATCTCCCAAAATTAATTCAGAGCCAAGAATTATTGGAATTTGGGAACCTTCTCTAGAAGAAAGCATAGATTCTGGATATAAATATAGAAAGGAATTAGATCAATTAAAGAGGAAAGTATCCATCAATAATAATAAAGCAAAAATAGCCCGGTCAACTAATCAACCTAAAGTCTCTATCTATAATACCTTTGACAGTTCCATATCAAAAGGTGAAATAGCATCTTCATCTCCAAGAACTAACAATAGTATTAATAGTACAAGTAATACTGTTGGCATTCAATTTGAATGGCCAATCTTTGATGGTGGATATGGGAAATCAAAATACTACGCCAGCAAGGAGAAGGTTAAAGAATTAGAATCACAATTTTATTTAAAGAAAACACAAATAAGAAAAGAAATTGAAGAGGCTTTCTTTAAATTAGAAATTGCACAAAAAAATATTAAAAATTCATTTGAAGCCATACAATCAGCTAAAGAATCTTTAAGATTGTCTATCTTAAGATTACAAGCAGGTATCACAACCCAACGAGAGGTTATTACTAGTCAAAGAGATCTTACTCAAGCAGAAGTTAATTACATCAAATCTATTACTGACTTCAACACAAATATAATAAGTTTAGAAAGAAAGACCGGGCTTAGAAGCTTAAATGATTGCACCAAAATAAGTATAGAAAGAAAATCTTTAAATACTGATAAATTAAATTATAAAAATTCGCTAGAGCAATTATCATTTGATAAAGATACCTGCATGGAACTTTTATAGTTTTAAATCATGAATAGTGCTCAGCAGGATAAGCTGGATCAAACTCAATTTGAAGCTCTTCATACTTTAGTGAATGAGGTAGCAGCAAGACAATTGAAAGATTTTGGTCAAATTAATTCTGAGTTAAAAGCAGATGGAACATTAATCACCAGCTGTGATCGCTGGAGTGATGAGCATATTGTGAAGGGCATATCAAATATTACTGGTAATCAAGAAGGTGTGTTGAGCGAAGAAGGATCTAAGTTAATACCTTCTACTAATTCATATTGGGTAGTAGATCCACTAGATGGAACAACAAACTTTGCTGCAGGTATTCCTTTCTGGGCAATCTCAATAGCACGTTTTACAGATGGTCAACCCGAAACAGCTCTCCTTGATATCCCTGCACTCAAAAAAAGAATTCTTGCAATTAGGGGTAGAGGAGTATGGATGAATAACAAGTTAATTAATAGTCAACCGATCAGAACTCAAAGTGACTGTGTGTCTGTTTGTAGTCGATCAATTAGTGTATTGCAAAAACAACCACATGAACGTTTTCCTGGAAAGATAAGGTTGCTTGGGGTTTCTAGTTTAAATATGACAAGTGTTGCAACAGGTCAAACATTTGGGGCACTAGAAGCAACTCCTAAAATATGGGATATAGCCGCAGCATGGTTAATTTTAAATGAGCTTGGTTGTTCAATTAAGTGGTTAGATCTTAACCCTGAAAATATTGAGCGAGGAAAAGACCTTACTTCAGTTGATTTCCCTTTAATAGCAGCTAATTCCAAACAAAACTTAGATAGACTTGTTCCTTGGGGAAATATATTAATGAATTAGATAATAAATAAAGCTAATTTTAAAAAATTATTTTTACTCAAACAAAATAAGGAAATCTACCCAAAAAAAATTAATCATCCATTTCACACTATATTTCCTTTACTTCCACTAAAATATGGAAGTCTAAACTAATAAAAGTGTGGTAACCAATTGGAAGCGTCAGTTTAATTGGCTTCTTAGAAGCTTATGGCAAGCTTCTCAAAGATGGAATCGATGTGACTGTGTAGATCTAAGTGCAGCATTTGCCTATTACACATTACAGTCTTTCTTTCCAATCCTATTAATCTCCTTGTCTTCTGCCTCATGGTTTTTAGGTAAGCAACAAGGACTAGATCAACAAATTATTGGTTTAGCAGCACAAGTATTACCTCCCTCTGTAGTTGGACTGGTAGAAACAACTCTCATCAAACTTGTAAATCAAGGATTCGGTGCAGGAATATTAGGTGCGATGTTTTTAATTATCACTGCAGGCAATGCATATCTAACTCTTCAAAGAGGTGCCGATAGACTTTGGGAAGATGCTTTACCATCCAAAACAACCTCCATTCCTCTGCGAATGCAAGCTTTTAGATTAATTAGAAACAGAATAGAAGCTTTCCTAGTTGTATTACTAGTCGGACTATTTATGGTTATTGATGAAGTCAGCTCTTATTTAAAAATGATACCAGGTGCTGTATGGACTGAACTTCAAGATGCTAATCCTCAATTCACAGATACATTATCAAAAATTCCATTAATCGAAGCTGGGCAAATAATATTACCTTTTATAGGTTTTACAATCATGGCACTATTATTACAAGCATTAGTTCCTAGAAGAAGGGTCCCTATTCGCCCTCTTATTCCAGGAGCAATAATGATTGGCGGATTACTAACAATATTAAACTCAGCAGTTAGCAGAACTATTTTATCTCTAGGTTCAAGATTTCAAGCATATGGAATTATTAGCGGAGTTTTAGTGTTAACACTTTGGATATGGTTAGTTGGTTTAATTATTTATTTTGGTCAATGTTGGAGTGTTGGATTAGTAAGCAATCAAGTAAATAGACATAGAAAAACAAAAACTCTGCATATATCTATATAAATAATGTATAGAAATAACACAATATTTTGGTTATTAATTATTTTTCTTTTTATATTTCCTACTTCAATAGGAAGATTTTTTATAGATATCGCTGGCAGTATAATAGTAGTTTTTTTAATTTCTACGTTAGTAATTAGCGGTCTAGCCTGGTTCAGTTGGAAAAAATTGAAATCTAACATGCGCAATTGTAAAAATTGCGGATCTACTTATTTCTCTAATTCAGAATCATGTCCTATATGCGGCTCAAAGGAAACAGTGAATGGAGATCAATATTCAAAGGCTAATATACCAGCGAGTTCTGCTACTATTGATATTTCAGCAGAAGAGACTGAATAATTAATCACTATAAGATTCAATTTTACTAGAGTCAAACTCTATCACTTTTTGTTCAACATTATCTAAAAGAAGCTCACAATGCTCTAGGTATAGAGTTGCAAGAAGATAATTTTCTTCTAACTCTTCAACAAGCAAAGATTGATTATGAAGTTTACTAATAATCAAATCTAATTCTTTTAAAGAGTCTTCATAAGATAATTTTGATATACTTAGAAGAAGATCTTTTTTCTTTGATTCTTTATGTGATATTTTAACATCTTTTGAGCGTACAAATTTAGAGTTTTTATTGATTGAATTTGAATTTGACATTAACGATTTATTTTATTGGAAATAGATTTTACAATAGTTTGAATCTTCCCATTGCTAAATTCAATCATTAATGAATCACCAACTATAACATTCTTAATAGTATTTAATGTCATATTCTGACTATTGCGTACTATACAGAAACCCCTATTTAAAATCTGCTTAGGTGATAATGCTTGTAATAATTGTTTCTTTTGCAAGAGAAGGTCTCTCTTTGTGTTCAACAATTTGATAGGTGAATTATTAGATAAAATCCTCATTCTTTCTAAAAGATTATTACTTTTATTTTGAATAATCCAAGTAAAGTAATCTTTGTATCTTTGTCTAATCTGCGCACAATGGCTTTTTGCAATTTCTCTACTAGGTAATAAATCTACTATTGATGCTGTAGGAGTTGAGGATCTATGATCAGCAACAAGATCAGCAACAGTTAAATCATCTTCATGGCCAATACCTGTTATCACTGGTACTGGGAATTTTGCCAATTGTCTACATAACTCCTCATCATCAAAAACCATTAAATCCTCCCTACTCCCTCCACCTCTTGCTAAAACAAGTGCTTGAAAATCTAATTCCTTGTATCTATAAGACAGATGCTTTAAAACTAATTGGATTTTCCGTGATACATCACCTTGAACTGGTATAGGAAAAATTAACAACTTTGTGAGGGGCCAGCGCTCTTTTGCAGTTCGAATCATATCTGCATAAGCTGAGCTTGGCACACTTGTTAAAATAGCAATGGCATTGGGGAATTTAGGCAATGGTCTACTCTTCTCAAGATCTATCAAACCTTCTTGAAGTAAAACGTTTCTGGCTAGTTCAAATTGTCTTAAAACTGTTGAAAGAGTAGGCCTAATATTGATTACTTGAACAACTAAAGTTGCTCTAGTCTCCCAAAAATTTAATTTGCCAAATATTTCAACACCATCTTTTTCATTAGGACGAAAATCAAGGTTTTTCAATATTGAAGACCATATAACGGCTGATACAGTTGCTTTACCATCGGTCAGAGTGAGCCATAGATGACCATTTTTCAATTGAGACTTGGATACTGAACCATGCAATAAAAATTTGGGAGCAAAGCCCCTTGATAGAAGTTTTCCTATCGCTTCATTTAACTCAGCAATAGAAAAATTTGGGAGTGTTTCAGTATCCAAAATCTAATTAATCAGAAACCAACCAAAAAGTTTGAAATTTCGAAATCAACCAAAGCCAATTTGACCTAGAATTCCTTGCCCTGTTAATAATTCGGTACTTAACCCGACAATTATTCCAAGCATAGCTAGCCTCCCATTCCAAATTTCAGCATAATTGACAAATCCATAACGAGGTTCAACATCATCAGGTGCCATGATCTGTTTTTGAAATTAAACAAATTGTATCTAGTTAAGAAGAAAAAAGGGGATCATAATCACAAACAAAGTTAATTCAACAAGTTCATCGAACATGTCTTGCCCCATCAACAGGGTGATACTCCTCTCCAGTTAGCTCTTCATAAATAATTGCAGGAAGACCAGTCTCAAACATTGTTTGCAAGGCTTCTTTTAGGAAAGGATTCCAACCACCCGTACTGACCTTCCCATGACGAACAGTCCAATCCCAAGTTCCTTGCAAATCTCTTGGGATCCTTCCCTCTCTATCTCTACGAGCAACCAAGTCAAGCGACTCAACCAAACCAACTTGGATGGGATCTTTCCCATAAGCAGGAGTGAGACTGAGCTCTAGACGGACAGGGTCTTCCTTTAAGAGTCGCAATCTAAATCTTGGAGGCAACCTCAAAGTTTTAATGACTGCTACGACAACACGTGTTCTTTGCTCCAAAATGACCCCCTTAAGTTTCGAAAAATACTTGCCTTACTAAGAATCTCATATCGTCTATTCAGAAGAAGGTTGTGTTGGCTTAGGAGGATCCAAATCATTAGAAAAACGAACAGTGAGAAGTTCCTCATCTGTAATTTTCCCTTGCTCATTAAGCAATTCAGGGTGGATTGTAAATTGACCAGTACGATCTTTCTTTAAAGGAATTTGTTGGTTATCAAACTCTTGAAAAGCAAAAAAACCTTTTGCCATAACTTGAAATGCTTTCCACAAAAGCCCAATGACAACTAAGACGTATAAAAATGGGAAAATAGAACCAAACATCATTTTATAAGCATCAAATTATTTTAGAGCTATAAATCTAAGCAAGGTCTTCAACCAATTATGAAGATTGCTTGAAAAATTTACAAGATTTAGAAGAAACAGTAGAATCATCCTAAATCAAAATAGTGATATAAAGCTAGTCTAATTTTTATCAAATAAATTATGATTAAAAGTGACTATAAACACTATCTTATTGGTCTATACATATTAACTTTAGGAATACCAAGTCCTGCAAGGCCATCTCTATCAGTACCTATGTTTAAGGGAATAGAGGCCAAAAGTAATGCAATTTATACTAAGAAATCATTTGTTTCAGAAGCTTTAAAAAAAAGCGGCCCTGCAGTAGTAACTATTGAAACAAAAAAGAGAGTTATAACTAATAACAGAAGCAAGTTACCTCAAGGTTTTTTAATAGATGAATATTTTGAAAGATTCTTTGGAATCCCTAATTTTCAATATCCAAAATCTAGTATTGAAAGACGTCAAGGCAGCGGTGTTATTTTTTCAACTAAAGGTCTCGTCCTAACTAATGCTCATGTTGTGGAAGGGACAGATGAACTAATTGTAGGCCTGTCAAATGGTCAAAGAGTTTCGGGTAAAGTGGTTGGCCAAGACATGCTTACAGATCTAGCCGTAATTCGACTAGACACACCTGGTCCATGGCCAAAAGCAGTCCTAGGTAATTCTGAGAAAATAGAAGTAGGAGATTGGGCCATTGCTGTTGGCAATCCATATGGACTAGAAAAAACTGTAACTCTAGGTATTATCAGCAATCTAAATAGAAATGTATCTCAGCTAGGAATTGCAGATAAGCGACTAAACCTAATCCAAACAGATGCTGCGATTAACCCTGGAAATTCTGGAGGCCCCCTATTAAATGCTCAAGGAGAAGTTATTGGTATTAATACACTAGTGAGGTCAGGACCAGGCGCAGGCTTAGGATTTGCAATACCAATTAATAAAGCAATTAATATTGCCAATCAATTAGTACTAAAAGGTAAAGCAATTCATCCAATGATTGGTGTGCATCTAGCCAATATAAATGAAGATGGTAATCGTTTTGAGAATCAGTTAAAGCAAGGTGCACTGATTATATATATCCTCCCCAATGGACCTGCAGATAAAGAAGGTCTTATGGTAAATGATATTATAATGAGTGTAAATGAAGAAAAAATAAGATACCCACAAGATGTAGTTAATTTTATTAATAATAATGGAGTAAATAAAGAAATACAGTTCACTATTTTAAGAAGAAGTAGAATTCTTAAAATTAATATTAAACCAGAAGATATTAGTAAATTCAGAAGGGTAAGATAATTTGAATATTCAGCTTAAGCAACTCCAGAACTGATAAGTTTAAACTATCATTTCTTTTTCTTGGATTTATTTTTACTCTTTAATTTTCGTTTTTCTATTCTCTTTGCTTCTCTTTCAGCCTCAGCAATTAATTTCTCAGTCTTTTCTTTTTCTTGAATCTTCTTCTCCTTATAATATTCATAATTACCTCTGTAAAGATATAATTGTCCATCTTTAATTTCAACTATTGTATTCGCTACCTTTGAAATAAAATAGCGATCATGTGAAACAACAAGTAAGGCTCCCTGAAAATCTTTTATTGCAGTTTCAAGCATTTCTTTAGCGGGGATATCTAAATGATTAGTTGGTTCATCTAGAAGAAGTAAATTACAAGGTTTAATAATAATTAAAGCCAATGCAAGTCTAGCTTTTTCACCTCCACTTAAATCAGAAACTGTTTTAAATACATCATCATTACTAAAGCCAAAACTTCCTAATAAAGATCTTGCTTTGGTTTGTGTCCAATCTGGAGCTGAATCAAAGAAGGTATCTAAAACGGTTTTCTGCAAATTAAGTGCTTCAGATTGATTTTGCTCAAAATAACTAGGAAAAACATTATGAGAACCTATTTCTATTATTCCATCAACAGGTTTTTCTATACCCATTATTAAGCGAAGCAAGGTTGACTTACCTGATCCATTAGGACCTAAAATTGCGATATGATTACCTGGTTCAACTTCTAGTTGAGCTCCTAAAAAAATAATTTTTTCATTATAAGTATGAGATAAATCATCTACTTTAACTACATTTTTGCCGGATCTAGGAGCATCTGGAAAATTAAAAATAGGCTTATTTAACTCTGAAATTGGTAAATCTACTCTTTCTATTTTAGTCAACAACTTTTCTCTACTTTTTGCTTGTGTACTTCTGGTTGCACTTGCTCTAAATCTGTCAATATATTGTTGTTGGGATGAAAGTTCTTTTTGCTGACGCTCAAAAGCAGACTTTGCAGAATCTAATTCAAGTTTTTTTTGTTCTAAATAATAACTATAATTCCCTATATAAGTTCTTGATATACCTCTTTCAGTACTAACAATATGCGTGCAAATCTTATCAAGAAAACTTCTATCATGACTTATTATTACCATCGCAGAATTTTGATTTAATAAATAATTCTCTAGCCATTCAATAGTATCTAAATCTAAATGGTTTGTAGGTTCATCTAACAACAAAAGATCAGGATCCTGAAGAAGAATTTTGCCTAATGCAATCCTCATTTGCCAACCACCAGAAAAATCCCCAACTAAAGAATCTCCCTCATTAGAGCTAAAACCAATTTTGGGAAGTAATTTCTCAATCTTTGCCTCTAATTCATATCCATGTAGTGACTCAAAACGAATCTGAAGGCTACCTAATTCCTTAATTAAATTATTAAGATAAGTATTGTCTAATTTGGCTCTATGGGAAGCCATATCATGTTCGATGGATTTTTTTTGAGTTAAAACATCTGCAGCATCAGCAAATGCTTGAAACAACTCCTCTCTAACAGTCCTATTTAAATCAACATCAAATTCTTGTTGCAAATAAGCTATACGAGGCTCACCCTCATATATCACTTCTCCTGTCGTCGGATCTTCCAAACCCGCTATAAGCTTCAATTGGGTTGATTTACCTGCACCATTAATGCCAACTAATCCGATCCGTTGTCCAGCCCTTATTTCCCAAGTGATTTCTTTAAGGACTTCAGCAGTTGGATAAATTTTGCTAACACGTTCAAGTCTGATCACTAAGACAAATCCTCATATAGATAAAATTAAACTGCTCTTGTATGCAGACTTGCAATACTAAACTTTAAACATTCCGGATCTTAAGTAATGGTGAGACTGGAACAAATCACTGCTCTAGTATTAGCCGCAGGGCTAGCGATCCCTAGTTATTGGTTTTTTTGGACATTAGCTGGTGGTGGTGGATATGACAAACGAGGTGTCGATCAAATTCCTGCGTTAGAAAAAACAATCTTAAAAGAAGAAAAATAATTTCATAGCCCGCCTCTAGCTTTTATAAGCCATTGCTTAGTTTCCATATCATCAAGTTGAGACAGATATTCTTTTACTTCTTCAGCAGTAACAGGTAGTCCAAGATCATCTCCAATTTCAGAGATTGTCTGTAAAGCACCCTGAGGGTTTTGAAGAGCTTGGCGAAAAAGGGCCCTTCTATAAGCAGGCTCAGCCTCTATCCGTTGATATAGCTCTGCAACATTACTAGTCATTAGAAAATATTCAACTGCTTTTACCCTATTCAATTAAGCAACTTTTGGCCCAAAGTTTGTTTCATACAACTTTCCTGAATCTCTCTCTTGCTTACCTAGGGCAGAAGCATCTCTCATACTTCTTGCATCCATGCATAGAACTTTGCGCAATTGTGCAAAGTTGTCGGCATGAACAGTTCTTCCTTCGTTAAAAGCTAAAATTTCTTCTTTTTGTAATACATGATGCAAATGTGTCAACAGATATGAACTTATAACAGCTGAAACTAATACATCACTATTTTCTTTCCCTCTCCTAGGTTTGTTCTGATGAACCTTTGTTCTGACATTACTAGTCATTAAACTTGATCTTTGAGGGCTAGGTGATGCAGGAAGTGTGGGTTTTTTAGTCATTGAAAATACTTTGCGGTGAGGAGATGCCAAAACTGAAGAACTTAAGAACTTAAGAACTTAAGCGGTGACATAAAAGGAGGACTTGCAATGAAAAGATCAATCATCTGCTTGAAAAGCGAAAGAGCTTGATCTCGAAACAAGCATAGTACAGGATACTATCCTTGACTATAAGTGTACACTATTAAGTACCGGTTACATTTTCTGTGTCATGGCTACCCGGCAAAATTCATCCAACGGAAAGCCAAAATCGCCAAGGGTTCAGGTAGTTCTTCCTGAAAGCCTTTGTGACCGGTTAACTGTTTTGGCTGAAAAAGAATCACGCACAATAAGCAATATGGCAAAAGTTCTTATTCAAGAGGGCGTAGATCGATTGGAATCAAAGAATCTCTCCAATACAGAAAGTCTTGCTGATTCATCTAATACAGATCAATTCAGATCATCTCTTGAAGGACAACAAGCTAGAAGATTAAGAGGTGCACCAAGGAGAATTAAATTTTTGAAGCCCTAATAATTCTTTAAGGGCTCACAGAACTACCAAGAACAACAGGTCTTTCTGCACCAGTTATTAAATTGCTACAAGGTTTTTGACAAATATTCCACCATGCCAATAAAGCAAATGCAATGGCTTCTCTTATTTGAACTGGAACTCCAATATCATCCATATATGAAATTCTTATCCCTCGGCATCTTCGCCTAATTTCATTAACAAGAAAAGGGTTTTTACTCCCCCCACCAGCTAATAACAATTCAATAGGCCTAATAGAGTAACGATGGTTTAAATTTTGTATATCTTGAGAAATAACCGAAGCACTAAAAGAAGTGAGAGTTGCAATCCAATCATTATTATTGTCAGAGTTAATCTCCTCCAATCTCCTTTCTAAATCTTGAGTTCCAAAATATTCTCTTCCGGTAGACTTCGGAGGGAGAGCTTGAAAAAAATCCTCCTTAAGCCATTGATCAATAACCGCAAAATCAGGGTGTCCCTCTAAAGCAATTAATCCATCACAATCGTATTTTAATTGACCATTCGTAATCTTTTGCACAGCAAGATCTATAAGAGTATTTGCAGGACCACAATCCCATCCCAAAACTTCACAATTCCTGTCAGGTCCAACGCTTGGCGGAATCAAAGTAAGGTTTGCAATGCCACCAAGATTAAGCACTCCTCGCCAACCGTTACCTTTATCTAACAATGCACTATCTAAGAAGGGTGTTAAAGGAGCTCCTTGCCCTCCTAAAGCAAGATCTTTTGCACGAAAGTCATAAATAACAGTTCTTTCTAAAAGAGTTGCCAACAATGGAGCCTGAAGAATCTGACAACTAGCTCCTTTAGAAGAAATATTTGGAGGCCTATGAAATACAGTTTGACCATGACAACCTATAGCATTTGCAATACCTTGAGGATCACAAATAGTTGCTGCAGAATAATAAACCTCAGTAATGCTTTCAGAAAGCTCTAACCATTCAGCAGCACTGAATTGCACTCCTTGTCCAGCAGCAACAACTTTTTCTTGTAACTTTTTAGGATATTCAACTGATGTGGAATTAATTAATTTCCATTTGGGTTTGTCATATCTACCTTTAAACTCCACCAAAGCGGCATCAACCCCATCGGCACTGGTACCACTCATTAAACCCAAAACATACATTCAAACTTCAGGCAATTTTTGTAAATCTTCCATTAATCCCATAACAACTAAAACATGATCTTCACTCAAAATATATTTAGCAGGAGGATTAATTGTTAACTGTCCGGAAGGCCCTGCTGCCAAAACATTCACTAAATAATTTTTACGAAGATTAAGATCTCTTAAAGAACGACCTACAAATATTTCTGGAACTTTAATTTCATCAATACCAGTTTGATCATCCAATTCCAATCTCTCAATTAAATTAGGACGTACTAGCTCTAAACCCAATCTTTCACCTTGCATTCGTGAAGGGAAAACTACTCGGTCTGCTCCAACTCTCTTAAGCATCCTTTCATGTAGGTCACTGGTCGCTCTTGCAATAACTTGTCGGACACGGCTACCTTCACTATCTTTGGCAATAAGAGTCGTAGTGATACTTGCTTCAATTGGCTTACTTATCCCTACAACTACTGTTCCCATTTCAAGAACGCCTGCTTCCCTTATAGATTCCTCATCTGTTGAGTCAACTACTCTTGCTTCAATTGATGGTTCAAGCTGACGTAATTCTTCAATGGCTCTCTCAGAAGAATCAACTGCTAGAACATCAGCTCCATTTCGAATCAATTCCCGACAAACAGCCGTCCCAAAACGGCCTATACCAACCACTGCGAATCCTAAAGACTCTTCGTCTGGTCTAGATAACCATTGCCACCATTCACTCATTGAATTGCCTCCAATAAAAGAATTCAAACATAAAGATCCTCACGTGGATAGCCAATACGATTCTGATGTTGGATTCTTTCCCTATTCAATGCCTGCCAAACAGCACTTAAAAGAAGGAGTATCCCAAGCCTACCCACAAACATACCTAGCACCAAAATCAATTGCCCAAAGATACTTAGATTCTCCGTCACTCCAAGATCAAAGCCAACAGTTGCAAAAGCTGAAATGCAAGTAAATAATATTTCTAAAAAAGAAAAAGACTGCTGATCGCCCAAATTACTTGTCATTGTTATCAATAAAGCCATTATCAGAACAAACAATAAGGATCCAACTGTAATTCCAACTGCTTTCAAGACAACTTTATCTGAAATCTGTCGGTGACGAATTACGACACTATCTTGTCCTCTTAAAGTAGATCTAGTTGCTGCCATAAGAGCAGCAATAGTTGTTGTTTTGATTCCGCCACCTGTGCCACCAGGACTTGCACCTATAAACATTAATGTCATTAACAAAAGGAGTCCTGAATCTGAAATGCTTTCTACGGAGATAGGGATATTTGTAAAGCCAGCAGTCCTTGCACTAACAGATTCAAAAAAAGCAGTTGTAAAACGCTCGGACCAATTCATAGATAAGAAAAAAGAACCTTGTTCAATGAACTCAGTTAAAAGCAATCCAAAAGTGCCTAAAAGAACTAGCAAAAAAGAAGTTCTGATTACCAAGCGGCTATGCAAACTTAGTTTTCTAAAATGAAAATTTTTTCTATTAGCCCAAATGTCACTAGTTACTCTCCAACCTAAACCACCTAATAAAATCAGAACAATCACAACGATGTTGACGACAGTATTATTTCGATAATTTTGCAAACTTTCTGACCAAAGTCCAAAACCAGCATTGTTATATGCAGAAACGCTGTGGAATATAGCTGCCCACCACCGTTCTCCTAAATTGGGTATATCAGTAAATCCATAATAAAAAAGAATTAATGCTCCAAAAATAATTAAAACAGCGGCAGTGAGAGCAATGCCTCGAAACGTTCTACCAACTCCTCCAACTCCAAATTCATCAAGTGTTTTTCCACGGTCCAAACGACATCTCAATTCTGTTCCACTAACAACAAAACCCTGTAAAAACGTAGTAATCGCCATCAAACCCAAACCTCCGATAAGAAGCATTATTGCGAGTAAGATTTGCCCATAAATCGTTAAATCTTCTCCTACATCAATTATCGTTAATCCTGTTACTGTTACTGCAGATGTAGCCGTAAAAAAAGACTCCCACATTCCAACAGCATTAGAAGAACACAAAGGAGTGGAAAGAAGGATGGTTCCAGCAAAAATAACTAAAAGTCCAGTAATTACAGTGAACTGAGGGACTGATAGCCTTCGGTACCAAGCAACTTTTAATTTTACTGGATTAGGAAAAGACACTGAGCAATCTCAAATTAGAGTTAAAGTGGGATCTGCATAATTATCTGTCTGATTCAAACACCTTAGTATTGCCAGAGAATTAGTAAAGGTACAGTCAAAGTCATTAACAACGTTAAACCTGCTCCATATCGTGTTACATCAAGAAACCTATAACGTCCAGGGCCAAAGACCATTAAATTTGTCTGATATCCCATAGGCGTTAGGAATGACTGACTAGCACCAAATAATACAGTCAACAAAAGAGCTGAAGCAGGTAGATTCATGCCTGGGGCAAGTTGTACAGCAACCGGTGCGAGCAAAGCAACAGAAGCGGCATTACTTATCACTTGCGTAAATAAGGTTGTCGAAAAGAAAATAACTAATAATGACGCATAAGTAGGCAATCCCTCTAAATAATATTCAAGTCCTCTAGCAAAAGCATCTGCAAGACCAGTAGATTGCATTGCAACACTGAAACTTGAAAGAGATCCCAATAGCAAAATCACATCAAGTCGTATAGATCGTTGGACTTCAGCTGGTCTAATACATCCACCCATGACCATAGCGACAACAGCAATCAAAACTGAGGAAACTAAAGGCAAACTAGTAAAAGTAGGCAAAAGAATCATTGCAATTGCAATTGCAATTGCAATTGGTTTACGCTTCACAGTTGGTAGATCATTTTCAAGTTGATCCAGCACAAGCAAATCATTACTTGCCTGAAGACCGCGAATTGAATCAATAGGAGCTTGTAAAAGCAACACATCCCCTTCATGCAAAATCGCCTGGCCTAATCGCTCTTGAACAGTTTGCTGGCCCCTCCTTAAGGCTAAAACAGTGGCGTTATGACGCTGTCTAAATCTTAATTCTCGTAAACTAGCTCCAGCCAAAGTTGAGCCCGCTGGAAGAAGAACTTCAACAGTCTTTTGTCCTTCAACCTCAAACCAGTCCAATCGATTTAAAGAGTCTTCATTTAAATTGCGCTGAGCAAGTTGCACTGTATGTTCTTGTTGGAGTCGTAAGAGGTCAGAGCGAGTGACTCTTAGTAACAATCTGTCACCCGGCTCAATAGTACGATCTGCAAGGGGTGGTAATAATCGTTCTTTTCCTCTTTGAAGCTCTAAAACATCTACATCAAAACGACGTTGCAGCCTACTATTATGCAAAGATTGACCTACGAGTTCAGAATCAATTGGAATGCTTACCTCAGTAAAGTAGCCAGTTTGATCAGGATTACTACCAAAATCACTCTTTTCCCTTCCTCGATCAGGTAAAAGATTTTGCGGAGCTAATAATAAATAAGCAGTTCCAATCAACCAAATAGGAACCCCTATTGCAGTAAAACTAAATAGTTCCAAAGAGCCATATCCAAGTTGAGCACTAATATCACTCACTAGTAAATTAACCGAGCTTCCCAATAGAGTGAGAGTCCCACCTAGCAAAGTTGCAAAAGATAAAGGCAATAAAACTCTTGATGGAGAAAGATTTCGCTTGATACACCAAGCTTCTATTACAGGTAAAAGTGAGGCAACGACAGGCGTATTGGGAACAATGCCTGATATTGGAGCCACAACAAGTCCTAAAACTCCAATTAAACGGCGGGGTGTATTAATACTCTCAAAGGCTATTAGCTCCCGCAAACGATCCAAAGCACCACTTTTAAACAAGGCTGCAGAAACAGCAAATAAACCCATCAGAGTAATCAAAGCTGGACTTCCAAAGCCTGCCAAAGCTTTTTGAGGGTCAAGGACACCAGTTGCCATTAATAAAGCTACACTCAATAGGCCTGTAAGTTCAGGGGCTAAAAAACCACTTATAAATAGCACCACAGCTAAAAACAAAACAGCTAAAGTAATTAGCGCCTGAGGATTCTCGAGAACAGTTCTTAGTTCATTCATATTTCTCTGTTTGCATTTTTCTTATAATTCAATAAATACTGGCTGAAATAGATAACTCATATTCCAGTTTTAGTACATCATCTACATTCTCTCAATTAAATGAATTTATTTCTATAACTTAGCAACCAAGATCCGGCAGACCTAATACCCAATGACAAGTTTGGAAACTTAGATAAATAAGCCATTCGTCGCACTTGAAACGCAAGAGGACCTGAAAGCGTGAAGCCCATACTGGTAATTGTTGCTTCCCCAATACCCATGCTCAGCATTTCTCCACGATCTACAAAGTTAAATGATGTCAATTCTTTTCCTTGGTGATACGCAATTAAATTCTTGGCCAAATGATCACCTTGTTGCATAGCAACTTGGGCTGTCCCTATCAATGGTTGTCGAATATCAAAAGAGACATCACCAATAGAAAATACATTGTCATATCCCAAAACCTGTAATTTTGAATTAATTAAGAGTCTTCCATCTTTTAATAACGATGAGGCTAAGCCATCAGGAGCGGATGCTTTAACACCTGCAGTCCAAATAACACCTGCATAGGTTAAAGAATCTGATTGTTTAGAGTAGTTCTCATTCGCATTTTCGATTTCCACAACATGCTCAGTAATCTTTACAACACGAGTATTTAAATGAAGTTTGATGGACCGTTTATTTAAAGCTTGTTGAATTTGTTCTTGATTGAAAGACTTACCATTAGGCAAAACTTTTTCGTCAAGTTCAATTAAATGAACTGTATGATTTCCATGTAAGAGATCAGAAAGCTTGCAAGCCAATTCAACTCCTGTAGCCCCCCCACCAACAATCACTATATTGTCTTTTGATTCAGTAGACCTATTTAAAGCCTCTACTAATTTTTTTATTTTTATTACATCTTCGTATTTATTAAACATTAAGCAATGTTCTTCTACTCCTGGAATACTGAAATGATCGACTTTTGAACCAGTACTAATAACTAATTGAGAATATTTAATAACCTGTCCTAAAGAAGTAATGACAACCTCACCCTCCAAATCAATGTTTGCTATTCGCTGTTTGATTAAAACAATTCCTCTTGAAGCAAGCAAAGAGCTATAAGAAGGTGCTACTTCCCATGCTTTCATTTCTCCACTTAAAAGTTCATATAGCAATGGAAGAAAGACAAACCTAGAACGAGGCTCAATGAGAATAATTGTGGGCCTTCCTTTACAACTACTCAAAGAGAGTGCTGTAGTCAAGCCACCAAAACCACCACCAACTACAACAACAGCATTACTTTTTAAAGAATTAGACTTCATCTGAACAATAACTTGAAATGATTAAAGGAAAGTAAAAATACGCTAATTAAAAGCCACAATGGATAAGAACATAAAGCATCAGGGAAAAGTGAAAGAGAGTCTATTCTTAAACATCCCTTTAACTGAAGCCAGAAGGCATCTTGAGCAATTATCCCCTCAGAAGCGTTTGGAATGGGCTGTGAAACAATTTGGGTCAAAACTAGCTATAACAACAAGTTTTGGAATTCAATCATCAGTCTTACTTCATATGATTCATGAACTCAATGACAGCAATATAATAAAAATAATCTGGGTGGATACAGGATACTTACCAGCAGAGACATATAAATATGCAGAGACACTTTCAAATCAGCTAAAACTTGATATCACCGTAGTACAAAGCAATTTATCACCTGCAAGAATGGAAGCTTTATATGGGAAACTTTGGGAAAAACAGTCCATCAAAGATTTAGAGAAATATCACGACATTCGAAAAGTTCAACCTCTAGAAGACGCCTTCAAAAAATATCAAATCGATTGCTGGGCAAGTGGAGTAAGAAGAGGGCAAACCGAAAATAGAAAAGCTATGAGTACATTAGATCCAATAAGAGAAAGACTGTCACTAAGACCAATACTTGAATGGTCTCAAAAAGATATCTTTTATTATATGGAGCAAAATAATCTGCCTCAACATCCTTTATTTGAAAAAGGTTTCTCGAGTGTCGGTGATTGGCATTCTAGCGCTCCAGATACTGATGAAATAACAGGAAGAAAAACACGTTTTGGAGGATTAAAACAAGAATGTGGGATTCACATTACAAATACAAACGAGGAAGAAACAAAAAGTGACGTCAAATAAATGTTGCCTCTTCATTGGAAACACTCGCTGGCATTGGGGATTTCAAACACAAGCCAAATGGATTTTTGAAGATACTTTTCCTAACAGCAATCAACTCAAAGAGAATAAAGACCTTATCTGGAAATGGGGTGCAGTTGGACCAGTTCCAGCAAATAGTCAATTAGATCCTAATAAATGTATAAAGATTGAAGAAATACCTCTTTTAAAGTTACCTGAATGGATAGGTCTTGATAGAGCGTTAGCAAGCTGGGCTGCATTCCAAAAAGCAAAATCTGCAAATCTTCATTCTGAAGGAATTCTCATTGCAGACGCAGGAACAATTTTAAGTCTGACACGCATTACTGCAAAAGGAGAGTTTGCAGGAGGGCAATTAATACCCGGTTTACAACTACAGAGATCCGCGATGTCTAATAGAAGTGAAAAACTAAGTCCAGTAAAAAGCCAAAATATACCTACCAAACAATTCCCTTCATCTACTGAAGAAGCAATGTTAAGAGGTAGTTTTCAAGCCTTACTTGGAGCACTTTTAGAAGCTCAAAAAGAAGCAAGTATGCCTTTATGGTTATGTGGAGGAGATTCAAAAATACTTTTTGACCATCTCAAAAGTCGTAATGTAGCCGTATACCATCACCCTAATCTAGTCCTAGAAGCAATGATTAAAATCAATTGCTAAATTTACTCAAGACTTAAATCTGCAAGAATTTGATCGGCCATTGTTGCAGCTTTAACTTTTAAATAAATTAATTCCAAGTTACCTTGAGAATCAACAACATATGTTTGTCTCTTCATTCCCATATATTCTTTTCCCATGAATTTCTTCAACCCATAACTTTCATAAGCAGTAGCAACTGGACACGGTTCCAAATCACTAAGAAGGCTAAAAGGCAACTGATATTTATTTATAAACTTTGAATGCTTTTTGGCATTGTCTTTACTAATACCAAGTAATTTTATTTGATGGTCTTGAAAAACACTCCAACGATCTCGGAAATTACAAGCTTCCTTTGTGCAGCCTGGGGTGTCATCTTTCGGATAAAAGTAAATAACAACTCTCTGACCCTGAAAGGATGAAAGTTTAATCAATTGCCCATCTTGATCAGGGAGACTAAAATCTGGTGCTTTTTGACCAATTAAAAGAGACATTGCAATCATTTAAATGAAGAACACAAGCGTACTTCCTCTTTGGCTATTTCCAACTAATTCTCCATTAAAAAAAATCTCCGACAATGAAGAAAAAATAGCGAATTGTTTATCGGGAATACGATCTCATCAATACAAATTGACCAGGGGGTATACACGATTTGCTTTATCAGAATTTCTGAAAATCAATCCACTAGAAATCCCATTAAAATCATTACCTGGGGAAGCTCCAACCTTAGGGGGTAATTTAGGTTATGTCAGTTTCAGTCATTGCGATGATGCACTTTTAATAGGATGTTCACCTAATAAGCTAGGTGTTGATATAGAAAGAGTCGATCGTCAATTTAATGCAAGAAAAATAGCAAATCGTTTCTACACCAAAACGGAAAACAAAAAGCTAGAAGATTTTAAAAAAGATGAGTTCCGCTTAAAAGTATTAGAAAGCTGGGTGAGAAAAGAAGCGCTAATTAAATGGCAGGAAGGAACAATTTCTAAAGATCTAACAAAGTGGAATATTGACAATCAATCTCTAAAAGCAAAACATGACGAATTGGAATCTGAAGTTAATGTCTATCTAATACAATACAAGTCATGGGTAATTGGAATAGCTTCTAATCAAATAGTAAATAGAAAAAATCTTATAATTTGTAGCGATTAATATCGCTAGTTATTCTTGAGACAAATCATTTTTATCTGACATACATTGTATTTTCTCCATAGCTCTGATCCTTATACTTTCCCAACCATGCAAACCTGGTTCCCAAAATCTCTGTCCAGAAAGTTCAGCAGGTAAATAATCTTGATCAACCCAATTCCCAGGAAAATCGTGGGGATAGAAGTAATCATTACCTTCTCCCTGAGGAATACCATCTCGATGAGAATCACGGAGATGTAATGGAACATCTTGCTTTTGAGAATCTCTCACGACACGCTGTGCTTTATTAATGCCTAACACACTATTGCTTTTTTCAGTACATGCTAAATACAGTGCCGCCTGAGAAAGAAAATAAAGTCCTTCTGGTAAACCAACTCGATCAAAAGCCGCAGCACAGGATTGAACAATAACAATTGCTTGTGGATCTGCTAAACCAATATCTTCTGAAGCTGCAATAAGCATTCTCCTAAAAATATACCTAGGATTTTCACCTGCTTCTAACATCCTTGCCATCCAAAATAAAGAGGCATCTGGATCAGAACCTCGAAGGGATTTTATAAATGCACTAATAGTGTCAAAATGAGCATCACCTCCCTTATCATATAAAATAGCTCTTTGTTGAATAGATTCTTCTGCAATTTGTAGAGTTATATCTACCGAACCTTCGTCATTAGGGGAAGTACTTTCAACTGCTAATTCAAGGGCATTTAGTAAGGTTCGCGCATCTCCATTAGCAACATCAACTAAATGATCTGCTGCTTCACTTCTCAGATTTACCTTTTTCTGTCCAAAGCCTCTTTCATTATCTGTTAAAGCTCTATTAAGGAGTTTATACAAATCTTTGGATTCAATTGGTGATAAGCGAAAGATTCTAGAACGACTTACTAAAGCTTTATTGACTTCAAAATATGGATTCTCTGTAGTTGCACCTATCAAAGTAAAAGTACCATTTTCCACCCATGGTAATAATGCATCTTGCTGTGCACTATTAAAACGATGAACCTCATCAAGAAAAAGAATCGTTTTCAATCCATGTTTACCTAACCTTTCATGTGCAGCTTCAACTTCTTTACGAATCTCCTTAACTCCTGCTAATACTGCATTCAGAGAACAAAAGTGTGCGCTAGCATGTGCGGCAATGATTTTTGCTAAAGTCGTTTTACCTACTCCAGGAGGACCATGAAGGAGGGTATTACCAACCCTATCAGCCTCTATAGCTCTTCTTAGAAGTCTTCCCTCAGCAAGTATTGAATGTTGCCCAACAAATTCAGTTATATCAACCGGACGCAATCTATCAGCGAGAGGTGCATGTCTCCTAAGTTTTTCATTTGTATGGAAAGCAAATAGATCTTGATCCAAAATAATTTACTTAGAAAAGAAATCCTTCATAACCAATTATGTAATTACAGTAGGTCGCATTAATCCAGTTCTACTTGTGATTTCCGCCATGGAATCTATAGCTTCTATAAGATTAGAAAGAGCACTTTGAGGGTCTTGATTTACATCTCCCATAGATGGTACATAACTTTCTAAATAGACTCTTAAAGTCGCACCTTGAGTTCCTGTCCCTGATAAACGCAATACTACCCTGCTACCATTATCTAAAAGAATTCTCAATCCTTGACGACTAGTAATAGAATTATCGACAGGGTCTGTATAGGTAAAGTTATCAGCAAGAGAGACTGTATGACCAGCAAATGAACTACCAGTTAGAGAAGGTAAAAGCATTTCCACCCTATTATATAAATCAGTAGCTTTTTCCTGAGAGATTGATTCATAATCATGGCGAGAATAATAATGGCGTCCAAAACGAGACCAATGCTGCTGCATTAACTCCTTTACAGAACATTGTTTGTTAGACAAAATTTGCAACCAAAAAAGAACTGCCCATAGTCCATCTTTTTCCCTTACATGATTACTACCTGTTCCAAAACTTTCTTCGCCACATAAAGTAATTTGACCAGAATCCAAAAGATTTCCAAAGAATTTCCAACCAGTAGGTGTCTCAAAGCATGGGATCCCTAAGTCTTTAGCAACAACATCAACGGCTGTGCTCGTTGGCATTGACCTAGCAACGCCTAATAAACCATTTGCATATGCAGGAACACAATCTGAATTAGCTACTAATACTGCAAGGCTATCACTTGGATTAACAAAACAATCTTGGCCCAATATCATGTTCCGATCTCCATCTCCATCACAGGCTGCGCCAAAAGAATATTCTTTTCCTGAAAGCAATAAGTCAGCTAAATCTTTTGCATAAGTCAAATTAGGGTCAGGATGCATACCTCCAAAATCCTCTAAGGGCATGCCATTGCGAACCGTACCAGTCGGAGCCCCTAAAATATCTTCGAATAATTTCTTTGCATAAGGTCCTGTAACAGCATTTAAAGCATCAAAAGCAATTAAAAAGTCCTTAGTTAGAAAAGAACGAATTTTGTCAAAATCAAAAATATTTTCCATTAATGCAATGTAATCATCAATCCCATCAATAACTTCTACATTTGTAGCTCCAATAGAATATTCACCAGGATTATTCAGTGAAACTGATTGTTTTTTAACTATCCGATAACCATGAAGTGTTTTTGTTTTTTCAAAAATCTCATTGGTTAAAGATTCTGATGCAGGCCCACCATTAGGTCCATTAACCTTGACCCCAAAATCCCCATTGGGTCCACCAGAATTATGACTAGCTGAAAGAATAATTCCTCCCACAGCCTTCCTAGATCTAATTAGATGAGAGGCCGCAGGGGTAGAAAGAATCCCATCAACGGAAGTGACTACTTTTTGTACGCCATGAGCAGCAGCCATACGAGTAATAACATCAATTCCCTGCCTATTACCAAAACGACCATCGCCTCCTAAAATCAAAACCCCTCCCTGTATGCCAGGTAAAGTTTGTAAAATAGCTTCTACAAAACTTTCCAGATAATGTGGTTGTAGAAAATGCTTTGTACTCTTACGAAGACCTGAAGTACCTGGCTTTTGATCAGTAAAATGTTTACTTAACAAGACATTTACGTCATTATCTTGTGGTGAGAAATCATTGAGAGGCATTAGTTAAAAATCATCCTAAAAATAAACACATGGAAAAGTAAGATGTACTCATCTATAAATTCAATGGGGCATCTCAGAAGTGCTCAACATCGCAACAAACCATAAGGTACTCAAAACTAATGCAGTAATAACCCCATAACTTATTCCTAAACGACTGATAACAATAGGAACCAAAATAGGAAAAATCAATGCACCTGCAATAGGAGTTGTTGCAACAAACCAACGAGTCATATTAGTCAGTTGGAGAAGTTAAAACCATTCTGACTTCGCTTTGTCTATTGGGTTCGTATTGTCTTGAGGAGTAATACGTTCGAACTTCATACTAATGTTGCGTTTCTGATCACCAGCAGAGTCAGTAGCCTCAATAAGATAATTCTGAACACCATCTCTAAAAGGCACTTGTAATCTAAAAGTTCCATCTGCAGCTAAAGGTATCTCTTCACCACCTATTTTTAATTTTGCTGAAGGGTCTGTAGATCCATAAACAATTAATTCAGCATCGGCAATCAACCAAAAAGAACGCTCTCTTGGTTCCAAAGCGCCAATACCAGATTCATTCCTGCCACTGGCCCAAAAACCAGCACCAGAATCATTAACACCCTCGAAGATATCTCCTGAAGACACCCTTTCCTGGAATTCTTCTGATCCAATACGTGACTTACGGAAGTTTGTTGTAGCTGTTTGATATAAACGTTCATGTAAACCACTGTCTTTTTGATCAGATGGAAAACCCCTATCTTGATCAATCACATCATCATTATTATTAATATTTGATTCCAAGCTAAAGGGAACAAATTGATCAAGAACTTGTTCACTTGGATGTAAAGAAGGTACTCGTGCGACAGATGAAGATGCCAGGGATATCCATTGAACACCAAATCTATATCCAAGCTCAACTTTGTAATCTCTATCTCCAAGTGGAATGGGTAAATACCACTCGGTGCTATGACTATCCACAGTTACTTCTCTAAGAGTTCCTGAACATGAATCACCATTTTTCATATTGGTAACGTCAGACAACCTTAAACATAGTCTGCTTGCACCTTGAGACTGAGCACGTTTCTTATCTGATTCTGAAATCTCCCAAAACACATATGCCCATTCTGGATCTCTTGGAAGAAAAACCACTCTCGTGTTTTTAATAGAAGAAGAAAAAGCCTTGGAAACCTTTTCTTTGAATGGATTCAGTGCAGAAAGACCTAATAAGTTCTTATCTTCTTTCTTCCTAGCTTCGTACAAAGAGATCTCTTTGATTAAAGACGCTTTTGACTTGCGGCTATAAAGAGGGATTTTGAAATCACTAGCTTTAATCCGCAGTTGGCGAAGGGTTAAACGTGACAATGATTCGTTATCCTGGGCCACGTTTGTAGAACCTCCGTTTTTGTTCGGGATCAGTATGTTCTGATTTTCCTCCGATTGGAAGTTTTTCGTGGCTGTGGTCAGGATCTACTGACTACCAATCAATGAATCAAAATAAGAAGATCGGTGGAAAAGCCTTGATATCAAAGGAAAATTAATTCCTTAGAACAATTTCCCAATAGGATTTTTTACCAACAAAATCAGGCCTAAAAAGTATTTACTGGAAACGCTTGCTCAGCTTTTCTTTGGGATCACAGGATATTTCTTATTTTTGGAAAGTGGCCCTTACACAACAAGCTCATTAATTTCGTTCTTCCTCAGAGGTCTGAAAAAATTCAATTAAGTGATCTAACTTCAATTCCAAAGGAGAGATATGGTTACGTTTAGCCAAAAGTTCTAATTGATATGCTGCTGAACCAAACTGCTCTAGCAAAACCGAGGCAAAAGCTTGATCTCTTTTTAACTTATATTTCATCATTAACCATTCGAAACGAATAGCCTCATTGGGCAAAGATCCACTTTCTACAAAATTACTCATTTCTTTAAAACAAGACAAACAATGCGCTAATAGTTTGAGGAAATGCCTGTCGGATACAGACAAACCACTGTTTTCTATAAGAGCAATTTCTTCAACGCTCAAAGGACTATCAATATCTACATCTGATTCTTGAGACATAAAAGGATACATGTATGTATAGGATGTAACCTAGTAGATACATGTCATTTTTACCCTCACTGGGTAGCGCTTTCAAGAGCCATGACTAAGAGCACTTCAGTCTCCAAAGTTTTGGAGCAATCATATCGTTACGGTTTTCTTACTGAGATTGAATCAGAAAAGATCCCTAAAGGTATTAATGAAGAAATCATTAGGTTAATATCAAAGAAAAAGGATGAGCCAGATTTTCTATTAGATTTTCGGTTAAAAGCTTTTAATATATGGAAAAAGATGAAAGAGCCTAAGTGGGCTGATTTAGGTTATTCAGATATTAATTATCAAGACATAATTTATTATGCGGCACCAAAAAATATTGAAACAAAAAAAAGTCTGGATGAAGTAGATCCTGAAATATTAAAAACCTTTGATAAACTTGGAATACCTTTAAATGAGCAAAAAAGGCTGTCTAATGTTGCTGTAGATGCAGTATTTGACAGCGTATCAATTGCAACAACTTTCAAGGAAAAGCTAGCTGAAGATGGTGTAATATTTTGCTCAATTAGTGAGGCTGTTAAAAATCACCCTGATTTAATTAAAAGATATCTAGGTAAAGTAGTTCCTATCAATGACAACTTTTTTGCAGCATTAAACTCTGCAGTATTTAGTGATGGGTCATTTGTTTATATACCAAAAAATGTAAAATGCCCTATGGAATTATCTTCATATTTCAGAATCAATTCTGGAGATACAGGCCAATTCGAAAGAACGTTGATTATTGCAGAAGAGAACTCATCCGTGAGCTATTTAGAAGGTTGTACTGCTCCAATGTTTGATACAAATACTCTCCATGCTGCTGTTGTCGAACTAGTCGCACTAGATAATTCTTCAATAAAATATTCAACAGTGCAAAATTGGTACTCCGGAGATGAAAATGGGGTGGGGGGAATTTATAATTTTGTAACTAAAAGAGGTCAGTGCAAAGGGAAGAAAAGCAAAATCAGTTGGTCTCAAGTAGAAACTGGTTCGTCGATAACATGGAAATATCCAAGTTGTGTGTTAGAAGGTGAAGGCTCTACTGGGGAATTTTATTCAGTTGCATTAACTAATAACAAACAGATAGCAGATACTGGCACTAAGATGATTCATATTGGTAAAAATACAAAGTCAACTATTATTAGTAAAGGTATAAGTGCTGGCAACTCAAAAAATAGCTATAGAGGTCTAGTTCATATGGGAGCCAAGGCATTTGGCGCAAAAAATTATAGCCAATGCGATTCTTTATTAATTGGAGATAATGCTGAAGCAAATACATATCCTTATATCCATTCCAAACAAATGGATGGCAGTGTAGAACATGAGGCAAGCACATCAAAAATTTCAGAAGATCAATTATTTTATTTACAAAGTCGCGGGATAGGAAGTGAACAAGCTATTTCAATGGTAGTTAGTGGCTTCTGTCGGGATGTCTTTAATAAATTACCTATGGAATTTGCATCAGAAGCTGATAGTCTATTAGGACTAAAATTAGAAGGAACTGTAGGGTGAACAAACTTATACTAAATCTATTAGATAACAAATGAAATCAGAAGAAGTCATATTAGAAATCAAAGATCTTCATGTTGGAATAGAAGATGAGAATATTTTGCGTGGCATAAATCTGACCATTAAAGAAGGAGAAATCCATGCGATAATGGGACAAAATGGCAGTGGAAAAAGCACATTATCCAAAGTTATTGCAGGACATCCTGAATATTCTATTTTATCAGGGCAAATTATATTTAACAATATCAATATTAACAACCTAGACCCAGAAGAAAGATCAAATCGAGGAATATTCCTTGGTTTCCAATATCCTATAGAAATAGCAGGTGTAAGAAACATAGATTTTCTTAGGGAAGCATTAAATAATCGAAGAAAGGAATTAAAACAAAGTGAGCTTGATGTATTTGAATTTCAAGAATTAGTAGAAAAGAAACTAGACATAGTAAAAATGGAAAGTAGTTTTCTAGAAAGGGGTGTGAATCAAGGGTTTTCTGGAGGAGAGAAAAAACGCAATGAGATACTTCAAATGGCACTACTTGAACCTTTAATTTCAATTTTAGATGAAACAGATTCAGGTCTAGATATAGATGCCTTAAGAATAGTTGCAGCAGGTATAAATAAAATTCACTCAAAGAAAAATGCCATTATTTTAATTACACATTACCAACGACTATTAAATGAAGTAAAGCCAGATTTTGTTCATATTATGGAAGAAGGGAAAATAGTTAAAACAGGGACTATTGACCTTGCTATAGAACTTGAAAAATCAGGTTATGCAGGAATTAAAAATAAATGAAGGATAAGTTTGATCATGAATGGATAGATTCTCTACCAATAAGTGAGGGTGTATTGAAAAACTCTCAGAAACAAGCAAAGAAATTATTAATAGAAAATGGTTTTCCAACAAAGAAAATTGAAGAGTGGCGTTTTACAAATTTAAATCGTCTGAGTGAGATCTTAAAACTTCCTGTCCAATTAAATAATAATAAAATTAATCTTGCTGCAACTTCCCATTCGAAGGGAGGTTCATATCAACTATTTATTAATTGCAAAGAGAAATTAAAGTCTAATAATTTACCAAAAAATATTAAGTTAATGAATGACAATGAAATTCAACAATATTTGTCTAAAAGTGATCAAACAAAAAATGATTTTATACTAAATCTTAATTCAGCTATAAATAATAGCATAATTGGCCTTAAAGTAAGTGGGAAAGAACTTACATCAATAGAAATCATACTATCCAGTAAAGAAAAAGAATTAATTCCATCTAAGATTATATTAATAGTCGAAAAAGATTCAAAGTTAGATCTTTTAGAAATACTAGAAGGTTCTGAATTTACAGCATATAGTCACGTAATTGATATTTATATTGAAGAAAATTCAACTGTCAATCATGGGGTCCTTGCTATTGGAAGAGGGCACTCAAAATTATTAGCAAAGATTGTAGTAAATCAGGAAGAAAAAAGTAATTATTCCCTAAGTTGTTTTCAAGAAGGTTGGAATCTTAGCCATATAGAAAAAAGCATTATTCAATTAAATGGAAATGCAGTAACTAAAATAAATGGTCTACAGATTTGTGAAGAAGATCAAGAGTTAGCGACATTTTCAATTATGAACTTTAATGGGCCAAATGGTTGCTTAGAGCAAAATCAGAAATCAATTCTCAATAATAAATCACATTCAATCTTTAATGGATTAATTAATGTGCCTAAAATTGCTCAAAACACTGATGCATCACAATTAAATAAAAATCTTCTACTTTCACCTCAATCAAAAGTTGATACTAGTCCAAAACTAAAAATTATTGCAGATAATGTTCAATGTAAACATGGTGCAACAGTTAGCAAGTTAGAAGAAGAGCAACTCTTCTACTTACAAAGTAGAGGAATTAATTCTAATAAAGCCAGTCAATTAATGATGAAAGGTTTTTGCAAAGATATCTTGGCTTACCTCCCTTTGCAAGCGGTTAATTGGTCACATCTATCAGGATATCTAGATTACCTAAAAAAATAATAATGAATTTATCCCATAAAACAAGAAAAGATTTTCCTTTACTTTCTAAAAAAGAGCATAATTTAATTTATCTAGATCATGCAGCCACTAGTCAAAAACCTAGACAAGTAATTGAAGCTCTAGTTCATTATTACAGCAATGAAAATGCAAATGTTCATAGAGGTGCTCATCAATTAAGTGCAAAAGCAACATACGCATTTGAACAAGCTAGAGAAATAACTTCTAAGTTCATTAAAGCAAACTCTAGTAAAGAGATTATTTTTACCCGTAATGCAACCGAAGCAATTAACCTGGTTGCGTATTCATGGGGTAACAGTCAGCTAAAAGAAGGAGATGAAATCTTAATTAGCCTAATGGAACATCATAGCAATATAGTCCCTTGGCAACTTCTAGCAAAACGCAAAGGATGCAAGCTACGTTATATAGGAATTACTGAAACAGGAGAATTAGATATTAATGATTTCAGAAAGCAAGTAAATGAAAAAACTAAGATAGTAAGCATATTACATATCAGTAATACTTTAGGAAGCTGTAATCCAATTAAAACAATAACTGAAATAGCTCATAGCGTAGGAGCCATAGTTCTTATCGACGCATGCCAAAGTCTTGCACATCAAGCTATCAATGTGAATGAATTAAATATAGATTTCCTTGCAGGTTCTTCCCATAAGATATGTGGTCCAACTGGATGCGGATTCCTTTGGGGTCGAGAGGAAATCTTAGAAATAATGCCTCCTTTTATTGGTGGGGGTGAAATGATAAACAATGTCTCTTTATATGAAAGCGACTGGGCAGACTTACCATTTAAGTTTGAAGCTGGAACTCCAGCGATAGGAGAAGCAATTGGTATGGGAGCAGCAATACTGTATCTAGAGTCTATTGGCTTAGAAAATATACACTCATATGAAAGAATGTTAACAGAATATCTTTTTGATAAGCTTAGTAATCTAGATAATATTGTTATTTTAGGGCCAAGTCCAAAACAACAACCCAAAAGAGCTCCTTTGGCTACTTTCTACATTGAAAATGTGCATTCAAATGATATAGCTGAATTATTAGATTCCAAAAATATTTGCATTAGAAGTGGTCATCATTGTTGTCAACCACTTCATGCATTTTATGAGATTAATTCTTCCGCACGTGCAAGTCTCAGCTTTACTTCAACAAAAGAAGAAATAGATGAATTTTATGAATCACTATCATCCAGTATTAAGTTTTTATTAGATCACTCTTAAATGCCTAAGTGATATAAAAAGAACTTTTCAGTTAGTTCTAAAGCCTCAATCTTGACCTTAATATCATGAAAGCCATGACCTTCGTTTGGAAAAGTCTTTAACTCTACAGCAATAGAATTATTTTTAAGTCTGGAAATAAATTGATTTACCTGTTCAAAATGAACAACATTATCTTTTAAACCATGAAAAAATATAATTGGAGTATTAATTTTATCTATATTGTTAATTGGTGAGCGGTCAATATAGATGCTTTTATTGTCAGAGAAAGTCCCCAACAAATGGTCCAAATAACTAGCTTCGAAACGATGGGTTTTCTTCTGCATAGAAATTAAATCTGTTACAGGGTACTTACATGCCGCTACTTTAAAAATATTCGAACTGGATAAGCATGCTAATGCTGTAAACCCTCCTGCACTAGATCCTTCGATAGCAATATATTCTTCATTAACTTTGCCTAACTCAACCAATTTTAATGCTGCAGCGCAACAATCAAAGACATCGGCATGACCCCAAGCTCTTTTAAGACGATCACGATAATCTCTACCAAAACCAGAAGAACCAGAATAATTAACATCCACTACACTCCAACCTCGCGAAGTCCAAAATTGAATACCAAGATTCAAACCTCGCGATGCCATAGAAGTAGGTCCACTATGGATTTTGACTAAAAGAGGACTAGGCGCAGAATATCCAGAAACAGGAGGGTAGTACCAGGCATGAGTTAGATGATCATTAAAGCCATTAAACCAAAAACTTTCGCCTACACTAATGTTTTCTTGAAGTATTGGGAGAGAGCTATTATCGAAGTAATTTGTCCAAACATTTTTGTTTAAATCTACTTCTAAGATGGAGAAATCCTGATAAGAATTACTAGCAAACATAACTGCATAATCATTATCTGAATCTAAGTAAGACAAATCATCAAAAGGAATATCTATATTTTTTAGACTTGAGTCCTCAGTTATTATATTAAGTCTCCACATAGAATCTTTACAACTTAAAGCTACAATCTTTTCATCATAAACAGAAATAGTAGACATTCCAGCAACCCATTGAGGTAAAGCAAATTCCGCTTCTATTCTATGAATATTTTTACTATTCTTTATTAAATTATTCGTTATACAAAGTTCAATAAGTTTTAGATTCCACCAACCACTTTCGTCTTCGGAAATCAAAATTTTATTATTATTGAACCAAGTTGGTTGAAACACTGAAACAGGTATATCAGATGAATCACCAAGCAAAGTATTAATTGAAATTAGTTTATCTCTATTGGATAAAGAGCCTACTAAAAGCTTACTTTGATCCCATGGCATTGAAAGACTTTGCCACTCAACCCAAGCTAATTTCTCAGAATTAGGAGATAATGTTGGATATCCAATAAAATCTTTCGCTTGATAAATAATGTTTGGATCTTGTGATTGATCAAATAATGAAAATGTGACTAAATAATCTTTCTTTTCTTTTTCCATAATGCCTATCCATATCATTCGTTTTAGATCAATCAAACCATCTCCAAAACAAACATTAGCTGTTCTAGAAAGACAAATTGATTGATTAACTGGACTAAAATAAGTCTTTTCTTGATTGGAAGAATTATTTAATTTCCAACATTGAGTCCACACAGAAGCATTCGTGTCATCCACCCAAGCCAACCAGAGTTGCTCCTCAGAAATTGCAGATGCAAATGCGCCGCCGCCATACCCATGAATACGAGTACGAACATCACATGGAAAAGACGTTAATTCCTGAGCTGATAAATTACTGTTACCTAAGGGTCTGATAAGTGCTGTTGTTCTACCACCCTCATCAGACCTTTGCTCTAACCACAAAACAAAACCATCACGTAATTTTATCTCCTTGAGCTTGGGTCTGGAGGCAAAAACACTTCCTGCATCTAACTTCATACTATGAATTGATGAGAAATTAGAATCTCTATCCTTAAAGTTCATCGAACAAATCAGCTAATTAGTTCATAAAATAGGTAAAATTCATATGAGTTCCAAATAAGCTCCTTGGCTCGCACTTTTACACAGCTTGCAATTAATGCTGAAAAGCAACGAACATCTAATGATGTTTCCAAAAAGCCACTGGATACTCCTGAACTAAAGATACATACTCTAGGAAACTCGGTTTTACGTCAATCAGCCCAAAGAATCAGCAAGGTTGATTCGTCTATTAGAGATCTAGTAAAACAAATGCTCCATAGTATGTATTCTGCTAAAGGAATTGGATTGGCAGCACCTCAAGTAGGAATACACAAGCAGCTCTTAGTAATAGATTTAGATATCGAAAATTCAACTACTCCCCCAATTATTCTCATTAACCCTGAAATTACAGAATTTAGTGCTTCTATAGATACATATGAAGAAGGTTGTTTAAGTATTCCAGGCGTATACCTTGATGTCATTAGGCCATCTTCCATTAAAGTTAATTTTAGAGATGAGATGGGGCGGCCAAAAAAAATAAGCCCTGATGGATTACTTGCAAGGTGTATTCAACATGAAATGGATCATTTAGATGGAGTATTATTTGTAGATAGAGTAACCAATCAAACTGAATTAAAAAAGGAATTAAAAGATAATGGATTCCAAGCTAAAGATGTGATTGCAATAACATAATTTAGCATGAGTTTTTCTAAGTAAAATCTTTATATTGCACATTTGATTACAAATAAATTCTTAATTGAATCTAACAAGTCAAAACTTTTTAAAAACTATAGAATCTAAAAGTTAGATAAAAAAGTTTCTTATGACTGAAGAAACAATCTTTAGCAGAATTTTGAATGGAGAAATTCCATGTGATCAAATTTACAGCGATTCAAGCTGTATTGGATTTAAAGATATCCAACCACAAGCTCCGGTACATATTCTGATAATACCAAGAAAAAAAATCAGTAGTCTTCGTGAAGTACAAGATGAAGATAAAGAATTACTTGGCCACTTACTTCTTGTATCTGCACAAATTGCTAAAAAGGAAGGATTAAGCAATTGGAGAACAGTAATAAACACAGGTGAAAAAGCCGGACAAACAGTCTTTCACCTCCATATACATATCATTGGAGGACGTGAATTAAATTGGCCACCAGGATAATCTCAAATACACAAGGAGCCCAAGATAAAAGTTTTCTAGATACTTCGAAAATGAAAACAATGACTAAAAACCCTCTAACAAATGGATTCTGAAGTTCAAACAATATTAAATAAAAAAATTTGATGAGAATTTGAAGCTTTTAGTTAACATTCGCAAGCAATGAATAATAGAATTGGATTAAATAGGTTCTTACAAGGATAAACATTGCTTATATTGCCATGACAGAACAAAGCATTTCTAATCATAAAACCCTAAAAGATCAACTAGGTAGTTTAAGAAAATTAGCTCAGCCCTTTTTTCTTCCACTCGAACATAATAGTGGTTGGACTTTTATATGGCTTCTTATATCACTTTTATTTTGTGTAGGAGGAATAGTTCTTATTTTATTAACTGGTTTAATAGAATTATTTGAAAAAATACAACCTATTTTATTAGAAAAATATTTTGGCGGTGTAGTTGGAATAGTAGATTCAATATGGTCAAGTTGGTGGGGAGTTTTCTTTATAGGAATATTTTTAATTGGAAGTATATCATTCTTTAATTATAGACATGAGCTACGTAATAAGAAATGGATTCACTGGTCTTTCCTTGGAATTATTGTAATAATGCTTTTAGCTGTCAATGGAATAAATGCTGGTATTGGTTTTATAGCAAGAGATCTCACAAATGCATTAGTAGAAAAACAAGAGTCTGGATTTTATAAAATATTATGGATTTATGCTTTTTGTTTTATAGTCGCTTTACCAATAAGAGTTTCACAAATATTTTTCACATATAAGCTAGGACTGATATGGAGAGAATGGCTATCTAAAAGTCTAATTTCAGATTATATGAAAAATAAAGCATATTATATTCTAAACCCAAATGATGAAGAAGAAACTGATGTAGACAATCCTGACCAACGTATTACAGATGATACAAGAGCTTTTACAGGACAAAGTCTATCGTTTACTTTAGGAATATTTGATGCATTACTGACTTTCTCATTAAATATTATTATTTTGTGGACTATAAGTAAAACACTCACCTTGTCTCTTTTTACTTATGCAGCGTTTGCAACCAGTATATTACTTATTGCAGGAAAGAATCTTGTACGGATTGATTTTGATCAACTTAGATACGAAGCTGATTTTAGATACGGTTTAGTCCATATTAGAGATAATGCAGAATCCATTGCTTTCTATTCGGGAGAAAAGCCTGAAAAGGCAGAGACACAAAGAAGACTTTCTGAAGTAGTTGATAACTTTAACCTCCTGATTATTTGGAGAGTAATTATTGATGTAATGAGAAGATCAATAAATTATGCCGGTAATTTCTTTCCATATTTAATTATGGCTATTCCATATTTTGCAGGTGAGATTGATTATGGAAGATTTATTCAAGCAAGTTTTGCTTTTGGAATGGTGGAAGGATCATTATTTTTTGTAGTAAATCAAATTGAAGAGTTAGCAAAATTTACTGCTGGTATTAGTAGGCTAGAAGGTTTCCAATCAAAAGTAGAAAAAGTAAGCAATCAAATCATTCCAAATCAAAACGATTTGGAATTAGCAAGTGATTCTATAATTATAAAAAATGCAGACCTAAATCCACCAGGAAGTGACAAACAAATAATCTTAGATTTAAGTCTCAACATCAATCAAAATGATAGTTTGCTAGTTGTAGGTCCTTCAGGGTGCGGAAAAACATCATTACTAAGAATGATTAGTGGTTTATGGAAGCCCAGTAATGGAAATATTGATCGACCAAAGCAAGGGGATCTATTGTTTATCCCTCAAAAACCATATATGCTCCTTGGCTCTCTTCGAGAACAATTATGTTATCCAACAGATCAAAGTAAATTTAGTGACGACCATCTTAGATCAGTCCTAAAAGAAGTAAATCTTGCATCACTTATAGATCGGTATCCTGATTTAACTATCAAACAAGATTGGCCACGAATCCTTTCACTAGGAGAGCAGCAAAGATTAGCATTCGGAAGATTACTTTTGAATTCACCAAGATTTGCAGTTTTAGATGAAGCAACAAGTGCTTTAGATATAAATACAGAAGAGCACTTATATAGTCTGTTAAAGAAAAGAGATCTAGCTGTCATAAGTGTTGGCCATAGACCAACACTTTTAGACTTCCATGAATCTGTTCTCGAACTTACAGGGAATGGTTCATGGCGTTTACAGCCATCCTCCAGCTATGCATTTGAAAAAAAATCTTAATTTGATTCCATGAACTCAAACAATCCAGAATCATCCAACTTGGAATCCTCTAACAAAAACGCTCAAGAAATTAACAATGAAAAGAGCGAAGTAGATAACACTCCAAGTGCAACAACTCCTGATATTCCTTCATTTGGATGGAGTTCTTATGCAGAAAGAGTAAATGGAAGATTTGCAATGATTGGATTTACAGCGATTTTGCTAATAGAGGTTCTTAGTCATATGGGTTTCCTTCATTGGGCTGGGTTAATTCCTTAATAGGAACAGAGAAAGCATTCTTAAGCCTTTTAATTAATCATCAAACCTAGAACTATTGTCTCTAGGTATTGAATTCTGTCTGGGGGATCTTTGTTTTCTATCGTTCTCACCTGAATACCTTCTTCTATCAGAGGGTTCTGTGTTGTCAACGTTTCTCCTCACTGACTTAGATGAAGAAGAAGGCCTAAAAGCTGCTTCTTCAGCCTTATTGGAAATGGGCGTGCCCTTTGGAGAACCGTATCTATCTGATCTAACTGAAGAATCTACAAAAGTTCTATTATTAGATTTAGTATTTCTTTCTTTATCTCTACCATCTATTGTTCCTCTTGAAGTCTGCGAGTTTGGCCTTGGCCTACTGCCCCTCTTTTCTTCTTGTCTATAATTTCGTCGATCTCCGAAATTAGATCTTCTAACAGCGTCGTCTTCATAATTATTATTGCTAAACCTATCCCTTCTTCTAGATTCTCTGGATTCAGGCTTTACAGAATCTCGTCGCGTTCTAATTCTCCTGCTTGCAGCTTGTTCAGGAATTGCTGCTCGTGAAGTTCTTCTTGATCTATAAAAATCATCGTCATCTGATTCATAATCTGAAGACTCTCTATTTGCAAACCTTCTACTGATAGGCTCCACTTCTTGAAACTGGTCAAAATCATCATCACCTCTAGATCTAAACCCAGGATTAGATCTAGAAGGTGAATCAAACTCATCATCGAAATAAGAAGAACGCCTTGCTTGATCTGTAGAAATACCCCTTAATCGAACACTCTCATATGCAAAAAATACTGTGGTTCCTGCAAGTAAAAATTGACCAAATTGAAGAATTGGGTCAAGACGCCATCCTTGAAAAAAAAGTATTCCACCGCAAAGCAAGCCTATTGCAGCAAAAAATACATCGTAATCTCGCGCAAGAGCTGGCTTAAATGATCGCAAGAAATATAGACCTCCACCACAAATGGCTAAGGCTATACCTACAATGCTGGCCCAATTCAGACTGGCATTGACCAAAATAAAGCTCCACGAAACATCTAGTAAACGATTGGAAATCCAACTCGTTTACATCAGTCTAAGAAATAAGCACGAATTGCCTAGTCCTAGCGTCCTCGTTGAAGAGCATCTTTTTGTGACACCCAAATCAAAACAAAGGCTGCGGGAACAACTATTAAAGCGGCGGCAGCAATAAAACTCCCAATCATGCCGATAGCTGAATTGGTAGCAGCTTGATTAGAAACTGCAGCACCAAAAAGAAGATTTGACAAATGAAAAGCCATTACAGCTCTTTTAAAAGCAAAAGCACTACAATCTTACGAAGTAAAAGCATTTTTATACGATAGATGTACAGATGCTTAGAGCTTTGTGACGCCAATCTTGATAGAAGCACTTCCAACAATCCATTTTTTGACAGGTTTGCTCTTAGCAGCCTGGACTTTGGCATTCTTAATGAGAATAGTGCTTACCTGGTATCCACAAGTCAAGATTCACAAGGGTTTTTGGCTTATTTTTTTCATACCTACCGAAATTTTTTTAGCGAACACAAGGCGCTTTATTGCACCAATTGGTGGCGTAGATATAACGCCTGTAATCTGGTTTGGCATCATTAGCCTTAGTAGAGAATTATTAGTTGGTCCTCAAGGAATAATCTCTCAAATATTACTAAATCAAGTAAATTGAAGTTCAAACTGGACCTAATTCAATTAAGCATTTCCTGCTCTACAAACTTTGTATGAACGTCCCCTTTAAGAAATTCATGGCGATCAAGTAATTCCAAGTGGAAATCAATAGTTGTGGGTATTCCTGTCACAGCGCATTCATTTAAGGCTCTTTTCATGCGTTTTAAAGCTGTTTCACGATCTTGTCCCCATACAATCAATTTTCCTATTAAAGAATCATAAAAAGGTGGGATATCATAACCCGTATAAACATGGCTATCCACTCTTACACCAGGTCCTCCAGGAGGCAACCATCCTGTAATTCGTCCAGGTGAAGGGCGAAAATTATGAGATGCATCTTCAGCATTAATCCTGCATTCAATAGCATGGCCATTAAGTCTTATATCATCTTGCTTAAAAGAAATAGATTCCCCACCAGCTATTCGCAGTTGTTCAGCAACTAAATCAACTCCTGTAACCATTTCTGTAACAGGATGTTCAACTTGAATGCGAGTATTCATTTCCATAAAATAAAAATTCCCTGAACGATCTAAAAGAAATTCAACTGTTCCTGCTCCTTCATATTTAATGCTTTTTGCAGCTGATACTGCTGCCTCGCCCATACGTACGCGCAATTCACTATCTAAAGCTGGGCTAGGAGATTCTTCCAATAATTTCTGGTGTCTTCTTTGAATAGAACAATCTCTTTCTCCTAAATGAACAACATTTCCAAAACTATCTGCCAAAATCTGGACCTCTACATGTCGAGGCTTATCGATAAACTTCTCCATATACAAACCACCATTTCCAAAAGCTGCTTCTGATTCGCCTTGAGCAGCCTTAAAAAGATCCTCAATAGATTCAGGCGCCTGTACCAGCCTCATGCCCCTTCCGCCGCCTCCTGCAGTTGCCTTGATCATGACTGGATAGCCCATCTCAGTAGCAAGAGAAGCAGCATCCTCCCAGTTAGCTAATAAACCTTTACTACCAGGCACTGTTGGGACCCCGACCGCCTCCATTGTTGATTTAGCAGTTGCCTTATCACCCATCGACCTAATCGCATGGGGAGATGGACCTACAAACACAATTCCATGATCGGAGCAAATCTCAGCAAAACGATCATTTTCCGCAAGGAAACCATAACCTGGATGGATGGCATCTACCCCCCTAGAAGTTGCAGCAGCGAGAATATTGGGAACATTCAAATAGCTTTTATTACTAGGAGAATCACCAACACATACGGCTTCATCAGCAAGTTGAACATGTAATGCATTTCGATCAGTCGTGCTATAAACAGCAACTGTTGCTATGCCTAACTCCCTGCAACTGCGGAGTATTCTTAAGGCAATTTCGCCACGATTAGCTATAAGTACTTTGCCTAGTGACACTCAAGATTTTGAATGATATAAAAAGATTTTATCAGTGCTTAGACCCATACTTAGTAAAGCTATACCGTATATGATCATCTTTGACTTAGTTCATAACTTTGTTTCGATTGCGGATGTGGTGGAATTGGTAGACACGCACGTCTAAGGAGCGTGTGGCTTAGGCCTTGCGAGTTCAAGTCTCGCCATCCGCATAATCAAAAAATTGAATTCAATAAAATCAACTACATCAAAAGATCCTGCTCTTGTAGTAGTGATGGTCTCAAATGGGCCTGGAGAGTTAACGACATGGGTGAAACCTCTTGCAGAAAAATTACACGAAACTTTATGTCTCAGCTCATACAAGAAAAACTCATTAATTAGCCTGAGATTAGTTTTAGTACCCTGTCCAAATTCAACAGGAAGGGAAAAGGAACTTGCTGAAAAATGGGAAGTTTTTGAACAAGTATCTACTGCCAAGAGTTTCTGGAAACTCTTAATCAATCCTAGAAAATATGGATTTTGGCCTTCCAAAGGTGTCGTAGTGTTTTTAGGAGGAGATCAATTTTGGAGTGTATTACTAGCGGCAAGACTTAAATATAAAAATATTACGTATGCGGAATGGATTGCAAGATGGCCTTTTTGGAATGATCGAATTGCAGCCATGTCTCCTAAAGTAAAATCTCTTTTACCCAAAAAGTTACAGAAACGTTGCGTGGTGGTAGGGGATTTAATGGCAGATATTCCAGAAAATGCCACCAAGAGTAATCCACTTCCAAAAGGTAAATGGATAGCAATCTTACCTGGCTCAAAAAAAGCAAAACTTTCTATAGGAATACCATTTTTCCTTGAAATGGCAGATCATATAAAGAAAATAATTCCAGAATGTAATTTGCTGATTCCTATTGCACCAACAACGAATATAGAAGAAATAGTCTTTTTTAATGGTCCTGAGAATTCAATTGCAAAACAATACAAATCTAAAATCCAATATATAAAAACTGGAAGTCAAAATTTTCCCTGGAAGAAAATCATTACCCAAATGAAAACTGAGATTCATTTAATCGAAGAATACCCTGCACACAATTTGATCAGTCAATGTAATTTAGCAATAACCACAATTGGAGCTAATACAGCAGAGTTAGGTGCTTTAGGGATACCCATGATCGTCGTTGTCCCAACACAGCATTTAAATGTGATGGAAGCTTGGGATGGTTTTATTGGAATAATTGCAAGATTACCTATATTAAAATGGTGTTTAGGATTATTAATTAGCTTATGGAGAATGCGTGGCAAAAGATATATGGCATGGCCAAATATAACAGCAAAAAAAATGATTGTACCTGAAAGAATTGGCAAGTTTGAACCAATTGATATTGCACGCGAAGCAGAAGAATGGATCAATTCACCTACAAGACTTGAAGGTCAAAAAGAAGACTTAATGTCATTAAGAGGTAAGCCTGGTGCCATAAAGCTAATGATTAAAGAAATTAATTATCTAATAGATAAATTATTAATTGAATAAACGCCTTATATATTTTCTACCAAGGATCCTCTATCTCTAAGTTATTTGTAGCTTCTTCTTCAGAGTCTATACTCTGCCTATCAATTCTTTCTAATTTGATAGGCTCAATATCTAAAGGATCATCTGAATTAATCAAAGATTTTCGAGTATTCCCGTTGTTTAATCTTGATAGATTAGATTTTGATTCAGGAATATTATTTGAAAAATTATTTCCCTGAGAGAAGTCAAATTGATCATTATTCCTAACATAAGAGTTTCCAAAATCAGTAGATTTTGGAGGGTTAATATCTTCTAGATATCTTGATTTTTTCTCATAGTATTGATTTTGATCTTCTAGCTCCACATATTCCAATTCTTGCTCTTCCTCAGGAAGAGCAAGGTCTTCTGAAGCCTTTAAGGCTCTTTGATTTTCTTGAATTTCTTCTCCTGAAGTTAATTGATTCTCAACTGGAACTAAATTTACCCGATAACGCTCATTTTCTCTTTCATCCCAAGCCGCACCACCAACTCCAATCTTTTCAAGTAATCCACTACTTAGTTGTTTTAATTTTTCTTCAGCACCTTCATAAACAATAATTCGATCAGCGCCACTGCTAACTATTTCATTTACTGGTATTTCCCAAGTACTCAAAACCCCCTCTCCTAAAAGAGGTACTCCAAGAGCTCCCATAACCAAACTAATTAATTCGCCTGTTTCAATATCAAATGAAAATCCAAGAACTCTTCCCAATTGTTCTCCAGATTCAGTGATCACTTGGCAATTTATAACTTTGCTATATCTATCAGGATTGAAATCTTCACTTAAAGAATCAATGGAATCCACAAGAATCACATCTCCAACCTGACGAATTCGATCAAGAATCATCCATTTTGGGAGTCCAGGTAGGTACCTCGTTAAAGGATTATCCCTAAGACCAAGTGCTACAACTTCTCGCCTATCAATATCAACAACAACCTCTCCAACAACACCTAAGCGCCTCCCTGTATCACGAGTAATCACCTGAGTTCCCATCAACTCTGAGCGAAGCCAGAGTCTGTCACTGGGAACTGTGTCACCTAAATCGTTAGGAAATTGAGTGTTGATCAAACTAGAGATCTAGATTTGGACTATTCAAATCATTGTGACGCATAACATGCTCATATTCATTTCAAGCTGCCAAAGGCAAACCAACTACCTGTGTATTAGAACCTCTAGCTTGGGTGACACCAATAGTTCGAGTAGCAGCTCCTATCATGGGACGTCGATGACTAACAACCATAAATTGAGCATTTTCTGATTGTTTTGAAATCAGTGATGAAAGTCTTTCCACATTAACTCCATCCAGAAAACTATCAACTTCATCTAAAGCATAAAAAGGAGAAGGCCTAAAACGTTGTAATGCAAAAAGGAAGCTAAGAGCAGTTAATGATTTTTCCCCTCCTGACATAGCTGCTAAACGCCTTACAGCTTTACCTTTAGGGTGCGCTACCAAAGTCAAACCACCATCTAATGGGCTCTCATCATTTTCCAACTGAAGATGTCCATCCCCTTCTGAAAGACTCGCAAAAATTTCTCTAAAATGTTTATCTACTTCCTGAAAAGCTTCCATAAAAGCCTCTTGTCGAAGAGTCGCAACAGTTTCAACACGTAACAATAATTCCGAACGTTCTTCTGTTAAGACTTCAAGCCTTTGAACAAGATCATTTAAACGAATATCTAACTTTTCCAACTCTTCTAAAGCAAGCATATTTACAGGTTCTAAAGACTCAATTCTCTCTTGTAAGTTTTGCAAATGATTCTGAAGATGCTCTAAACCGTTTTCTCTAACCTCCTCAGGTATTTCTGGCAAAGGGTCTGGTAGAAGCCTTTCTAATTCTTGAATACGTATATTTCCACTTCGTATTTCTTCTTCCATAGACTTTAAATCTTCCCTTAATCGTTCCAGTTTCCATTGAATGTCTTGGACTTTTTGTCTATCTCTAGATACTTGCAATTCAGCAGCATCTCTAGCCCTTCTTTTCTCACCAAAAGATTTTTCTAATTCTTCCTTTTGCAATTCCAGTTTCTCTTTTTGAATGGTTAAAGCTTGATTTTCATTTCTCCAATTCTTATGATTCTTAGTTAACAAATTCACCGCTTCCTGCAATCTCTCTTCTTGTTGCAAGAGTGACTTTTGTTGATCATCAAGCCTTTCCAAGGCTAATTCTTCATGACGCTTTTCATTAATCAAATTATCTCTTTCGTCTTTTGCATCCCTAAGACTTACTTCTGATAACTCAAGATCTACTTGTAATTGCTTAATATTGTCACTCTGTTCTTCAGATAAAGGTCGGGTTTCTTTTTCATCTAGTTTTTCTAAATCAAACAAAAATGGTGCGATTTCTTCTGCAATTAAAACCAATCGATGTTCATTCTCCTCTTTAGATTTTTTAAGGCTATTTAAACGATCGCTTTGTTGATTATGTCTATCTAAGAAAGGAGCATTAGAACGTTTAAATGTAGAACGCTGAGCATCTAAAGAAGCTTGTCTCTTTTCAAGTGTTTTTAATTTAGGCCTTGATTCATCTAATAGTTGAATCAAACGAGATTCTTCTTTTTTAGAAGTTACAAGTGTCTCACCAAGCTCTAGCAATCGTTTTCTAAGAGGCTCAATATCATCATTTTCGTTTGTACTGCCAAAACTTAATGAACTGCTTCTAGCCAAAAAGCTACCTCCAGTCATCGCACCACTCTTCTCTATTAATTCCCCAGCAAGAGTTACAGATCTAAAAGATCCTAGTTGAGTTCGCGCTGTATTTAAATCATTAAAAACAAAAGTTTCTCCAAAAACATATCTAAAAACCTCTTTATAAATACTCTCAAACTTAATAAGATCTATTGCTTTACCTATAAATCCATTATTTGTATGTTGTTCTACTGATCTCTGAAAAACATTTTTTGAATTAGAGTTTTTGATCTTATTAAGTGGAAGAAATGTCAATCTTCCTGCTTTACGCTTTTTTAACAACTCAATAGATTTAGCCGCAATTGAATCATCATCAACAACAATTTGACCAATCCTTGCTCCAGCTGCTACCTCAAGAGCAAGTCGATATTGTTTATCAACTTCACCTAAATTAGCTACAGGTCCATGGATTCCTTCTAAGCCTGATTCCAATAATAATCTTAAAGCTCCAGTACCTCTACTTTCTTGTAATGTTTCTCTTCGACTTTCAAGACGAGCTATATCTTTTTCTAATTTAGCTTGGTCATTTTCGAGACGCAATCTAGTTCTTTGTTGTATAGATAAGTCAGAGATATATTTATCTATTTCTACCTGCTTATTGTTAATTATTTTTAATAAAGAGTCCCATTCTGTTTCAAGATTCAATAACTCATCATTTAATTTCTGATTTTCTATTAAATCTCTATTATGATCAATATTTAATTCTTCTAACCGCTCATTAATTTGTAATAAACCTCCCTGTAGTTCTTGTTGCTCTTCTTGTAATGGTTTCAATTTAATCTGAATCTTCTGTCGAATTAAATTGCGCTCTTTATATTTCTCTACCCATTCGCCTGATCGCCCTGCAACATCAGTAAGTCGTCTACGTGATACTTCAACTGCAGATTGAGCATCTTTAAGAGTTTTTTCTGCAATTTCCAGTTTCTCAATAGGAAATATGCTTGCTCTCTTCATAGAATCTTCTTTTAATTGCAATTGTAGATTTTTTAATTCATTTCTTTCATGTTGAAGCTTCTCACCTTCGTTTTTATGTTGCATAGCCTGTCTTTCTAGTTCGCGTGTTTGGCTATCTAACCCTGCAATTTCCCCCTGAATTGAAATTAATTTATCTTCACCCAAAGCTTTTACTTCAACTTGTAATTTATTTAACTTCTCCTCTGAATCCTGAACTCTAACTTGAGACTTTTCTAAAAGTTGTTTATCAACAACTTCTTTTTCAATTAATTCCTTTTGACGTAAAGCCAGATTTCTACTTTCTTGTTTAGCTAATTCAAAAACCAAAACGGACTCTTGTTTCCTAGCAATTTGCATCTTCTCTTTAAGTTCTTTGTAGAGCAGGGCCTTTTCACAATCTTTCTCTAACCTTTGTTTGGATGAAAGAAGCTCTTGTTCAACTATGCGGCATCTTTCCTGACGCTCAAAAACATCATCTAACTTTAAGCGTGTCTGCTCTATTCGATTATCAAACAACGCGACTCCAGCAAGCTCATCAATTAAACCTCTACGGTCTTTATTACTCATGGAAACAACTCTTGTTACATCACCCTGCATAACGACGTTGCTGCCTTCAGGATCAATCCTTAACCTCCGAAGTTGAGTCTGAAGTTGCTGCAAATTGCAAGGTTCTCCATCGGCGCTATACGAAGAGCTATAAGAGCCTCCTGGCATTACTCGCAAACGCCTAGTGACAGTCCATTCCTTTTGTCCTGGTTTAATCCAGGGTCCTTCTTCCGGAGCCTCTAACCCTTCCTCTGCAGAATCAGGCAACCATCCTTCTAGATCAAACCTCACACTGACAACAGTTTCAGAAGACTTACCAGCTCGCAAAACAGCACTATTAACTAAATCTGGAAGGCGCTCGGCACGCATTCCTCTGCTAGTAGCTAATCCAAGACAAAAGAGAACCCCATCAAGAATATTACTTTTACCAGAACCATTAGGACCTGTAACGACAGTAAACCCCTCCTCAAGGGGAATAGTCATTGAACCCCCAAAGGACTTAAAATTTGTTAGACCCACCTGATTGATGTAAACCAACAGGAATAATGTTCTTAAAATTAAAGATTAGCGAAACATCTGAGAAGCTCAAGTATTAAGTACTGAAATGAAATCGATTTCTGAATCAGAGCTGAATTTGCACTTATCATTTCCAAATCCTAAATAGCCAAACATACTGGTGCTATTAAGTTCTATACAAAAAAAATCCAACTGATTCAACGGTAAAGAACCATGAAATTCCCCCCTGCTAATACATTTTGCCCAACCTCTTCCACCTGAAACAAGAGATTCTTCTATCTGCAACCAATAAAGTTTATGAGGGGCAATAGGAATTGCTTCAACTACCGGCCCATCTATATGAGGAAAGCTAGCTAGACGCCAAGTTCTACAAGAATTACCATCTTCTAACAAAAAATCAAAATGCAAGCCTTCTAATGAATCTTTTGAAAGAGTGTGTTGAAGAATCGCCCATCTATTATTGATCGTATTTATTTCCATTATTTTCTATTCTAATTGATTGCAAAAATAATAAGTAAGTATGAATAAAATCTCCTAATATCAATTTTCATATTTGTTTCGATGCAATTTTAGATATTATAATTTTTTTCTTACATAATTCCAATAATTGCATAGATATTTCTTTAAGAAGATCTATGTCATTAAAGTCTGCAATGGAACGCTTTAAGGTTTCTAGTTCAAATTGGTATTGCATACTCAAGTCATAATTGTTGTCTATTAGTGACATTTAAATGAAATTAAATCATTAAAATAAAATAGCAGATCTTAATATTAACTGAATTAAATCAAAGAATTTTCATACTTACAAAGCATCAAGAAAAATCCCTATATGGGGATTTCCTTTATGAGACTTTGACTTTTTAGCAATAGTTTAATCGCTTGGGACAAATCTTAAGGCGATTAAAAGCAAGCTGCCAGCCCCTGCAAGAGCTGCTAGAACTAGACCAAAATCTGTAGGAACGGTATTCGACGCAAAAAACATTGCAGACAACCCGACATCCATGATAGCTAAATTAGATACATGATGATACTTAGCACTAGAAGCCTTCATATAGCAATAAATGTAATCAAAGACGACGTCTGAATGTTATTAAATCAAAGGAAAAAGCTGGAAATCGTAGAACTTGACTTTTATTTCAAGTGTTAGTTACTTGCATCCACGCTATTCTTTGAAAGAATGAAGTAATAGCTGGGTTCCTTATAGCCCAAGAGCTCACTACTTTTTTGTAAAACAGTCTGGAAATTATGGAATCAGAGAATTCCGCATCTTACGAGGCCCAGGCATCGTTGAACGCTCCAACCTCTGAAAATCAAAGCCTCTCTAACCAATGGTTTAGTGAGCAATTTGATGAGCTGCTGCCAAAAATTCAAGAAAATTGGCCGGATTTAGCAAAACAAACAATTGAAGCAACCCGAGGAAGTCTAGATGAATTAGTTAAAGTCATCTCATCCCATTCAGGTAAAACGTCTAATGGAGTCCTTAATCAACTAGAAGATCTTTTCAATTCAGCAAGTGACCAAACTAAATACATTGCAGACAATCTTGAGCCATTAGAAAAACAATTAGAAGATCTTTTAGATGAATTAAACAGCACACTAAGACCGCGTATTGAAAAGCCTGTAAGACAAAGACCCCTTCTTGCAATTGGCATAGCAACTGGTTTGGGTGTACTTTTAGGAATACTTCTTTCTGGTGGGAGAAGACCTTAATGCAAGATCAAGATCGCTCTAAAAGTGGGGGAGCAGCAGCAAGAGTTACTGCATTAGCAAGTTCAATTATGGATCTTCATGTCCGAATTGCACTTAAAGAAGTTGATCGTGAAAAAAGAAGGCTAATCAGTGGAGGTATTTTTCTAGCAATGGGAGGTCTTTTAATGCTTTTCACCTTATTAGCACTAGAGATCATCTTAGTAATTTGGATGCAAACAACGTTTAATTGGAATATAGAGAATGCATTATTTGTCTTAGCATTGATTAATGTATCACTAGCTGGAATTAGTCTTCGCTTAGGAGGTTATTTAACAAAGGGGCCATACTTACCAGAAACTCTAGAAGGAATCTCTAAAAGCACAAAAGCTGTTTTTGGAAAGACTCAATGAATTTTGTAATGTAGCCATCTACAATCAATCCCTCCATTACTTACAGGAAAACGTCTAGAACACTTCATTCCTAGAAAATTACTTAATTTTGCATTGCCATTAAGCAACCATAGGTCCCATCCAGAAGCATATTCTTTTAAAAATTGCCCAAACTCTTGGTACAAAGTCTTCAAATCATTAAACTTACCAATTCGTTTACCATAAGGAGGATTACAAACAATTACTCCTGGTAATTGAGGAAATCTAATCTTAGTAAAATCAGCACTAATTATTTCAATATCTTTATTAAGACCAGCACTTAAAATATTATCTTTGGCTTGATTTGCTATTTGAAGATTCTCCTCATATCCCACAATTCTAGGCAACTTTTTTTGAGGTAAAAAGAGTGTTTTTGCAATAGATCTTTCATTGATCCATAAGGATTTATCAAAATCTGGCCAAGTTTGAAAGAGAAATTCCCTATTCAATCCACTGGCAATGCCTCTAGAGATACTTGCAGCCTCTAACAAAAATGTTGCTGAGCCACAAAACGGGTCTAACAAAGTCAAAGAATCATTCCAATTGGAAAGTTTGATTAACCCTGCAGCAATATTCTCTTTTAAAGGAGCAATGCCCATAGCAGCTCTATAACCTCGACGATGCAAACTAGTGGCAGAGGTATCCAAACTTAAAATTCCATATCCAGAAAACAGATGTAAGTGAATGCAAAGAGCTGGACAATGCAAATTAATATCTGAACGCTTTCCCCAAATACTGCGCTGTAAATCCACTAAAGCATTTTTCACTTGTAAAGCTGTGAAATGACTATGGTTTAAATCACCTGTTTTTCCAGTGACATCAACTCTAAAACTAGTCGAAGGTTTTAACCATTTAGACCAATCAAAAGCATTTTGAACACCTGTGTAGAGTGATTCTTGGTTAATACAAGGAAACTGACTAATTTCTCTAAGAAAGCGAAATGGTAATCGAGCTTGAAGGTGTAATCGATAAAAACATGCTAAATCAACCTTGCATCTGACACTTCCACGAGAAGAAGAAACAGATGTAGCACCAAGATTCTTCAATTCCACAGAACCAGCCTCTTCTAAACCTTGAGGTAAAACTGCTAATAAATTCATTTATTAATTGTAAGAAGTAATACATAGTCATTTAGAAATATTTTTTTAGAACTAGATATTGGTAGATCTGTCAGAATAGAGATGTCCATTTTTGAATGGACTAGGTGATTCAAACCAGCTTCTCGGACAGCGGTTCGATTCCGCTCAGCTCCATTTATTTGGGGCTGCAATGGTTTCGACGGGATTCAAGGAGTATGACTGAAGCCTGCTCGGTTAGAGCTAAAACACAAATGCTAACAAAATCGTTAGTTTCTCCCGTCAAACAGCCCCTGTTGCTGCTTGACCCTTTAAGGGAGATGAGGTGAGATCAGCCTTATCAACCAAATGATTCATTGGGGCTGGAAGGCCCCATCAAATTAAATAATGAAGAAGCAATCATTACTCAAAATCTTACATTCTTATTTTTAAATTGCTCTTTAAAATCTAAAATTGTGCTAATTAATCCTTCATCTAAAGAAATAGAAGATTTCCAACCTAAATTTGATAAATTAGCAACATCTAACTGCTTTTTAAGAGTTCCATCAGGCTTTGTTCTATCCCACTTGATCTCACCCAAATAGCCAACTGCCTTTGCTACTGCTTGAGCCAAATCACTGATTCTAATATCCACACCAGTCCCGACATTTAAAAAATTTAAAGGTTTACCATAAGAATCAATAGGAGCATTTAATGATTGAGGGTCCCAATGATTCAGAGCAAAAAGACAAGCCGATCCCAAATCGTCAACATGAAGAAACTCTCTATAAGGTGAACCACTTCCCCAACATTCAATAATTGAATCTCCATTATTTTTTGCCTCATAAAATCGTCTAATAAAAGCAGGTAGAACATGACTATTTTGAATATGATAGTTATCACCAGGTCCGTACAAATTTGTAGGCATTAAAGTAATCGCATCAAATCCATATTGCTGTCTTAATGCTTGACATAACTTTAAACCTGAAATTTTAGCTATCGCATACCATTCATTAGTTGCCTCCAAGGAACTGGTTAATAAACTTTCTTCTTTAATAGGTTGGGGAGCAGATTTAGGGTAAATACAACTACTACCAAGGAAAAGAAATCTTCTTACATTATTCTTCCAAGAATTCTCAATGACATTATTTTGTATTTTCATATTATCTAAAATAAAATCTACAGGATAACTTCTATTAGCTTCAATCCCACCTACTTTTGCTGCAGCAAGAATTACTATTGTTGGCTGGTGATTAGAAAACCAACTTCTCACCTTGTTAAAGTCAGTTAAATCTAATTGATTGCGATCAATAGTTAAAATATTTTCAAATCCATTATTCAGTAAAGAGCGGCAAATAGCAGATCCAGCCATGCCTTTATGCCCAGCAACAAAAATTTTATCCTCTTTTTTTATCAAGCCATTAGAAATCATAATTTATAAAAAAATTATATAATTGTGGAATTAGATGGGGGCGATTCAACAGGGCTCATGACTGAGAAACCTTGACTGTTTAATAAAGCTTCTTTAGCAGCTTCTTGTTTATCTAAAGAAACCATCTCAGAAACTATTTGCTCAAGAGTTGTTGTCGGTTTCCATCCTAACTTTTGATGGGCTTTTTTAGCTTCACCTAATAAAGTTTCAACTTCAGCAGGGCGAAAGTAACGGGGATCAATACGTATAACTAATTGCCCAGTATCCTCTCGAAAACCAATTTCATTAATATCTCTGCCTTCCCATTTAATAGAACCCCAACCTAGTTCCTTTGCAGTTAACTCAATAAAATGCCTAACACTTTCCTGACGACCTGTTGCTATAACGTAATCTTCTGGTGTTTCTTGTTGAAGCATTAACCATTGCATTTCAACATAATCCCTCGCATGACCCCAATCTCTTAAAGAATCAAGATTGCCCATATACAAGCAATGATCTAATCCAGCATCTATTCGCGCTAAACCACGAGTAATTTTCCGTGTAACAAACGTCTCACCTCTTCTAGGAGATTCATGATTGAAAAGAATGCCATTACATGCGTACATTCCATAAGCTTCTCTATAATTCACAGTTATCCAATAAGCATATAATTTTGCAACCGCATAAGGACTACGAGGATAAAATGGTGTTGATTCAGTTTGTGGAGTTTCTTGAACTAATCCATAAAGCTCACTTGTACTAGCCTGATAAATTTTAGTTTTTTTGGAAAGACCCAACATACGAACAGCTTCTAAAATTCTCAACGTACCTAAACCATCACAGTTGGCTGTATATTCTGCAGCTTCAAAACTTACTGCGACATGACTTTGAGCCCCAAGGTTATATATCTCATCAGGCTCTACTTGTTGCACAATCCTAATGAGATTTGTGCTATCGGTTAAATCGCCATAATGAAGAATCAAACTTTGTTCTGATACATGAGGGTCTTGATATAAATGGTCTATTCGATTTGTATTGAAAGTACTCGCTCTTCGCTTAATACCATGCACTATATAACCCTTTGATAAAAGCAATTCAGCAAGATAACTTCCATCCTGACCAGTAATTCCAGTAATCAGTGCTGTTTTTTTATTGACTTGCATAGATTGCCTAAAACCACTAAAAACTAATATAAAAATATTCTATATTATATTCGAAAATGCTAAAGCTTATAGATAGTAGTATATCCTCTAAAATCTTATGAAATATATTCTATAAAAGGTATTATATTAAGCATGATTAAATTAGCTATAATCTTCACATAACTTGCAATTTCGATTATATAAGGGTCTGATGAAAGTTGAAGTACTGTTTCTGTAAGTTCAATTGAATTTTTAGGATGGAAGCTATATAGTTCTACAATTGCTCTGGCTAAAAATGCATATTCATTAGAAGGATCTAGTAAATTCAAAGTTGCCAATGTATGAGAGGCTAATTTTGCCTTACGTTGTAATACCTGAGTAAGAGTAAGTGAATATAGGTAATCTAAATTACTTGGATCTTCTTGTATTCTATATAAAAATATATGTTCAGCATCAGATAAATAAAATTGGTAAGGATCACTTTGATTGATTTGAGCGACTTTATCAAATAAGTTATCAAATTTACCATTCCTAAGCATCTTACCCATCTTTAATAACTCATTAATTCTATTGCTTGATAGGCTTATATTAGTATTAGAGGAATCGTAAAGAAATGGTTCTCTACTATATGAGATAGGTGTATAGGATCCATTATCTGAAATTAGTTTAACACTTGGCTGAAGACTAAGGGAATCTTCATTAATATTACTATCTATGTTTAATTGAAAGTTTTGAGAAATTTGGATGCATCTATTATCATTTATTTGTTCTCCCTTAATCATTCCCTGACCTAATCTATGATCGAAATTTAAAGTTTTTTTATCAGTTTTGAAATCTAAGATTATACTGTGATTTCGTAATTGCTTCATAAATCCATTTAGTGCAATATTTAAACCTCCAGGAATAGAACTGAAATTTACATTAATAGAATTAATACTACACTTACCATCTCCAATAATCACACTTAAAGGTTCTCTTTTTAGCAATATTGCCTTGCTTTCATCTGGCAAGTTCCACTCTCTAAAAACAACAAACGAAGGTGAGTCTAAGAGTAATTTTGTCAATTTAATTTGCTTGTCATTGCTCATAATTCCCTGATCACCTGTCTTAATTAAAAACCAATCAAAATTATCTAAATCTTCCTGGATATTATTGATATTACTAACTATTTGTCTTGCAGAAACAAGTGCATTCTGTCTTTGCCCTTCTGCTTCCAAGTTAAAGGCATTCAAATAGGGTGAATCAGGTAAAACTGCTAAAGTAGATATTAGATTTGGACTTTCTCTTCGGATTTCTTCTACAATTGATTTTAATGGCCATTGAGCAATCCTAATAGGCTTATTAGATGGAAAAGAAGAAAGATTAAATCCTATTCCAAATTGATTCCATAAAAATGACAATAATGTTATACATATCAGCAAATTATAGAAGTATCTACTAAAGATGGGCTTTAGATTGAATGAAATTAATGTTGTGGCTAATAAAATACAAAATTGAGGTATTAGAGGCAATATAAAACGATAGTCTTTTGTTGTCATTAAAGTACAAATTATTATTCCACCTAGTGGCAAACTTAAAAGCCATAATCTAATACTCTTATTAGATGTATTTTTAGAATATAAAGTTGTTAAAGATAATCTATATTTAAAGATTAAAGAAACAACGAAAACAGCCAGGATACTTCCTACTAAAGAAGCACCTATCATTTTTGGTATCAAAAATGGGTAGTAGATAAATCCACCTAAAGTATTAGCTTCAAGTCCTTCCTGATAAGATATACCCCACTGTCTAGCCTTATTTAAATTAGTTAAAATAGTTAACCAATTAATACTGAACCAGGGATAAATAATTACAATGAAAGATGTAGATAAGACTAAAGAATTAATTATAGGATAATAATTTCGCTTAATAATAGAAAATAAGATTTTGAAGAGTATAATTAAAAATGGAAATATTAGGAAAATGATTCCTGTAGGCCTAACTAAAAAAGTCAAGCCTAAAAAAGAACCTGCTAAAATTGAAAGAATAAGATTTAATTTATTTAACTTATAATTCCAAATAGTTAAGATTAACCAACAACAAGAAAATATTGATGTCAAACTAAAATCAATCAAATAATCAGTTCTTTGCGTAACTAATGCAGGTGCAAATGTAGTAAAAAATGATCCCCATAAAGCAATATCTCTAGATCCAATAAATCTACCTAGACAGTATATAGAACCGATAAGCAAAAAATTAAAAGCGCTATTTGATAAAATAGCTGCTTTATATGTTGAGCCTAATAATAAAAATATTGGAGTTGAAAGTATATAGGTAAGGGGACCACGATAACTATCAGTAACCGTAAGGATTTGATGCCACCAACTATTATTAAAAAGTTCATAAGATTCTAACAAGTAAGACATCTTATATAGATTTGATAAATGAAAAGCCTGGTCCCATCTAGGGGGTGCTTGATGTAATATCACCCATATAAGATCTGAAATTACTGAAAAGAGCCATAAACTTAAAAGAAGAATAATATCCCTTCTATTATTTTTAATTAGTCCTTTAGATAATAAATTAGATGCCAAATTCATTTTATAAATTTACTTAGAAAATTTAAGGTCTTTTTGGATATAAAAAGTTAATAAACCAATAACAAATGGAAGGAATAATGTATATAATCGTATGAATATTGTTGCAACCAAGGCTTCGATGCGGCCTGAGCCTAAAGCTATGGATAATCCAATTGCCGTAGATTCTGACGCAAGTAAACCAGCAGGCAAAAAAGATATGACACCACCTATTCCCATACATGTTCTAATTAAAGCTGAATATTTAAAAGACATATCAATATTCAAATAAGAGAATATGCTATACAACAAGTAAGACTCTATAATCCATGCAATTAAAGATAAGAGTATAGATATTGAAAGAGGATAAGGCATGGAAAGCAAGCGGCTTTGTTTAAATAATCGATATATTTTCCTGAAATATTTGTTTTGATTCAAATTAAAATTGAATCGATTAGAGTTGAATAAAAAATTTATTATAGAAATACCAATCTTTAAATGATTAACAACAAAAATAAAAGTTATAAAAATAACATAAATAATTGGTATTATATAAATATCTGAAAAATAAACTGACCAGCATATAATTAGTAAAGCACTAATTAAATCTCCTATCCGTTCAACAAAGGTAGTCGAGATTCCTATTTCGATAGGAAGTCTAAATCGACTCTCAAGCCATAATCCTCTAATAGCCTCTCCAGATCTAGCAGGAGCCGCAATCAAAGATAAACCAGGAAGATATAATCCTAAGGATTCTCTATAAACTAATTGGCAACCTAAAAATTTTAGAAAAATAAACCATCTAATAGATAAAATAAAATGGACTAATAAAGGAACTAATAATGAAATCAACCAAAACTTTATTGGTAATATTGAAAGGGTTTGATTAAAATCTATAATTGCAAGACAAAGTAAGGAAATCGTATAGAAAAGCAATCCAAATACAAATAGTTTTATCCAATTAATCTTCAACATTTATGGAATAAAGCGCATTTTAAAAGCTGCTATTAAACACATTTTTGCTAAAATTAAACCTTCTTTGATATGGGATATGTTTGAAGAACCATAAATTCTTTCCTGATATCTAATAGGAACTTCAACAATTTTCAAATTTAACTTGCTAGCACCAAACAAAAGATCAAAATCACCAAATGGATCAAAATCACCAAAATATTTTCTTCCTTCTTTAATCTTCTGATAATCGTTCTTCCAAAGAACTTTGGTTCCACAAAGTGTGTCTTTTATTCTTTGTCTAAGCAACCAAGAAAATACGGAGGCAAAAAATCTATTAGCAAGAGTATTTAATAATGGCATTGCTGCATTAGTTCTAGGGTATACAAGTCGACATCCATTGATAAATTCTCCATTACCAGAGAGTAATGTTTTTACAAATAAAGGAATATCCTCAGGCCTGACAGTCAAATCTGCATCTAAAATTACTAAAATATCTCCTTTTGCTTTCTCAAAACCTAACCAAACTGCGTCAGCTTTACCTTTACCTTGTTGCCTAAACTTCTCTAAAGATATTGAGCCTTGGTATTCTGAACAAACACGATTAATTTCTTCCCAAGTATTATCCTTAGAGTGACCTTCTACAAAAATCACTTCCGTTGGAATGCCAAAATCAGGCATTCTCTTAATTGCTGAAGCAATATTTCCAGATTCATTCCTTGCAGGTATAACAATACTTATACTTGAATCTTTATGTTTTACTGGTGATGGTCTCGCTACCATCCAATGAGTAACACATAAATTCTCAATAATAGGCAACTGGCTTAACCATCTATTTGCAAAAGATGTCACAATTGGGATGTTTCGAGGCAATAAGCATCTTTGTCCATGCTTCAAAATTTCCCATCCTGAAATATCCAAGAGGTTACTAACGTCACCTGGTGTAAGCCAACTTTCAGGAGGTTGAGGTTGCCTCTGACCTAACTTTTCAGATAGTTTAAGTAATGGCTGCCAAAGCCAATTATGAAAACTAATTACCAATCTGGTTTGAGAATTACTAAATGCATCAAGTCTCTCTAAAAGAACATTTACATCATTAACTATATTTAATGTATTATTGATAATGATAAAATCAAAAGGTACATTAGTATTGATATCTTTAGGAAATATATTTTCTGCGTTTGCATTATATATTTGAAGATTCTGATGTCGCTCACGAGCAAAATTTGCAACAGTATCGTCTAACTCAATTCCAACACCATAACTAGGTTTTAAGGAAGAAAGTAAATCTCCTACACCACAGCCAATTTCTAATATTCGTTGTCCTTCAGGGATAAGTAATTCATGAATAGACTCAAGATCCTTATAATATGTTCTATTTAGATTTCTATAATAAAGTTTAGAATATACCTTTTTCATAGAGGTACTTGAGTGAATATAGTTTATTCTACAACAATAAAGAACAAGGTGAAATAGATTATTCTAAATGAACTAACATCCATGGATCAAACTCTGAAGAAAGTGAAACTTTCCTTAATCCATATAGATCTAGTTTTGGTTTAAGAGAAATTGGGATCCAGGCATAATGATCTTTTTTGATGGACTCTAAATTAGGCAATCTAGATCCTAGTTTTCTTTGATTTAGAGCTAACTTTATTAATTTAGAAAATGTCTTATTCTCCAATTGATAGTCTTCTATTAGAAAGTCAACTTGATTATTATTTGAAAGGGTTATCAGATTCTCATTTTCAAGAGCATTGCGCAAAAGCGGGTCTCGATCAGTAAATAGATTGGACTGGGAAGCAATGCTAAATGATATAAGAGGTGCCAATAATAAACAAATGATAAATTGATTATTATTTAAAGTAAAAAATGTTAATGATAAGCAAAAACCGAAGAGCGTTAATATTAAGTATAAGGTCAGGAAATTAAAAGGTCCAAATCCAGTAAATCCAAAGTATATTTTATTAATAAGTAGAATATTGGAATATATGATAATAAATATTCCAGTTAAGGATATTAATCTTTTAAAATAAGTTTTTATCGGTTTACTACCCTCAATGATTTTAAACAATCCTAAATATGCATTAATTGCAATAAAAGGAGTGATTTGAAGAGGGTAATAAGGAGTTTTAGTTCTGAAACAAGTTAAAAGCAGGATGAAAATTATTGGATATATAAACAGGATAAAAGCAGATTCTGATTTGAAATTCCTTAAAAAAGTTGAAACGCCTATAAGAGAAAATATCGACCAAGGGAAAGTTGTTAATGGAATATTCCAAAAGTAATATAAAGATGACTTAGTAAATTCAGTATTGGAAGATAGATAATAAATTTTATTCCATAATAAGGATACTTCTGTGAAGCTATATTTATTTATAGAAAGCAAAATCCAAAAAATAAAGGGAAGCAAACTAATAAATATTGAAGACCAAAAGGCTAATGAATAAAATATATTTCTTCTATACAAAAAAACATAAGGTAGAATAGAAAATAATGGTATTAATACCATTACGCTCTTTAAAAAGAATGATATACCAATAGATAAACCTACAATAAAAAAATATCTAGAACTTTTATTATTACTCTTTAATAATGACCATATCCCTAATAATTCTAAAGATAGCAATGGCATATCTTGTGTGCTCATATGTGCATAATCAACCCAAATATATGTAGTACATAATATTAAAGTGCTAATCCAATAATGGCTTTTACCTAACAGAATTTTTGTGATGCTTCCTGTAAGTATTAAAGAGATAACTGCACAAATTATTGAAGGTATATGTGCTGAAAATACAGATGGGCCAAAAATACTATAAGAAGTTGCAATTAACCATTGCACTGCAATAGTACGATCAAACACAACCGTATCCCACCACATAGGAGCTAACCAATTGGAATGCTCTAATATCCATCTAGCTTGCAATGCATAATATCCCTCATCCTGAGCTATGAAGCTTCTTGATCCAAAAGGAAAAAGTATACAAAAAATAAACGGTATAGTTGAGAAGAAACTAGTGAAAGGGTTAATAAATTTCTTAATTATAGAATGATAAAAATAATTTTCCATAAACCAAAGAAAAGAATTAGAGTGAAAGATTAGTTCTTAATAAAAATTTGAATCTCAAGTGATAGAAGAACCTAATAATCATAAAAGTAATTAGGCAAATCAAAGTAATCACATTGAATTTCAATAAATATTTAAAAATATATTTTCACAATATTCAAGATTTTATACTTGTAAACTTCTCATTCACGAAGATAGTTGAAATAAAAAAAAATTGTCAAATGACCAGAATCAAACAGCCTACAAACTGGTCTCATAGATAGAAGCAAAAGCAGATAGATGATTAATTTAATCTTATGAAACAGCCCAGCGAAACCTTAGGTCTTCTGTTACGTCTCCTAAGGACTCTGCCAAAACAAAGGAAACGTTCCATACTTTTGTTGCTGCCAGCAGCAGCATTTACTGGCTTAGCTGACGTTTTAGTAGTTGGATTAGTTTCTCGTTTATTTACAGTTGTTGTAGGACAGCCCAACAAGCCGCCGATACCATTTAACGAATTAATACCTGACGATCCTAAAACAAAAGTCATTCTATTAGTTGCCTTATACATCGGAATGAATTGGGTAGCATCCTTCTCAAAATTGATGCTAAGAGGCTGTCAAGAGCATTTAAGATCATCTATCTGGCTGGATCTATCAGAACTTGCTCAAAGAAAAGTACTGTCTCAAGAGTATGAATTCTTTCTAAGTAATAAAAGCTCTGATTTGTCTGCAAAAATACTACTTAATATTTCAAGAGTTTCAGAAAAATTAATTAGACCAATTCTTCAAATAACAAGTGGTATATTTGTTGTTTCATTTATATTTATAGCAATACTAAGTTTTGCAAAAGTAACTGCACTTTACTTAATAACATGCTTGGTTATTTGTTACGCATTAATATCATTAATAGTTACACCATTTATTAGATCGTCTGCACAACAAAGAATAGCACTTGAATCAGAAACAAATAATGTATTAACTGAATCAATGAAGACAATTATAGATGTTCATATGACCAGTTCTGAAGAATATTTTGAAAAGAGATATGCTAAAGCTGGTAGAAAAGCTTTTCCTTTCCTTTGGAAGGCTGAAACATTGCCAGAATTTCCTAGATCATTAATAGAACCATTTGGAATAACACTAATATTTTCAATAGGCTTGTTTCCTTTAATAAGTAATAAAAATCCTACTGCTTTAGTAGAAATTGTTCCTTTTGTTGCCACTATTGCAGTTGCTTCATTAAAACTTACTCCACCTTTGCAGGACCTCTTTCGAGGCATTACAGATTTAAGGTCAGGTATACCTGACCTTAAAGAAACGCTAAGGATAATTGAATTACCAGGACAAAGACTTACCTTGAAATCACCGTCAGTTCCATCTCCTCAAGGATTGGCACCTAGAAATTATATAAGACTCAATAATGTAAATTACAAATATCCTTCTAGTAATAATTTTGTTATTAAAGATATTAATTTAACTATTCCTGTTGGTTCAAGAATAGCATTTATAGGTAAAACAGGTAGTGGAAAAACCACTACAGCAAATCAAATACTATGTTTACTCAGACCTACAAAAGGTTCATTACAAATAGATGGTATAGATGTTAGTGATCTAGAAGTTCCAGCCTGGCAAGCATGTTGTTCATATGTACCACAATCTATAACATTACTAAATACAAATATTATAGAAAATATTGCCTATGGTCTGGAAAATCAAGAAATAAATCAGCAAAGAGTATGGGAGTCAATCAAAGCTGCTCAATTAGAGGAGTTAGTAGATAATATGCCGATGGGTTTATATACACACATAGGCGATAATGGAGTTAGGCTATCAGGTGGTCAAAGACAAAGAATTGCAATAGCAAGGGCATTTTATAGAGAATCAAAATTACTTGTATTAGATGAAGCAACTAGTGCACTAGATAACAAAACAGAAGCAGACGTAATAAATGCAATCAATCTAATAGCAAGGAGATGCACGATCATTTTTGTTGCACATAGATTATCAACTATTAGACAGTGTGACAGGATATATGAGTTCGAAGAAGGTAGAATAAAAAGCAGTGGTAATTACAAGGAATTATTAGAAAAATCAAAAAGTTTTAATGATATGATCAATACTTCTAGAAAGAGTCTAAATGATATTGATATATAGTATAAAAATAGAATGATTTAATTTTATGTAGTGTAATCGGCATTAATTTTTACATAATCGGAAGATAAATCACAACCCCAAGAGAATCCTTCGTAAATGCCTTTACCTATATTTAAATTAATGTTTAATGTTTCCTTACCATCACCTTTAACAATATTCCTCATATAATTAGAAACAGAATCTCGGTCAAATAAAAGAGGCAAACCTTTCTCCATTAATTGATATTTGCCAATCCAAAGAGAAACATCTTCCAAATCAAAAGGTATGCCTGCATTACCAGCAGCAGCAACAATTCGACCCCAGTTTGGATCACATCCATGAACTGCTGTTTTCACCAAAGAAGAACTAGATATTGTACGAGCAATAGTTTGAGCATCTAAAATGCTTTCTGCACCTTCAATTTTAATCTCGATAAGACAATTAGAACCCTCGCCATCCCTTGCAATTGATTTTGCAAGAGATGTAGAAACAATTTTCAATCCCTCTTCTAAAACTTGAAAATACTTTTGTTCTAAATCTTCTCCTTGTGCAAATGCAAGAAAAGAATCATTTGTACTTGTATCTCCATCGACACTTATTGAATTGAAAGAGCAATTAACCACACGTTTTATCATTCCTTGCCAGATAGCTTTAGGTAGACCAACATCACATGTCAAAAAACCCAACATTGTTGCCATATTAGGATGAATCATTCCTGAACCTTTTGCCATACCTCCAATGCGGACACATCTGCCTCCAAGGAAAGCTTCTATAGCAATATGTTTCTCACAAAGATCAGTCGTCAAAATTGCCTTAGCTGCATCAGAAGCACCACTCTTACTTAATGATTCAACAAGAAGATTCACACTTCCAAGAAGCTTTTGAATTGGAATTGGTTGACCTATTACGCCAGTAGAGCAAATAAGAACCTCCTCTTCTAATAGACCTAATTTTTTAGAAACAGCATTTGTTGCAATTAAGCTATCTGTTAAGCCTCTATTACCTGTACAGGCATTGGCTTGCCCAGCATTCACAAGAATTGCGCGAACTAATCCATCAGTCTTTCTTAACCGCTCCACAGAGAGATCAACGCATTTAGCCCGAACTTCTGACTGAGTAAAAGCACCTACGCACAAAGCATCCTGGGGTGCCAAAATTAATGCTAAATCAAGCTTCTGAGAAGGTTTTAATCCAGCGCTAACACCAGATGCGTGAAATCCATTAGGAGCTGTTATTCCTCCAGGAATAAAAGACCAATATGATGATTGGAAAGAACTCAAGGCCCTGCCTGAGAAAGTAAACTCTCTATATATCCTGCGCTATTTCTTGAAAGTTTTAAAGGTTACAGCTGAAAACCGTTGGAATGGTAACCAACGACGTATAGGCATTACTGGTGGTATCGCTAGTGGGAAAAGCTCTGTTGCTAAATACTTAAGCAACATCAAAAACATTCCAATTCTTGATGCAGATCTATTTGCAAGAGAAGCACTTACACAAAAAATAGAAATAAATCAGCAAATAATTAAAAGGTATGGCCTTAGGATTGCTAGAGAAACAAAGTTTCCCCAGGAAATAAATAGATTAGAATTAGGCGAAATAATATTTTCCGATCCAAAAGAAAAGTTGTGGATTGAAAGCCTAATTCATCCTTATGTAAAAAGAAGATTCTATGACGAACTGAAGAGATACAAATCAAGACCAATATTAGCCTTAGTTATTCCATTATTATTTGAAGCCAACCTTACAAATATATGCAGCGAAATTTGGCTTATTTATTGTACAATTAGTCAACAATATGAACGTCTTAATATACGAAATAATTTTAACTATGAGCAATCTAGGTGTAGAATAGAATCACAAATAGCAATCGACAATAAAAGAGATATGAGCGATAAAATTATTGATAATAGTAAAAGTATTGAATTTTCATATAGGCAAATAGATAAGCTATTAGAATAACTTTTAAGTGCTATTAAGCTTCTCAGACAGAATTTGATTTGCGAGCTTCGGATCAGCCTTGCCACTAGTCATTTTCATTATTTGACCAATAAAGAAACCTTGCAATTTCTTCTTACCTCCGCGATAAGCCTTTACTTCATTCGGGTGATTGGAGATTAATGTATCAATTATTTCAGCAATAAGAGTAGGGTCACTAATCATTCCCAAACCTTTTGAATCAACTAACTCTTTAGGAGATCCGCCGTGTTTGAGGAGTTCTGGCAAAATTTCTTTTGCAATCTTCCCACTGATCTTTCCTTCAACAATTAATTGAACCAACTCAGCAAGTTCTTGTGGAGTAAATACAAGGTTCCCAAAAGTTTTTCTATTAGCATTTACAGAGGCTGCAAGATCACCTGTTATCCAATTGGCTGCCAACTTTGCATCAGCTCCTGATAAAACAGCAGTTTCAAAGTATTGAGCCATCTGTGCATCATCGGTCAAAACTCGTGCATCATATGCAGAAAGAGCAAGTTCTTGCACATATCTATGGCGTTTAGCAGAAGGCAATTCAGGTAATTCTGATCTCCATTTTTCCTGAAGCTCATTACTTACTTCAATAGGACCAAGATCTGGATCAGGAAAATATCTATAATCGCTACTGCCTTCTTTAGAGCGCATGCTTTTAGTAAGTTGTTTGTTTTCATCCCAAAGTCTGGTTTCTTGAAAAACTTTCTCTCCACTTTCATAAGCTTTTATTTGACGTTGAATCTCATATTCACAAGCCTTCTGAATCGCAGAAAATGAATTCATATTTTTAATTTCAACTTTTGTACCAAAAGGAGCCTCAGGTCCTCGCCTAACAGAAATATTCACATCACATCTTAAAGAACCCTCTTGCATATTGCCATCAGAGACACCTAAATAACGAACGATCCTTCTTATTTCAGAAGCATATTCTGATGCTTCCCTACCTGAACGTAAGTCTGGCTTACTGACAATCTCAGCCAATGCAACTCCAGCACGATTGTAGTCAACTAAAGAATATGTAGAGCCTGCTAAACGATCACTTCCTGCATGAACTAATTTGCCAGCATCCTCTTCCATATGCAATCTCTCTATACCTATCTTCTTTAGATAAGTTTCTTTACCTTTTTCCGCTACTTCCACTTCAATCCATCCCTCTTCTGCAATAGGTTCGTCATATTGAGAGATCTGGTAATTCTTAGGTAAATCAGGGTAAAAATATTGCTTTCTATCAAACTTACAATGATTAGAGATTCTTAAATTCAAAGCCATAGCTGCTTTCACGGCATACTCAAGAACTTTTTTATTTAGGACAGGTAGAGTCCCAGGAAGGCCACAAACCACAGGATCAATATGAGTATTGGGCTCATCACCAAAATTTGTAGAAGCACCAGTAAATATCTTGCTATCTGTACCTAGCTGTACATGAGTTTCTAAACCAATAACTGGTTCCCATTCAACTGCAACTTCTGGCATTACTCACATATCCGGTTATTTACATGCATCCTATGGACATATAGACCAAATTGGATAGACATCTTGATCTTAAAGGCTCAAACTTAGCAATAAACAAGCCAAAACAATGGCTCTACCGATCAACAATCCTTTACTAATCCTAGGTGGTGGCTTGATGGGGCTGGCATTGGCTCATTCATTAGCCAAAAAAGGTCGTTCAGTCGAAGTGTTAAGCCGAAGACGTAATGAAGCTGCTGGATTTGTCGCAGCTGGCATGCTAGCCCCACATGCAGAAGGCCTTTATGGAAACCTACTAAAGCTTGGACAGGCAAGCCTTAATGAAGTGCCTCATTGGGTACAAACAATAGAATCTGATAGTGGTATTAGCTGTGGATTACGAGAATGTGGAATAGTGGTTCCTTTTAAAAGAATTGACCATAGAAAAGCATACCCAACTGCACATCTTGGTGAATACCTAAATCAGCATGAATTAAAAGAAGAAATCCCAGGAATTGCATCTCACTGGAAAAGCGGGTTACTCTTCAAACAAGATGGGCAAATAGACAATAGACGAAGACTAATGCGAGCCCTCGAGAAAGCATGTGTGGAGCTAGGGGTAGGTTTCCAAGAAGGAGTTGAAGTTTTAGAAATACTCCACGAAGAAAATATTTTCACAGGAATTTACTTGAGGAATGCAGAAGGAAAAACAAAAAAAATAACGGCAGAAGAAGCTGTTTTATGTAGTGGCGCGTGGAGTAATCAATTATTTAACGAAATACCTATTTCCCCAGTAAAAGGCCAAATGTTTTCAATACAAGGGCCCAAAGACTCTCTAAAACGAATCATATTTGGACCAGGGATTTATTTAGTTCCCCGTGAAGATGGCCTTATAGTTGTTGGTGCTACAAGTGAAGCTAATGCTGGCTTTGCTGAAGGTTTAACACCTGATGGTCAAGCACAATTACAAGAAGGCCTAAACTCCTTGCTTCCTATAGCAAGTTCTTGGCCACATATGGAGCGATGGTGGGGCTTTCGTCCATGCACACCAGATGAGGCACCTGTACTTGGTAATTCATCAATAAAGGGTTTGTGGCTTGCTACAGGGCATCACAGAAACGGTGTCCTATTAGCAGCTATTACATCCAAATTACTAACAAAGCTTATATATCAAGAGCCTCTGTCTAAAAAGGAAAAAGATCTACTCTTAGCCTTCAAATGGAATCGATTTACTGCTGAGTAAATAGAGAATGGAGTTTCATTGATCTCTTCGACTGAGCACTATTTATTCCACTTTCCAAGACTGATCAGAAGGGGTCCAATCATTTAATTCATCAGAGTTAAACCATAAAGCAATCTCAAAACCTGCAGTCTCAGGACCATCAGAGCCATGAATCACATTTCTGCCGATGTTAATAGCAAGATCTCCACGAATAGTGCCGGGTTCTGCTTCGAGAGGTTTGGTTCCACCAATCAATCGTCTTGCACTAGCAATAACACCATCACCCTCCCAAACCATTGCCACCACAGGTCCACTAGTAATAAAGTTCACCAAGCCTCCAAAAAAAGGACGTTCTCGATGGACACCATAATGCTTTTCAGCTAAATCCTTGCTAGGAATTAGCTGTTTTAAAGCAACTAATTTAAAGCCCTTACGCTCAAAACGCCCCAGAATCTCACCAACTAATCCCCTTTGAACACCATCAGGTTTGATAGCCAGAAAAGTCCTTTCAACAACCATAAAACTAAATAAATTACTAATGAAGCTATCGTCTTCTGAAAAGTACCCTCTTGGCAAGCAAAACAATAGGATTAGATAAAACTTTTCTTAGACTGCTTGCAAAAATTGAAATCCTTTAGGTTTTCACTATTAACTTTCATTTTCGCACTTGACACAACTTGACCCCACCAGCAAGAAAAACACATGGACTGTCAACGACAGTGCCATTTTATATGGTCTTGACCGATGGGGGGGAACCTATTTCACAATAAATAAATCTGGGAATATTAAAGTTAGTCCTCGAGGTGGAGAAAATCATGGCATAGACCTTACACATCTTTTAAATGAATTAAAAGGAAGAAACTTAAAGCCACCCATATTACTTCGCTTTGATGACATTCTTGAAGACAGAATCACAAGACTCCATCAAGCTTTTGAACATGCAATTAATAAGTACAGTTATCAAAATAAATACAAAGGTGTCTTCCCAATCAAATGTAATCAGCAACGGCATGTTGTCGAAGAAATAATCAAAATTGGTCAAAAATGGCACTTTGGACTTGAAGCAGGAAGTAAAGCCGAACTACTAATCGCTCTGTCCTTAATTGACGACCCAGAAGCTTTCTTAATCTGTAATGGCTACAAAGATATGAGGTATATAGAGACAGCTATACTTGCACGACAACTTGGAAGACAACCGGTAATAGTAATTGAACAAGTAGACGAGGTGAAGCGTATAATCACAGCAAGCAAAACTCTTGGTGCAGCACCCTTAATTGGACTAAGAGCAAAGCTATCAAGTCAAAGCAGTGGGCGATGGGGAACTTCATCTGGAGCAAACTCCAAGTTTGGGCTATCAATACCTGAAATTCACCAAGCAATCAAAGAATTAAAAGCTGCTAATCTCCTCAAAGAATTACACTTGCTTCACTTTCATATAGGAAGTCAGATTAACGATATTGCTATTCTTAAAAATGCTTTACAAGAAGCTGGGCAAATTTATGTCGAATTAAAGCGTCTAGGTGCGCCAATGGGATATCTAGATGTAGGAGGTGGACTAGGCATTGACTATGACGGTAGTCGAACATCAACTTCTGCATCTACAAACTATTCGCTTCAGAATTATGCAAATGATGTAGTAGCAACAATTCAGGAATGTTGCAAATCAAAAGATATAAAAGTTCCAACCTTAATAAGTGAAAGTGGGCGAAGTATATCAAGTCATTTTTCAATTCTGATCTTTAATGTTCTAGGTACCAGCTCAGTCCAAACAAATATTCCAAACCAAACAAATGATGAATGTCTAACTCTAAAGAACCTTCGCGATACGTTAAAGACCCTTCAAAATAATTGCGATTCAAAAGAAATCGATATAACAAAACTCCAAGAAGCATGGAATGACGCCTTGAAATTCAAAGAAGACGCATTGGCAGCCTTTAGGCTTGGTTTCATTGATTTAACCACCAGAGCCACAGCAGAACAGCTCACCTGGGCATGTGCAAAAAAATTGAGAGACTATATCCCAAATGACCTAAATCTTCAAATTCCAGAAGAACTCAAAGATCTAAATGCTGCACTTGCTGCTACATATTATGCAAACATTTCTATTTTTCGTTCAGCTCCAGATACATGGGCAATAGAACAACTTTTTCCAATTATGCCAATTCATCGACTCAACGAAAAACCAAGTGAACTAGGACATTTTGCAGACCTAACATGTGACTCAGACGGAAAACTTGCAAGATTTATTGATAATGGAAAAGTCAAGTCGTTACTGGAGTTACATACAGTTCATCCAGATAAGGAGTATTTCATAGGGATGTTCCTTGGAGGAGCCTATCAAGAAGTAATGGGCAATCTACATAACCTTTTTGGTAATACTAATGCAGTGCATATACGTTTAACTACACATGGGAAATACAAACTTCATCATGTTGTTCGAGGAAATACTAAAAGCGATGTACTTCATGCAATGGAACATGATTCAGAACAATTATTAGAAAGACTTCGAATGGCAAGTGAATTAGCCATAGAACAAGGAGTCCTAAAGATACATGATGCTCAACGTCTCATAGAACATATAGAAACAAGCCTCCGACAAAGCACCTATCTGCAAGAATAAAGTCAATCCAAAAATTTAATTAACTGATCTCTTGCAAAATCCAAAGCTTTATCCAGTGCATGAGGATCACGTCCACCAGCTTGAGCTAAGTTTGGGCGGCCTCCTCCACCTCCTCCACAGAGCTTAGCTATTGGAGAAAGAAACTTACCAGCATGAAGGCCCTTATTAATAACTTCTGAGCCAAAAGCAGAGACTAAGATTACTTTTGTTCCATTTTCAAGCTCTGGTGTTCCAGCTAATACAACAGCTGAATTGACACCCAATTGATCAACTATGATTTTTGCTGCAGACTGTAAGGCGTCACCAGTAACACCATCAAGACGTTCAACAAGGTATTGACTCTTACCAAGAGATATAGATTTAGTAAGTAGACTTAAAGCCTTGGAAGAGGCCAGTTCAATATTGGATTTATCCAATGATTTAGTTAGTGCTTTAACCTCATCTTGTAAGGTAATTACTCGATCAACAATCTCATTAGATTGGACCTTAAACGTTTTACTTAGAGTTCTCACAACTGCATCTCGCTCATTTAAATAACTGAGAACACCTTGACCTGAAATAGCTTCAATACGACGAATACCTGCAGCAATACCAGTCTCATTGACAATTTTAAACAACCCTATTTCAGCTGTATTGGAAACATGTGTGCCACCACAAAGTTCCATGGAAACACCAGGGACATCAACGACTCGAACTGTATCTCCATATTTTTCACCAAACATTGCAACAGCACCAGCAGATTTGGCATCATCAAGAGTCATGTCTCTAAAAACTAACGTATGTTCCTCTGCAATCCAAGAATTGATTAGTTTCTCAATTTCTTGCAATTCCTTAAATTCAACTGGACGTGAAGAATGAAAGTCAAAACGTAGGCGATCAAACCCTACTAAAGATCCTGCTTGACTAATCTCAGAGTCGACAACCTTCTTCAAAGCAGATTGCAACAAATGAGTCGCAGTATGATTTGAACGGGCACATCTGCGACAAAACCTATCAACACTAACTTGAACAATATCACCCAAATGCAGAATGCCATGCCTGACAACTCCGGAATGAACAAAAGCACCTTTGACTCGTCGTACAGTGTCAATTTCAATTAAACAATCCGTCTTATCTGAAAAGGTCCGACTAATCAGTCCTCTATCCCCTACTTGCCCACCACCTTCACCATAGAAAGTAGTGGTATCAAGAACTAAATCAATTTTGTCTCCTATAGCACATTTCGATGTAGAAACTCCATTTAAAACTATGGCTTGAACCGTGCTTGATTGCTCTAACTGTTGATAGCCTTGAAAAGTAGTTTCACCTAATTCACTTACAACTTTGTTAATAGCATCTTGAAGTGTTAAGTCAATAGTCGAAACAGCAGCCTTGGCTCTCTGACGCTGTTTATCCATTGCCAAATGAAACCCGGTTAAATCAACCCGTAATGAATTTTCCTCAGCAACCTCCTGTGTTAACTCAACAGGGAAACCATAAGTGTCATAAAGTTCAAATGCTTGCTCTCCTGTAATCTCTTTTGGATTAGAAGCAAGCATATCAGACAATAACTGTTCTCCCCTTTCCAGAGTTTCGAGAAAACGAGATTCTTCTCTCTGAAGCTCTTGCAAAATCTTCAAACGTCTTTCAACTAATTGTGGGAAAGTAGTCTGCATATGTTCAATAGCAACTTCTGCAATCTGAGTTAAAAATGGTTTCCGAATTCCGAGCAAACGTCCGTGTCTAACTACACGTCTAAGTAATCTCCTTAATATATAACCCCGGCCAAGATTACTAGCAAAAACCCCATCACTTATCAAATGAACGCAAGCTCGAGTATGATCACCAATAACCTTGAAAGATACCCTGTCTTTTTCCACTACTTTTCGGTAGTCAATATTTACTAAAGAAGCAACCTTTTGAAGCAAAGGGAAAATCAAATCAGTTTCATAATTATTAGAGACTCTCTGTAAAATTTGTGCCATTCGCTCCAAACCCATTCCTGTATCAATATTGCAATTTGCTAAAGATTCCAATCTCCCCTGAGCATCTCGGTTGTATTGCATAAAAACCAAATTATAAAATTCTATAAATCGACTATCATTTTCTAAGTCAATTTGCTCATTTCCCTCTTCTGGATGAAAATCATAATAAAGTTCTGAACAAGGACCACAAGGCCCTGTCGGACCAGATGACCAAAAATTATCAGCTTCATCCATCCGAATAATTCGAGAAGGATTCACTCCAACGACATCTCTCCATATATCTTCTGCTTCTTTATCTTCTCGAAAAACACTTACAACTATATTATTGGGATCCAAGCCAAAAACACTTGTACTCAGCTCCCAGGCCCATTGAATTGCTTCCTTTTTAAAATAATCACCAAAAGAAAAATTTCCTAGCATCTCAAAAAAGGTATGATGTCGTGCTGTCTTACCAACATTTTCAATGTCATTTGTTCTTATACATTTCTGACTAGTTGTTACTCTTTTTGATACGATTTCTTCATGCCCAAGAAAAACAGGTTTAAAAGGGAGCATTCCAGCAATAGTAAGTAATACAGTTGGGTCTTTAGGCACTAAAGATGCACTAGGCATGATTTTATGCCCGCGTTGCTCAAAAAAATTCAAAAATGCAGACCTTATTTCATCTCCTGTAAGAGATTTCATAGTAGATTTTGACGACACTCGTTCAACTTCCATAACAAACTTGAGAGTTGGGAAACAATGCACCAATACATGGCGCAAGTTCAAAATAGAAAAGAAATAACTACCTTCTCATAAATCTACCTAATTAACTGTCATTATTAGCTATGAAATTTATCAAAATAACTATTGTTATTGCATGCTACAAAGGAAGCAAAGAAGAAAAGCAATTAGATGTGTAATACATTCCTCATATGAGCTTGCTACATGCTACTTGGTTGACCTCCTCTGAAGAATTGCCAAATGGCAAATCTTCAGTGTTATTTCTTTGGGCAGAGGCATGGAAAATGGCCATGCCAGAAGAAGCAAAAACCAGTCCTTGTGATAATCCATTGGCACTATCTTCAAAAGAGTTAAAACTTTGGTTAAAGAAAAAAAACTTATTGCCTCAAGAGTTAAAAGAAATCAAAGCATCGCTCACACTTCCAAGTAAGTTTGCCATAAGTAACAGGACTACTGACAATAAAAACAGCTCTAAAGAAGAAGGATGGACTACTCTCCCCTTACTCGCAGGTGAAGCAACCCCAGAAAAATATGAATGGTGGCCATGGCAAATAGAAGGCATAACACTCACTGCTTTGGAAGCTTCCAAATGGCTAACACAATTACCTCTATCACAAAAAGATTATGACCTTAGCGAAGAAATACTTTGGTGGACACATTTACAACGTTGGACATTTAGTCTAATCGCAAATGGATCATGGCTGCCACAGATCGAGTTATTCAAAAAGGAACCACAACAATATCGCGCTCGATGGGTTCCATTATTGAACCAAGAAAATGAGCGAAAACGATTAGAAGAATTTGTTCAAAAAATGCCTATGGCTGCCATGTGTGCAGTTCCTTGGATAGATGCAAGAAAACAAAAAAGCAAGAAAATAGGAACAGCTATTCTCCCAATAAACCCCATTGCATCATTACGGGTCGAACAAAACCGTTTTGTAGTTATCAAAATAGTAGAAGAAATTCTTGATGCTCAACTTCGAAAAGATTTTGAAGAAAAAAGCAATAGTCTAGACCCATTGCTCTCAGCTTGGCAAAAAGCACTGGGATCAACAGATGGATTTATTGACTTATCAGATGTAGAAATAAAACGCTTGGAAAAGGCTAGTACAAATTGGAAAGCAGGGCTATCTAGCAATCTCAGAGATGCAAAAACATGCCTCCAATTAATTCCACCAAATGATAATGAAAGTCTATGGGATTTACATTTCCTATTACAAGCAGAGTCCAATCCAGAACTTACAATTTCTGCAGCCAAAGTGTGGGAAGCAGAATCCAATAGTATAGAAATCGGAGAAGTTAAAATTGCACAACCTAGTGAAATTCTCCTAGAAGGTCTAGGAAGAGCTCTGAATATTTTTCCTACTATTGAAAGAGGTTTGGAAAGCGCAACACCTCATATGATGCAACTATCACCAGTTGAAGCTTTTATACTTATCAAAACAGCATCAAAAAAACTTCGTGATGCTGGAATTGGTGTAATACTTCCAAAAAGTTTATCAAAGGGGTTATCAAATCGACTAGGTCTAACTATCAACGCTGAGCTTAAAGAAGCATCTAAAGGAGCAATGGCTCAAGAGCAACTTGACTGGAGTTGGGAGTTAATGATAGGTGGTCTACCATTAACAATGAAAGAATTAGAAGGCCTTGCAAAGAAAAAAAGTCCTCTAGTTAATCACAAAGATACTTGGATCGAGTTACGGCCAAACGATCTAAAAAATGTTGAAATTTTTTTTTCTAATCCACCTCAACTCAATTTGAATGAAGCATTAACGCTGACTGCAACTCAAGGGAACACCCTCATGAAACTTCCCATACATTTATTTGATGCTGGGCCACGATTAAGAACTGTATTAGAGCAATACCACCACCAACAATCACCAGAAGCTTTACCAGAACCGGAAGGATTTGATGGTCAATTAAGACCTTATCAACAAAGAGGTCTTGGGTGGCTTGCTTTTTTATATCGTTTTCATCAAGGTGCTTGCCTCGCAGATGATATGGGATTGGGAAAAACTATTCAATTACTAGCATTTATCCAAAGGTTAAAAAACCAAGGAGAGCTATCAAAGCCTATATTACTTATTGCACCTACTTCGGTTCTAACCAACTGGATAAGAGAAGCAAAAGCATTTACTCCAAAATTACGCCTTATTGAGCACTATGGCACACAAAGAGCAAGTACTATTGAAAAGCTAAAGCAATTACTGAAACAAATTGATATCTGTATAACAAGTTATAATCTAGCTTTTAGAGATAATGAGCTCTTAAAGAATGTCGACTGGCAAGGTATTGTTATAGATGAAGCACAAGCTATAAAAAATCCACATGCAAAGCAAAGTATTGCTATCAGAGATATCAGTAAAGACCTAAAACAGAATCCTCTGCGCATTGCACTCACAGGAACACCCGTCGAAAACCGTATCAGTGAACTATGGGCTCTGATGAATTTCCTAAACCCTAAAGTATTAGGAGAAGAAGATTTTTTTAATCAACGCTACAAACTTCCTATTGAGCATTATGGAGATATCTCTTCTTTAAAAGATCTAAAAGCACGTGTAAGTCCGTTTATATTACGACGATTAAAAACAGACCAGTCAATTATTTCAGATTTACCAAATAAAATTGAGTTAAATGAATGGGTAAGTCTCAGCAAAGAACAAGAACATCTATACAACAAAACAGTGGAAACCACTCTCAAAGAAATCGCAACATCACCACTAGGACAACGGCATGGGAAAACTCTAGGGCTACTTACTCGTCTCAAACAAATTTGCAATCACCCCGCACTTAGTCTAAAAGAAACAGAGGTTACTCAAGATTTCCTAGAGCGCTCTTCAAAGCTACAACGACTTGATCAGATACTTGAAGAGGTCATTGAAACGAAAGATAGAGCTTTACTATTTACCCAATTCACTGAATGGGGCTACTTATTGCAATCGTATCTACAAAAAAAATGGGCATCTGAAATTTATTTTCTCCATGGAGGTAGCTCCAAAATGCAAAGGCAAGAAATGGTAGATCGGTTTCAAAATGATCCACGCGGACCACAGCTTTTTTTACTCTCATTAAAAGCAGGAGGATTAGGTTTAAATTTAACTAGAGCAAATCATGTTTTTCATATTGATAGATGGTGGAATCCAGCAGTAGAAAATCAAGCTACTGATCGTGCATATCGAATTGGGCAAACTAAAAGTGTAATTGTTCATAAATTCATTACCACAGGTTCTATTGAAGAAAAAATCAATCAAATGATCTGTGAAAAATCACAGCTTGCTGAAGATATCATTGGATCAGGAGAAAATTGGCTAGGCAAGCTTAGTGTTGAAGAGTTAAGCAAATTAGTTGTCTTAGAAAGCAATGCATCAAAGAGCTGAAGAAGAATGAATAACTCTGAAATAACAACAGCTATTGGTAGAGAAGGGCTTGGGAAGCAATCCTGGTGGGTTGAGCAATGGATGGAACTAATAAACTCCTATCGCTACAAAAAACGCCTAGAACGCGCCTGGGGCTATGCGAGAGAAGGTAATGTCACGTCAATTCGCTTCGAAGGTCGAAGAATTCATGCAAGGGTTCAAGGTACAGAAAACAAACCATACAAAGTAAAAATTTGGCTGGATATTCTAGATGATGAGGATTGGGGATATGTCATAGACGCATTAGCACAAAAAGCAAAATGGTCAGCACAATTATTAGCTGGAGTGATGCCAAAAGACATAGAACAAGCTTTTGCCACTACAGGTAAAAGATTATTTCCCTTCAATCTTCAAGAAGTAAAAAGTGAATGTAACTGTCCTGATCCAGCAAACCCATGCAAACATGTAAGTGCTGTTTATTTTTTAATGGGAGAACAATTTAAAGAAGATCCTTTTATTCTTTTTCAATTACGTGGAAAGGATAAAAATACATTGTTATCAGACCTAGTTAACAAAAGACGTTTCAAGAAGAAAGAGAATGTAAAAGCAACTGATAAATTGAAAAATACATCTAATAGTAAAAATAAAAGGTTTAAAGATAAAATAATGAGCACTCCAGATCTTTGGTGGTCATACACAAGTACTTTAGATGATGACTTGGTAGTAATAACCTCATCAACAGAAAAAACATCTGGGGCTTCAATTGCCGGAGATCTACCATTAGCTGCAAATCCAGAATTCCCTGAATCGCAAATTAGGTTCATTAAAGATTTAATTTCTTTCAGTCAAGTTCAAGCCCAAAAAGCAATGATAAGCGCAATGTCAGTCAATACTGAAAATGAATCCAGTGAAAGTATTTGATAAATAGAAAGGAGCTGTAGTCAAAACAATCAAGAACGATATGGTTTCTTTTCTCTCGAATAAGTCTCATATCCAGACTTCACAACTTAAAGTATTCAACATGATCGGCACAATACATGACGACTAACTCACCATCCGTCATAGAAAAAACAGCAAATAGACCTAAGCTTTCATTGCAATGCAAGGGCATAGGTCCAAATACCACCACTATTCGTTCACTGGATTGGGAGCGGAGTCGATTTGATATTGAGTTTGGGTTGCGCAATGGAACTACATACAACAGTTTTATTATTCAAGGAGAGAAAACTGCTTTAATCGATACAAGCCATGCGAAATTTCAAGGCTTATGGTTGAAAGTTTTAGAAGAAACAATCGATCCGAAAACTATTGATTATTTAATAGTCAGTCATACGGAACCAGATCATTCAGGATTAATTAGTAACATCCTTGATCTAAATAACGAAATTGAAATTTATGGTTCAAAAGTAGCATTGCAATTTCTAGAAAACCAAGTTCACCGTTCATTCAAATCAACAGCTATAAAAACTGGTAATACACTTGAGCTAGGAAAGAATCCATCAAATGGTATTAATCACAACCTTGAATTTATAAGTGCTCCAAATCTTCATTGGCCAGACACTATTTTTTCGTTTGATCATGGCACAAAAATTCTTTATACATGTGATGCCTTTGGACTCCATTACTGTACTGATGAGCTATATGATCTAAATCCTGAATTAATTAATGAAGACTTTCGTTACTATTATGATTGCTTAATGGGACCAAATGCTCGCAGTGTACTTCAAGCACTAAAAAGAATTAAAAGCTTACCAGAAATAAACACAATCGCAGTTGGCCACGGACCTCTACTACACCATAATATCGAGCTATGGCTAAATAATTATCATTCCTGGAGTAGTCAACGAAATACAGCCGATGGATATGTAGCAATTTGCTATATCAGCCAATATGGTTTTTGTGATCAACTTAGTCAGGCAATTGCATTAGGAGCTAATAAAGCTGAAGCACAGGTACAACTTGTTGATATCCGATCCTCTGATAGTCAAGAACTTAGTGCACTAATTGGAGATGCAAAAGCAGTCATTCTACCAACATGGCCAAATGAAGCTGATGAAGAACTGCAAAGCTCAATAGGAACACTACTTGCAGCATTAAAACAAAAACAATGGATAGGTGTATATGAAAGTTTTGGAGAGAGTGATGAGCCAATTGATGTGATTGCCAACCAACTCAGAGGGCTTGGCCAAAAAGAAGCTTTCTCGCCATTAAGAATAAAAAAATCACCTGATGCAAATACATTTCAACGGTTTGAAGAAGCTGGAACTGATCTAGGGCAAATACTCAACCGCAAAAAGAACATTGCTACTATAAAGAGCTTAGATGGTGATCTCGTGAAAGCCCTTGGCCGTATTAGTGGAGGTCTATATGTCGTAACTGCTAGTCAAGGCAAAGGGAAAGATAAAAGAAGAGGTGCAATGATAGCAAGCTGGGTCAGTCAAGCAAGTTTTTCACCTCCTGGACTCACTGTTGCAGTTGCAAAAGATCGTGCAATCGAGAGTCTCATGCAGGTGGGTGATCGCTTTGTCTTAAATGTCTTAGAAGAAAACAACTACCAGAAATTATTTAGACAATTTCTAAAAAGATTTCCTCCAGGAGCGGATCGTTTTGAAGGTATTCCCATAATAGACAATATCGCACAAGGAGGTCCAGTATTAAGTGAGGGGCTAGCATATTTAGATTGTCTGGTAAAGCAAAGACTAGAAACTACTGATCACTGGATTATTTATGGAGTAGTAGAACATGGCAATATTTCCAATTCAGAAGCAAAAACAGCCGTTCACCATCGCAAGGCCGGAACCTCTTACTAAAATCAAATCCTGAAATGAATCAATTATCTACACAAGAGGAAAATCAAAAAAGTATTATAAATCTTTCAATTGACGATGGATTTATATCTCTGAGATGTCTCAGTCCTAAAAAACTAAGATTTGGAGTCGAATATTCCTTAGGGAAAGGAACAACGTCTAATTCATTTCTTTTTTTTAATACTAACTCTTCAGCAATATTAATTAATCCTCCTGGATCCAATTTTGAAGAGATATATATCCCAACTTTACAAACAATCATCTCTAAAGAAATTAAAGAGCTAATAGTAATTGTTGGCCACATCAACCCTAATCGAGTAAATCTCCTTAGAAAGCTTGCCTCCACATATAAGAATCTAAAAATAATCTGCTCTAATCCAGGTGGGAAAATACTTCAAGAACTATGGACACAAAGCAAGCCTAACAAGAATGAGCCTATTACAAGCTCAAAGCCAAAAACGCCTCCAATCCCAAAAATTGAGTTGATAAAACAAGATCAATCTATTTCTATTGCTAATGGTTACGTTCTCAAATTAATCCCATCGCCAACAGCTCGTTGGCCAGGTGGACTAATAGTTTTTGAAGAAACAACAGGTTTTCTTATGAGTGACAAGCTTTTTGGGGCACACATTTGCACCGCAGAATGGTCAGAAAGAAATAGAGCCAGTACAGAAGAAGAGCGCAGGCATTACTTTGACTGTCTAATGACTCCTATGGTGAGTCAAATTAATAGAATTGTAGAAAAGCTCGAATTACTTAACATCAGTTCGATTGCACCTAGTCATGGTCCAACTATTGAAAGTAGTTGGCGTAGTTTATTAAATGATTACCAAAGATGGGGGGATCAACAAAGTAAATCATCTATCAATATTGTTATGTTATTTGCAAGCGCTTATGGAAATACAGCAGCTATTGCAGATACTCTTGCAAAAGGAATTAGCTCAACAGGCATTCACGTAAAAAGTCTGAATTGTGAATTCACCTCAACTAATGAATTATTAACTGCTATACAAGAAGCTGAAGGGTATCTCATTGGATCGCCAACTCTAGGTGGGCATGCACCAACTCCTATTATCTCTGCTCTTGGCACTCTTCTTTCCGAAGGAGATAGAAAGAAGCCTGTTGGTATATTTGGTAGTTATGGATGGAGTGGAGAAGCTATAGATCTATTAGAAAAAAAATTACTTGATGGTGGCTTTGAGTTTGGTTTCAATCCTATCAAAATTAAATTCAGCCCTAATGCTGAGATGTTAAAAACATTAGAGGAAACAGGAACAAAATTTGGGCGACAACTAATTAAAGAAAAAAATAGGCAAGAACGTCGATTAACAGGAGGTATTAATATCAGCAAAAGCGATCCTGCGTTATTAGCATTAGGAAAAGTGGTTGGATCATTATCTGTATTAACAGCACAAAAAACGGGGGAGGAGAGTGATATAAATAGTGCAATGGTTGCAAGCTGGATTAGCCAAGCAAGTTTTTCACCCCCTGGAATCACAATTGCTGTAGCCAAAGACAGGGCTGTAGAATCTCTTCTGCATATTGAAGACCTTTTTGCCTTAAATATCCTTAATCAGAGTAATCACCAAAAACTACTTAAACAATTTCTTCAACCTTTTTTACCAGGAGCAAATCGTTTATCAGGCCTTGATCTACTGAGAACCCCAGGTAATCAACCAATACTACCAGAAGCATTGGCATGGCTTGAATGTTGTGTCAAGCAACGTATGGAATGTGGGGATCATTGGCTAATATATGCAGAAGTTATATATGGCAAAGTTTTAGATAAAAGTGGGGTTACAGCTGTACATCATCGTCGTACAGGAGCAAATTATTAAGCATGAATTCTGATAAATATAAGTAAAGGTATGATTCCCAACCATTCGATGGCCTCTACAAAAAGCTTACTGATCATTACTGCTAGTGATGGCGAAAATCTAAAGTTAGCAAAACAGTTTGCTGCTATTGGGAAAGAAATAGTGAAAAACCCTGAAATAATTGACCTTACAACCCTTGATATCCCTATTTTTACTCCAAAAACACAAAACAATTCATGTATTCCATCAGACATAGATAAACTTAACTCTCACATGCTCTCAAAAAGCCACTGGGTTGTTTGTGCGCCTGAATACAATGGTTCTATCCCACCCGTTTTAACTAACGCGATTGCTTGGCTGTCAGTACAAGACAAAGATTTTCGTAAATTATTCAATGGACGTCCTATTGCAATGGCCAGCTTTTCTGGAGGAGGTTGCATGGAATTACTGATATCAATGCGTATACAACTCACTCACCTTGGTGCACAAGTAGTTGGACGGCAATTAGCTAGTAATAAGAGCAACCCAGCAAAAGATGAATCAATCAAAGATATTTTACAAAGATTACTAGCAATGAATCCTTTGAATATTTAAAAGCAAGTCTCTCCTTAGAACTCACTATATATAGAGTCATTAAAAATTTAAAACTTTCCAAGGGAAAACCTGATTACATGAAGAATCATGCAGTTATGTTGCAGTGCAATGGTTTCTCGTCAATATTTTTTTCTCGTTAAAGGAGACAAAAATCGATCTTATGCCTTGGTACACTATATATAGTTTAAAATAGCAACATGGCAGTTTTACCCTTTAAAAATCAAATGAGGATTTTTTCTACATCAAAGTCTGTAATTCGCTATAGAGGTTTTGTTTTAATAGAACAACTCAACAAAAGTTGGTTGATTAGGCCGGAGAAAAGTCCGCTTGTCTTGCTCCCGTTTAGAACGTCAATTTGTTCATTAATAGAAGCAAAACAGATTTTGGAAAGCAAGTTATCTGAACAAGAAAGAAGTTTAGAAGTTGCTTAACATTTGAACTAAACAACTAATTACTAGTATATTTCTCATGCCATTTTTGTAGAATTTTTTGAGCCATGGGAAGAGCATGAACTGAACCTCCACCAGGTGTATTTTGAGCAAAAGCAACAATAACAATTTCACTTGATTCAAAGGGTGCAAAGCATGCAAACCAAGCATGGTCTTGTCCACCAGTACTATCCTCAGCCGTTCCTGTTTTTCCTGCAGCTGGAGGCAAAGTTGGTAGATTCCATGTTAAATTTCTACCCGTGCCAGAATCTACAACTCTTCTAAGCCCTTCTCTTATTGTCTCCAAAGTACTAGCTTTAATATCTACCTTTGTTCGATAACGAGAAGACATCCAATCAATATCACCGTCAACAAAATGAGGAGTAATTAAATAACCTCCATTAGCAAAAACAGCATAGGCTCGGGCTAATTGCAAAGGTGTAACCTGTACTACTGCCTGTCCTATCGATGCACTTGCAATATCTTCAGGTATCCATGGTGTCGAGCCTGGTCGACCCCAGCCTCTCCCCCTAGATGCCCACTCCTTATTCCCAACAAACCCTTTACTCTCCTCTGCTCCAATCTCAACGCCTGTATGCTTATTAAAGCCTAATTGGATAGCAACTTTATATAATTCATCAATACCAACCCCAACACCTACCTGATAAAAAAAAGTATTACTTGAAACCCTAAAAGCATCCTCATAACCTATTGCTCCCCATCCTTTACGATTATGCTCAGGGAAGCAATGACCTCCGTACTTTATACAGGAAGCTGTTTTTAAAATTATGTTAGGTGGAAACTTACCAGTCTCCATACCAGCCATACCTGTGACAATTTTCCAAGTACTTCCAGGATCATAAGCATTTAATGCTCGACTGAATAATGGTGAATTATTGGATAAAAATATTTCCTTATATTCCTTTTCTGTTCGAAGAGATCTTGTGAAAAAATTAGGGTCAAAACCTGGCTTACTAGCCATAGCTTTAATAGCACCAGTATTAGGATCTAATGCAACGATTGCGCCAGCAACTTTATCTGCTAAGACATCTTCAGCAATATTCTGTAGATCAAAATCTAGTGTTACTTGTAAATCATTCCCTGCCTTAGGAGATTCAAAACCAAGACTTCGTTGAATCTTTCCAGAAGCATTGACTTCTAACATTTCCCCACCCCATTTACCCCGTAAATGTTTTTCAAAAGCTGCTTCTAAACCAATTCTGCCTATAACATCATTCATTTTATATCCCTGTTTATAAAGCCTACGATATTCATCAAGATTAATTGATTGTGTATAACCAAGAACGTGAGAGGCCCAATTTTTATTAGGGTAATAACGCACTGATTCTGTTTGAATTTGGGCTCCAACAAAAGTGCTCGCAAGCTCCTTAAACTTCAAAACTTGTATATTAGATAAATCATATAATAAATTAATGCTGAACTGATTATTTAATATTCCTTGTTTATAAGAATATTCGAGATCTTCTAAATCAACTTTAAGCAAATTAGATAATCTACTTAATAGGATAGGCAATTTTATTTTATCAACTAAATGAGGTTGCAATATCAAATTAAACCTTAATTTATTATCAGCCAATAAACGACCATTGGCACTAATTATCTTTCCTCTAATTGGTGGATTAGATACTAATCGTATACGATTCTCATCTGAAAGTTTTCTATAAAATGATCCTCTAATTATTTGCAACCAAAAAAGTCTTCCTGTAATAGAAGAAAATAAAAATATTATCAATAGGAGTAAAATATTACTCTGATTTGTTTTATAATTGAATTTACGATGCTTTAAATTCACTAGGATAATTTCTAATCTTTTTCAATTCAGTCAACTGGTTTATCTAAATAAGAACTAATTAAATTAAGCCTTTTATCTATTCTATTTAAAATGTATACCAGAGAATCTTGATCCGTAGAATTCACTTCTTCAGAGACTTCTTGAGGGTTCACAGATACTTCGATATCAACAACTGGGTTACCTAAACCAGGATATAATTCATCAAGCTTTTCTCTAACTAATTTAGATGAAAAAGAGCCTTCTTCACGAAGCTGATCTAATGAATAATTAGAAGAGATAAAATCTTGAACAACTTTTGTCGGTCCTGCTTTCTGTACTCGATTTGTAAGTGCGAGTCCCACAGGCAGCACATTATCCATCAACATAAAATGAATATCTTTTAGTTGAAAACCTGACATAAATAAAAGTTATTTAATTCCAGAGTTATTAGGCGAAGAAAAATATGGAGTACAACTATTGCTAGAAAAACCTAATGACCAACCTCCAAAGACAGAAAGACAACAAACTACAACGAAAGGAAAAAGGGCTTTTTGGGTTGTATCTATAGAAAGCCACTCTTTCCACTCCCTATAAAAACGCTCTCTAGCAAAACGTTTTCTTTCTTTTAACTCAAGATTTGATCGCCGTTTGAAAGAGTTGGTTACCCACTTTTCAAACGCACGTTTTTTCGTAACTGCCATCTTACGCTCGATTTCAAGCAACTGTCCAGAAGTTAAGTCTGGATGAAAAGTGCTTATCAACTCAAGACTTTTCAAAAACATTTCTACTGATGCATCCTTAATAAGCCTTTGATCCTCATCTAAAAAATTCCAATCAATCTCCGGATAAAAACGAGTTCGATTCAAAGTAATTTGATCTTCACCAATTTGGCCAGGCTCTCTTAACCAACGGTCTGTATTAGTATCAAACCGTCTCCAATATAGAAAAGGATTAAGGAAGATGGTTTTACCGGCTAATTTAATGCTGTCATGTTGAAGTCTACGATCAACACTTAATTCCGACTGATTAGCTACTGTCAATGTATTTATAAGCTGTTAATTTAGACTAGCTAAAATCTTATTTTTTACCAGCCCACAACAATAAACTACATATCTAAATGGTATGAATCTTTAAGTAAAACAACCTGATAAAACCTTTATTTCTTAGGAACTTCCTTTTGAAGAGCTTAGACAAATCAAACAGTGTCTAGTCAAAACTACATAGAAAAAATATGATTTACGCCCATTCAATATTCTTTTAATAATCATCATAGTGCTTGCAAAAGCTAATCTATTTACAAGCTATGAAAATCGTTAATCACAAAACTTGCAATTATTGTTGACTAATTTTACTTTTTCTATGGCGTGAGTATACCTATTTTTAGTGTATAACTACATTTCAGTAGTCATTGTTATTCCCACTCAATCGTACCAGGAGGCTTGCTAGTAATATCTAAAACCACGCGATTAACTCCTGCAACCTCATTTACAATTCGATTGGAAATTTTTTCTAATAAATCATGTGGCAAACGAGACCAATCCGCCGTCATACCATCTTCACTCGATACACATCTCAAAACAATGGGCCAAGCATATGTTCGCTGATCACCCATTACACCAACTGATCGCACTGGCAATAAAACAGCAAATGCTTGCCAAATATCATGGTATAACCCAGCTTGAGCTATTTCTTCCCTAACAATTAAATCTGCATCACGAAGACAATTTAATTTTTCATTTGTTACATCACCAAGAATTCGAATAGCCAAGCCAGGTCCTGGGAAAGGATGGCGACGAACAATCTCTTCTGGTAAACCCAAAGTTCTCCCAACTTTCCTTACCTCATCTTTAAACAAGGACCTTAATGGTTCGACCAATTTAAACTGCAAATCTTTAGGTAAACCACCAACATTGTGATGGCTTTTAATCTTCACTGCAATTCTTTCGCCTGTTTTAGGGTCTATATTTGTTCCAGAACTTTCTATAACATCAGGGTAAAGCGTGCCTTGTGCAAGGTAATCAAATGGTCCCAAACGCAAACTCTCTTCTTCAAAAACACGTATAAATTCTGTCCCTATGATCTTCCTCTTGGTTTCAGGATCACTGACTCCTTTCAACTTGGTAAGAAAACGCTCTCTAGCATTAATATATTGAACATTTATATGAAACTTTTTGTCAAAGAATTCCATTAAAAACTCTGGCTCACCTTTACGCATAAAACCTTGGTCAATAAACATACATGTCAATTGATTCCCAATAGCCTTTTTCAAAAGAAATGCCAAAGTTGATGAATCTACTCCACCTGACAAAGCCAATAAAACCCTTTTATTACCAACTTTCTTTTGGACATGACTAATTGCTTCATCAATAAAAGTTTTAGTAGTCCAATCAGGCTGACAAGAACAAATATTATATACAAAATTCCTGATCATTATCATCCCATCTGTGGAATGAACCACTTCAGGATGAAATTGCACGCCATAAAAGCCCCTTCTATGTAAGGCAATAGCAGCATCTGGAGTATTTGCAGTGTGTGCTAAACGCACAAAGTCATCAGGAAGTTGTTGAACAGAATCCCCATGACTCATCCACATAGTCGAACCATTCTCGACATTAGTTAACAATGCAGTTGGATCATCAACCTCTAAAGGTGCTTTCCCATATTCAGCTTTACCAATAGCAACACCTACAAGACCACCTAATTGCTTAACCATAACTTGCATTCCATAGCAAACACCTAAAACAGGGATCTCTAAATCCCAAATCCCCAAATCAGGAAGAGGAGCATTTGCTTCATAAACTGAACTAGGTCCACCACTGAGAATTATTCCCTTTGGAGCTAATTCACGTAATTTCTCAGCTGGAGTGTTGTAACTTAAAACTGTCGAAAAGACTTCCGTCTCTCTAATCCTTCTTGCAATTAACTCAGAATATTGAGAGCCAAAATCAAGAATGACAATTGATGGTTTGCGTTGGTTTTCTACTGTTGACTCGCTCATATCTGCAAAAAACCAAAATTTCTTAAAAATTTAAGATAAGGTAACCATGCTACTAGTCTTCTAATTGAAAACCAAGAGATTTCATCTTTTTTATACCATTAAGTCCAGCCCACCTAATTTTTCTTTCTCTATCAAACAATACTGCTCCTATTTCCATTGAACTAGATAAATATCTACTAACATAATCCATGCTTTTTTTCTCCACTTCTAAAGAAATACGATCCCACAACTTTTTGGCACTTAAACTATCTTGATTTTCAAGAGTAATTAACGCTGACTCTACTGTCAGTGCTTCCTGAAAAGATTTTATTAAAGAAAGCGATAGTTCTTCTTTAACGGCCAAAGATATAAGAGTTTCTAAACGATTATCTGCCAAATGATGGTGGGTATGAAATACTCCACCAGCTAATTTTATTAATTTCCCATGATAGCCAAATAAAAGCAAGTCATTAACTTCTTCTTGAGCAGCCGCGACAAGTAAAGGTCCTAACCAATTGCCTGTTTTAATAATTTGATGATTAAATAACCCAGCTTCCAAAGCTAAGTTCATACCATTTTCACCAATTACAAAAGTTAAAAAGCCAGAAAAATCTTTATGGGAACAACGTTCTCGCAAGAGCTCAATACTATTTTGTAATTGATTAGGCGATGCACTTACTTGTACTTCAGCTTGAGTGCCAATTAAAGCAAGGCCATCGATTACTCCAAAAGCATGGTTACTTGTTTTTTCCGCTAAATCTTTCCCTTTAGGGAAAACTATTTCTATATTTAAAAAATATCCTTTTTTTCTAAAAGGGCGAAGATTAAAACATAATAATTCTCTAGCAAATTCAGAAATGGAGATCTCATTTGTTGAGCATAATTTCCCCACACCTGGTCCTGGTAGAATTTGGATCCATGAATCAGGAGTGCAAACGGCATCAGAGACAGCTGGAAACTTTCCCTTTAGGACGTATTCAATACAAACCCAAATTTCCAAACCATTTGTTATATCAAGACATTCTCCAGAATTGCAATGAGTAATACCTATTGCTTTCTGACCATTATCAATAGAGGAAGCTGCTCTAACTGGAACAGTTATTGATTCATCATTATTAGAAAAATCAATTCTCTGATTCGGATTAAAAGATTGTCCAATTAAAACCTGTGCTGCCGCTTTCGCAGAAGCTACAACCCAAATTGGAAGAGTAAATCCTCTCAAATCAACAAAAGAATAAAAGACTAAGCAAATTTCCTGGATAGTTTTTTAAGATAGCTATTACAAAGTAACTAGTCCATGAAAGAAAAACTTACTTTAATGATACCTGGGCCAACCCCAGTCCCTGAAAGAGTATTAAAGGCTATGGGGAAACATCCTATTGGCCATAGAAGTCCTGAATTCCAAGAGATTGTCAAAACAACTACTGATCTTCTGAAATGGCTTCATCAAACAAAAGACGATGTTCTCACAATCACAGGTAGTGGGACAGCCGCAATGGAGGCAGGTATCATCAATACGCTTAGTAAAGGTGACAAAGTTATTTGTGGAGAAAATGGAAAATTTGGTGAAAGATGGGTGAAAATAGCAAAAGCATATGGACTGAATGTAAAAACAATAAAGGCAAATTGGGGAGAACCTTTAAATCCTCAAGATTTTAAATCTGCTCTAGAAAATGATAATGAAATACGTGCAGTAATAGTTACCCATTCTGAAACATCAACAGGTGTAATTAACAATTTAGAAGAAATAAGTTCCTACGTAAGGTCACATAAAAATGCAATCTTAATAGCAGATTGCGTGACATCCTTAGGAGCATGTAATGTGCCAATGGATGATTGGGGAATAGACGTTATAGCATCAGGATCACAAAAAGGCTATATGATGCCTCCTGGGCTCAGTTTTGTTGCTATGAGTCAAAAAGCATGGATAGCAAACCAAAGATCCAACCTGCCAAAATTTTATCTAAATCTTGAGTCTTATAAAAAAACAGCCGATAAAAATAGCAACCCATTTACACCAAGTGTGAACTTATATTTTGCACTTGAAGAGTCTCTCAAAATGATGAAAGAAGAAGGACTAAATAGAATCTTTAACCGGCATAAAAAACATATGCAAGCCACTCAAGAAGCAATGAAATCTATTGGCTTAAATCTTTTTGCCAAAAAAGATTTTGGAAGTCCTTCAATTACATCTGTATTGCCTGGTGATATAGATGCTGAAGAAATAAGAAGAGTTTTAAAAACAAATTTTGATATCTTAGTTGCTGGTGGTCAAGACCATCTAAAAGGAAAAATATTTCGTATAGGTCATCTTGGATTTATTAATGATCGAGATATCATTACAGCCATAGGAGCAATAGAGCTATCTCTTGATAAGTTAAATTCTCTGAAAAAGCCTCTTGGAACAGGTATCGCGAAAGCAGCTGAAATACTGAACAAGTCTGATTAATATATAAAATATTGGTTATTTAGCCATGAAAATCCACGGAAAAGAGAGTTTAATTAATTAAATTGTCTATCACATTATTTTCTTCTATTTGATCAAGCGAACATTCATCTGATTCTGAATCATTAGAAGTGTGATTAAGAATACCCTTACACTCTTGTAAGAGTTGGTCTACTCCATCAAGCATATCCATTTCTTCATCAGATTGATCTTGATTAGGTTCAATTGCCTGCAACTCTAAAGCCTCCAAGCGCTGCTCAAGCTTGATTAATCTTTGTGAGATTGCAGTAACTGTCTGGGCAAGGTCCTCAGCAGTGCGAGTAATTCTAAATGAACAAGAAGATGACATTTAATAAACTTTAAGCTTGCCCTGATAAGAACACATAAATCGATATTTCTCAAGTGTTATTCAATCAGATAAAAGTTATTGATGTTGCTAAGGTAAAAATATGGAGCTTTTTTCCCAATCTTAAATATTCTTAGCAACTTATTAAGTGTGATCATAGTAGGAACCCTATTGGAATCTAAGAAAGAATAGAGATATTCCTTCTAACCCTCTTCCTAAGGTCGTAAGATTAATTGATATAAGCTGGGGTTTCAAGACAAGAAAAAATCAAAGTCAATGCATCTTCAAATTAGAATGAAAGTGTTGAAAAATATTCCATTTATAGCTCAAGCATTAAAGGTATTGGGAATATTAGAAATCAGCGAGAAAAGCTAGACATTCCAAAACAGATCGATATCTTTAAGAAACAGCACATAAATCAAAAGATGTCCCTAAGAAGAAAAGTGTTACTGCTGCCAATTTCAATAGTCGCACTAACAACATCAACTCTTATTGGTTCAATAACAAATGCAGGATCACAAGGTGTTGATATTTACTGTGTAATGAGAAATGGAGGAAATGATCATGCATCCAGTTGGCAAGCAGCATATCAATCAATTAAGAATGAAAGAGGCGGGCTATTTAAAATATCTCCAAGACAAGCTGCAACAATAATTGTTCAGCAAGTTGTGGGAAGTCAAGATAAATATAGTGATTGTACAAAATATCTTGGCGAACTATATCCTAAAGCAGAAGAAGAACTTACATCAACAACATCAAATGGGAAAGGACAGCCAACAAAACAAGATCAATACATGGATGATAGATATGACTATTAAGAGAATTTAGGCGAAAGTCAAATCTTTATACACATAAAAAATCAAACTGAGATTAAAAGTCTATGTATTAAATATTGACTAAGCTAAATTATCAGTCAATATAATATTAATTCAAATCATAGAATGCACAGTAAGGATGCAGTCTTCCTCGAAGATTTATGTCCAAAATTCAGAGATAGGTGCTGGCGGAAATCACTTCATAAATTCACTAGTAATAGCTGCATATACTGTGGAAATAAGTCCGAATCAATTGACCATTTAATCCCCCTTAGTCAAGGTGGATCGAGCATTACTCAAAACTGTGTTCCAGCATGTCTTTCTTGTAATGGGAGTAAATCAGATGTAGAAGTATTTACTTGGTATAGAAGACAAAGATTTTATGATCCAAGAAGGTCCATGGCTATAAAAGCCTGGATCGATGGTGATATGAGATTGGCGATGAGATTGCTACAATGGGCACAACCAGAAGAAAATAAACAACGTAAGGAAGCAAAATTCAACGAGGAAATTGACGTAGACTTAAAAGCTGCCTGACCTTACCAAATTTGACAAGCATTAGTTGTATTGTATTTCTCACAAATAGAGGCAAATTCATGTGGTCTTTCAGGTACAAATAAAATTGCCATTGCTAAAAAGCAAATGGCTATTCCTAAAATAAATTGGAACCTATTTTGTTCTTCGATACCAAAGGTACTTTGATCAATCTCATCACACGGAGCATTAGGGAATTGCAAGGCTTGGGAAGAATAGCTTTTCATCGAAAAATCATTCGCTAATACATTTGTACTCATGCTAGAAGAAATTGTCAAGCGATCGGCTCAGATGCCTTCACAGTCAAAGGTATTAATCTTTGGAGGAGGCTTTACTGGGCAACATATAGCAAAAGTACTGAGAAGTCTTGGCGCAGAAGTGCTATGCAGCCGAAGAGCTTTGGCAAAAGAAGGGGCGGATTTTGTATTTGACAGCACAAAACAAACATTATTATCAGAAAAAATTTTTCACAACGTTACTCATATCATTAGCTGTATACCTCCTTCAAAAAACGGGGAGGATCCTGTCTTGTCTAGTTGCAGCAAAATAATCAAGATGATTCCCCTTAAATGGGTTGGTTATCTCTCAACTACAGGTGTATATGGAGACTATAAAGGTGACTGGGTAACAGAAAACAGTCTTACCAAGCCGCAACAGAAACGTAGTATTAGACGTCTATCGTGTGAAAAAGAGTGGGAGGCATTACAAATACCTTTGCAGATACTAAGACTTCCAGGAATTTATGGTCCTGGAAGGTCTGCATTAGAAGTGATTCAAGCCAAAAAAAATTATATGGTTCATAAACCAAACCAAGTTTTCTCTAGAATTCATGTTGATGATATTGCAGGTGCAATAATTCATTTAATTCATTTATTTTCAAAGGGTGTTAATCCAAAAGTTATTAATTTAGCTGACAATTTACCTGCAGGAAATATTGAGGTCATGTCTTATGCATCAAAACTATTAAATCTACCTTTGCCTCCTATAGAGAGCTTTGAAAATGCTTCAAAAAAAATGAGCCCAATGGCATTATCATTTTGGCAAGAAAATCGAAGAGTAAGCAATAAAGTATTATGCAAATTATTAGGCTATGAGTTACTTCATTCAGACTATAAAATAGGCTTAGAAGATTGTTTGAAATCCATTCCACTAAATAACTATGATTAATCATCAAGACCTTATTCTAAAGTGATATTACACAACTAACAATCATTCATTTCATACTAGATTGAACTTAATTAAATCGAATATTATGAAGCAACTGACAAAACCCATAAAGCATCTATTAAGAAAAATTTAGTGTTAATAAGCTAATGATCAAAACAAAGCAAAAAAAATCTTTTGATGCAAAAAAGCGAATAGTTATAGCTTTAGGAGATCCAGTTGGAATAGGCATAGAGGTAACTCTGAAAGCACTTGGATCGACAGAGTTACCTAAAGAAATGCAACCGGTACTAGTTGGTTGTACAAAAACTATCAAAATTATTTATTCAAAGCTTAAAGCTCAAGGAATTTCAAACCTTGTTTCTTTAGAAAAATTAGACATAGAGGATATTCCATTTGATCAAGTACTAAAAGAAGGAAAACCTAGTAAGCAATCAGGGAAAATTAGCTTTGAATGGTTAACAAAAGCTACTGAAATTGTTCTTGAAAAAAAAGCACGAGCTCTTGTTACAGCACCAATAGCCAAACATTCTTGGCAGGCTGCAGGTTTTAATTATCCAGGCCAAACAGAACGACTAGCAGAGTTAGCAAAAATAAAAAATCCCTCAATGATGTTTACTGCAAAATCACCTCATACTTCTTGGCAATTAAACACCCTTCTAGCAACCACACATATACCCTTAATTGATGTTCCTAAAAGCCTTTCACCAGAATTAATAACTTCAAAATTGGATACTCTATTGCAATTTTGTAAAAAATTTAAGCAAAGTCCAAGGTTAGCGATAGCTGGCTTAAACCCTCATGCAGGAGAAGAAGGGAAATTAGGGTGCGAAGAAATTAAATGGTTAATACCTGTAATTAAACAATGGAGGGCTAAGAATCCTGAGATCACTCTTATAGGACCTGTATCACCAGACACTTGCTGGATATCAAATGCAGAATCTTGGAACTTACAGATCAACGAAAGAGCTCCTGATGGAATACTTGCTCTATATCACGATCAAGGGTTAATACCAATAAAAATTATTGCTTTTGACTTTGCAGTTAATACAACCTTAGGACTGCCCTTTGTAAGAACATCTCCCGATCATGGAACTGGATTCGATATCGCAGGGAAAGGAGTTGCAAAATCTCAAAGTATGTTGTCTGCAATTAAAGCTGCTTGGGAACTTTCAACTTAATTAAAGACATAAATCAATTGGGCTTAACTTTTATCAAAGGCTGCCCGAATTCAACAGGAGTACCATTTTCAACAAGGATTTCAACAACCTCACCAGTCACCTCAGATTCCAATTCATTCATCAATTTCATTGCTTCTAAAATACATACAGTTTGTCCCACTGAAACTCGTGATCCAACCTCAACAAAAACAGGCTCACCAGGGGCAGGAGCAGTGTAAAAGGTTCCTACCATAGGAGCTGTAATCTCTACAAATTCTCCTTTGGAAGACGAGACAGCTGGGGGCGGATTACTAGTAGTTAGTGGCTCGCTGGCTGTAACTCCTATTGAAGGATCACAAATGATCTGTGAAGGCACTAAAGACACCTCATTAGATGCAATAGAGGATGTTCCAGAAACTGACCCAGAAGAGGTAACAGGTAAATTCCGCTTAATTTCCAAGCGAAAACCCTTCCCTTCCAAACAGAATTCTTGAATGTCACTATCAGCCAAAGTGGCTAAAAGATGATCTAATTGTTGATGATCAAGATTCATTGTGATTAGTTCTCCCGACCTAGATAACTATCATTACGTGTATCTACTTTGATCTTCTCACCTACTGAAATAAATAAAGGAACCATTATTTGAGCACCTGTTTCAAGTATTGCAGGCTTGGTACCTCCTGTAGCAGTATCGCCCTTAACTCCAGGGTCTGTTTCCTTCACCTCCAAAACAACTGAATTTGGCAATTCAACCTCAAGCGGTTTTTCCTTCCACAAGATTACATTCACTTCCATACCTTCTTTAAGATATTTTTTACTTTCACCAATTTGCTGAGCTGTAAGTCTCGTTTCTTCATAGGTACTCATATCCATAAAGACAAAATCTCCTGATTCCATATAAGTATGTTGAAGTTTAGCCTTTTCAAGTAAAGCTTGAGGAACCATCTCACCAGCTCGAAAAGTTTTTTCTACAACACTTCCGCTTTGTACAGCTTTTAATTTTGTACGAACAAATGCTGAACCTTTACCAGGCTTAACATGTAAGAATTCCACTACTCTCCAAACAGCACCATCTAATTCAATAGTGGTACCAGTCCGGAAGTCATTACTTGAAATCATTTCCGCAGACCATACCACGCGATCATAAGACTGTGCGAAAGTTGTGCATGAGTTGAAAACCACATGACAAAAAAAATCCTCCTCCTAATTCTTGTAACACTATTTATTCCAGTAGGGTTGATTTGCGTAAAACCAGTAAACGCTGCACTTCCTACAGGGAATCGTGTAAAAGACCCCTATGCAATATTAAGAAATTCTCTGCCAATTGATCAAAAAGATTTACGAGAAATTCAACACACTCTTGAAGATACTAGTGATTTAATTAGAGGTAATCGATGGCCAGCAGTAAATAAAGCAGCTTCAAGAAGCCAATTCTTAGTAAATACTCGTAAGGAACAAATACTCAAATCAATACCAAATGGAGAAAAAGCTCAAGCTGAAAAAATTTTATCGGAATTAACAAAAGAGCTAACAAATTTAAATGAGGAGGCCAGCCAAAAAGATAAAATTAACTTTATAAAGACTCGTCGCATATCTCTTCAAAAAATTGGAAAGATAGAAGCTTTGCTTTTACCAGAAAAATTTCCATATACAATTCCTCCTGAATTCAATAGCCTCCCTCGCCTTTTAGGGAGAGCAAATGTCAATATTAAAACTACGAAAGGTGATATGTACGCTGTAATTGATGGATATAATGCTCCACTGACTAGTGGTGCATTTATAGATTTAGCTAAAAAAGGTTTTTACAATGGCTTGCCTATGAATAGAGCAGAAGAGTTTTTCGTTCTTCAAACTGGTGATCCTAAAGGCCCTGAAATTGGCTATATAGACCCTGAAACCAAAGAAGAACGTCATGTTCCTCTTGAGATTAGAGTCTCAGGCAAACAAGACCCTATTTACAATCAAACCTTTGAAGAACTTGGCTTATATACAGAAACTCCTGTACTACCCTTTGCAACCCTAGGAACTCTAGGATGGGCTCATTCTGAAGAAGCATTAGATGATGGGTCATCGCAATTTTTCTTTTTTCTCTATGAAGCAGAATTAAACCCTGCTGGAAGAAATTTAATTGATGGAAGGAATGCAGCTTTTGGCTATGTAGTAGAAGGGGAAGAAATTCTGAATGAATTAGGAGTTGATGATGAAATTCTTTCGATAGATATTGTTGGAGGTTCTGAAAACCTTCTTCCACATGCTTGAAAACAAAAGTGAAAGTGAAACTCTTAATCAAATCGGTGAAGAAAAAATTCTCAACCGACTCAAAAAATATATGGATATTGGTCAAATTGAAGACGACACAGCATTAATTCAAAATTGCAGAAAAGATTTAATTATTAATACTGACATCCTTGTAGAAAATATTCACTTCAATAACACTACTAGCTTCCCAAATGCCATTGGATGGAAAGCTGTCGCAGTAAATATATCTGATCTTGCTGCAAGCGGGTTCCACGAGTTTCTTGGGATCACAGTTGGATTAGTATGCCCTCCATCAACCCCATGGAGTTGGGTAGATGGAGTTTATGAAGGAATCAAAAATGCATTAGATACATTTGGCGGAAAATTACTAGGCGGTGACTGTTCAAATGGCAAACAAAAAATGTTGTCAATTACTGCGATAGGAACAAAAGGTATTTTGGATCTTCATAGGTCTAATGCAAGGCCAGGTGATTTGCTGGTCGCGAGTGGACCTCATGGCCTAAGTCGTTTAGGACTAGCTTTACTAATATCTGATCCAATTATAAAAGATGCGAACTTATCTCTTGGACTTCAAAAGAAAGCTATTAAGACCCATCAAAGACCTGAACCTCCTGTTGATGCACTGAAGAAACTTCTTGAATGCAAGCCTAAAAATCTCAAATGGAAAGCAGCCGCTATAGACAGCAGTGATGGGCTATTAGAAGCTGTTGAATCTCTATGTAAAAGTAGTGAATGCGGAGCAATCCTTGAAAAGAATAAGCTACCTACTAATAAAGGATGGCCGTCTGGATCTCACTGGGATCAATTGTGCTTAATAGGAGGAGAAGATTATGAACTCATTGTAAGTTTGCCTCCTAGGTGGGCGCAAGCCTGGATAAAAGCAATGCCATCAAGCTCAGTCATAGGAAGAATGGTAAAAGGAAACCCTAAAGCTATTTGGTCAAACGGACAGGAAATTAAAAAAGAGTATGGAATAAATTGTTTTAAGCACTTTTAAAGTTAATGAAATAACCGAATATTTATTTCCAATTCTTTGCAACAACTTCAGCCAAGTCAACAACTCTTTGACTGTAGCCCCATTCATTATCATACCAAGCTACAACTTTACCTAAATTATCTCCTATTGCCATAGTTAAAGCAGTATCTACGATTGTCGAATCATTAGTACCTGCATAATCACTTGAAACAAGAGGAGTATCGCCATATTTAATAATTCCTTTCATAGAACTTTCAGAGGCAGTTTTTAATGCTGCATTTATTGATTCTGCAGTAATTGAACGCGCAGATTCAAATACCAAATCAACAGCAGAAACATTAGGGGTTGGAACTCGCATGGCAATTCCAGTTAACTTGCCCTTCATTTCTGGATAAACTAAAGCCACAGCTTTCGCTGCACCAGTAGAAGTAGGAACAATATTCATTGCAGCAGCACGAGCTCTTCTAAGATCTCTATGGCTGTTATCGAGAATCCTTTGGTCGCCGGTATAACTATGGATTGTGGTCATCAATCCTTTATTAATACCAAAAGATTGATCCAATACTTTCACAATAGGTGCAAGACAATTAGTAGTACAACTTGCATTACTCAAAACATTAAAATCATCATGCCGATATTGATCAGCATTTACTCCAACAACGAAAGTACCCACACCTTCTCCTTTTCCAGGAGCTGTAAGAATCACCTTTTTTGCTCCAACTTGTAAATGCTTGCTAGCACCCTCAAATGTATTAAAAACACCAGTAGATTCAATAACCAAATCAATCCCCCACTCTTTCCAAGGAAGATTCATTGGGTTTCTATCAGAGAAACATTTTATGGTCTTACCATTGATAATGAAAGTGTCATCCGTGTAATCAATTTCAGCATCTTTAATTTGTCCAAGTATGGAGTCATACTTCAACAAATGGGCATTTGTTTTGGGATCAGAGGTGACGTTGACTCCTACAAGATCAAGTCCTGTATTTTCACCTCGACTTAACCAACACCTCATGAAGTTGCGACCAATTCGGCCGAATCCATTAATCGCAACACGCAAAGTCATTTGAAAAAACCGCTAAACCAGAAGGGCCTGTGATCATACAGAAAAGTTGCGCAATTAATAAATTTTTTTAGCTTCTTCATGAAAAAAAAGTCAAAACGTCAATAAAACCGTTAAAAAAATTGCCAAAATTAAAAAACGAGCCTTATGAGACAGAGCGAGTTATCGTTCATTGGTCTAACAAATCCATTTGACTGAACGAAGAAACCAGCAAAAGCACTTCCACTTCATTGGAGTAGGAGGAATTGGAATGTCCGGTTTAGCTTTAGTTTTATCTAAAAGAGGGTATTCTGTTTCTGGATCAGATAGAATTTATAATCCATCAATAAGAAACTTAGAAAGAATTGGAGTCACTCTTTTTAAAAAACAAGAATCAAGCAATATAGAAAAACTTATAAAAGAAAATAAAATTTATAATGATGAATTAATAATAGTTATTAGCACTGCAATACCAAAAGAAAATGCGGAGCTCATCTGTTCTTATAAAAATAAATTAAAGATCTTACATCGTTCTGATGTTCTTGCTTTTTTAATTAAGAAACAAAAATCAATCCTAATAGCTGGAAGCCATGGAAAAACAACAACAAGTACTATAATTGCTACATTAATGGCAAAGAATAGTCAAGATCCAACTGCAATTATAGGAGGTATTATTCCTTATTATGAAAGCAATGCATATTCAGGTAAAGGTGAGTTTATAATCGCAGAAATAGATGAGTCTGATGGTAGTATATCAAAATATAGTGGAAATATTTCGATATTAACTAACCTTGAACTAGACCATACAGATCACTATAAAGATCTTGAAGATTTAAAAAAATCTATTCATATTTTTATAGAACAATCTAATCATATTATAGCAAATTTTGATTGCCCTAATCTTCGTCAATGCATTCAATCTAAAGCAATATGGTGGTCAACAAAAAATTTTAAGGATGTTGATTATTCTGCAATTCCTATAGAAATGAATGGAGAAAGAACAATTGCAAAATATTATGAAAAAGGAAATTTAATTGATAAAATACTAATCAATCTTCCTGGTGAACATAATTTAAATAATATATTAGGTGCCATCTCAGCTTGTAGGCAAACAGGTATTCCTTTTAACAAGCTTAAAAAAAGTCTTTGCAGTCTTGAAAGACCACAACGTCGTTTTGAATTTAAAGGAAATTGGAAAGGAAGGATAATTGTTGATGATTATGCTCATCATCCAAGTGAAATTAGAGAAACAATCCGAATGGCTAGATTAATAATTAATAGCAAAAAGTCAAATTTACCAAATAAACCTGAAAGACTGGTAGTTATTTTTCAGCCTCATAGATATAGCAGGCTCAGAGACTTAATGCTTGACTTTGCTAATTATTTAGGTGCAGCTGATTTTCTCATTATTGCTCCAATATATAGTGCAGGAGAAAAAGCAATTAAAAATGTAAATATTGATATCCTGAAATCGTTTATATTAAAAAAATATCCAAAACTTTCTATTTCACTATCTGGTAGTCTAACAAAAATCATAGATATTTTACAAGAAAAAACTTATGAGAATGATCTCATATTAATTATGGGGGCTGGTGATATCACACAATTGTCAGATAATCTTATCAACAATGAGCTAAAAATCAACATTTAAAAAAATATAATGTTGTATAAAAAAATTAAAAATTGTATTTCTCTTTCTAAATTTACTACATGGAAGATTGGTGGTCCAGCACAATGGATCGCCGAACCAAGTACTATAAGTGAGGTCATAGAATTAATCGAATGGGCTGAGAATAAAAAGATTAATTATCAAACAATTGGAGCTGGTTCAAATCTTCTAATAAATGATAATGGCTTGCTAGGGCTAACAATATGCACAAAAAAAGTACAAGGATGCACAATTGATAAAACTACAGGTGTTATTGAAGCTTTAGGAGGGGAACCAATGCCTAATGTAGCTAGAAAAGCTGCAAGGGAAGGACTTCATGGACTCGAATGGGCAGTAGGTATACCAGGAACAATAGGAGGAGCATCTGTTATGAATGCTGGAGCTCAAGGGAATTGCACAGCAGATAGACTCATTTCAGTCAAAGTATTTTCTACAAAAACAAAAGCTTTGTATGAGATAAAAAATCATGAACTTAATTATTCTTACAGAAGTAGTCTTTTACAAGAAGAAAAACTGATTGTGTTATCTGCTCGCTTTTCTCTTGAACCTGGACATAACCCTAAATCAATAACTGATTTAACAACTAATAACCTTAATCATCGCTTAAAAACTCAACCATATCATCTTCCTAGCTGTGGAAGTGTTTTTAGAAATCCTACAGGGTACAAAGCAGGTCAAATAATTGAAAATCTAGGCTTAAAAGGCCTACGAGTAGGGGGAGCAGAAATTTCCTCTATACATGCAAATTTTATAGTCAACAAGAACAAAGCTTCAGCTAAAGACATCTTGCTTCTAATATCAACGATTCAAGAAAAAGTAAAAGAGAAACATGGCTTTTTGCTTCATACAGAAGTAAAGAAGCTTGGTTTCAACTAAATCATCTAATGTAATGCATAGATGATTAAGAACATGGCAGCATTCGGACTTCCAAATTTTGGGCAAATAACCGAGGCCTTTAAGAAAGCCCAGCAAATCCAACAAGATGCACAAAAGTTACAAGAAGAGTTGGAGGAAATGGAATTAGAAGGCACTAATGAGGATAGGACTGTTACTGTTTTCGTATCAGGAAATCAAAAGCCTATGAAAGTAATGATCGAAGACTCTCTCTTGAAAGAAAATAAAGAAATTATCGAAAGTGCAATACTTGAAGCAATGCAAGTAGCACATGAAACATCAACAACAAATATGAAAAATAAAATGCAAGAGTTAACAGGTGGTTTAAATCTGAACTTACCAGGAATTACTAACGAAGATTAACCATTTCTTGAAGAATTTTAGTATATATAGGATATCTCTCCCAATTCTTAGAAACAATGCAACCTGGCTCATGTAAATGTAAACAATCTCTAAACTTACAATTACGTTTATCTAATTGATCTCTCAATTCTGGAAAGAGTTTAGAAAGTTTATAGGGTTCTAAACTTAAGAAAGGTTGATTAAAGCCAGGTGTATCTGCCAGAAAAATAGTATCATAAATTCTAAAAAGTTCTACATGTCTTGTTGTATGCCTACCACGTTTTAATTTTTTTGATAGATTACTAATAGGTAATGAAACTTCTGGAATTAAATAATTGAGTAAACTAGTTTTACCTACACCTGATGGTCCACATAATACTCCTAATTTTATAAATTTTAGTTTTTCTTTTAAATTATTAATACCTTCTCCAGTAAGAATAGAGACTGAAATAGAATTGTATCCCCATTTTTGTAATCTATCAGAATATCTATTCAACAAATCTTTTGGGATGAGATCACTTTTTGTTAGAATTATCGTAATGTTTTTAGATATATCTTCCGCTGAAACTAAGAAACGAGTTAATTGATTTGAGTCAAAAGAAGGTTCATTACAAGAAAAGACTACAAATAAATCACTGAAATTAGCAACAGGTGGTCTTGATATAAATATTTTTCTAGGCTTAACATTAGTAATAACTCCTCTTAATTCTGTCCAATCAATTGAATCAACTAAAACATTATCTCCAACGCTGACTGAGAAGCCATAATATGATAAACGATTTCTTTTAGTACAAAGCAATCTTATTGTATTACTGCTCTTAAATTTTTGTGAAATATCAGTTAATTCATCAAAATTAATTTCAACTATTAAATAATTTGCCTTTAAAGCAACTACAATTCCTTGAAAAGATTGATTATCTAATTTCATTGCGAGTAATAATTAATCTAATCCAATTATTCTTAACAAGTATTTGTTCTATTTTATGACCTTCTTTGGTTAAACCTGACACAACCATATCCTCAGGTTCACCTCTATCAAGATCCACTTTTAATTTCTGATTATGATCTAAGCCTTCAAGTTCTAAGCGGCAACGAATAAAATTAACGGGACATGGTGTACCTCTAAGATCAATATATCTAAGCATCAATTATCATTATTTCTAAAAAGACTACTAAATAAACCACTTTTATGGTGATGATTTTGAGGTCCACGTGCAGAATAATGTCTGGCTAACTTTTCCAACAGTGATTTCTCATCATCTGTCAATCTTGATGGGATCCTAATATTGACTGAAACACAATGATTCCCTCTGGCAACAGGGTTACCTAGTTTGGGTATTCCTTTATTTTCTAAGGTTAAAACAGCACTTGGTTGAGTACCTGAAGGAATCTGAAGGCTAGTAGGACCATCAACAGTTTCTATCTCAATTGTGTCTCCAAGAATTGCTTGTAAATAACTAACATTAACTTCTGAGAGAATATTTAAACCCTCTCTTTTTAAACGCGAGTGACTTTTGACTTTCAGAAAGACATATAAATCTCCAGAAGGGGCACCTCGTAAACCAGCATTGCCTTCTCCAGAGACCCTTAACCTAGTGCCAGTGTCTACACCTGCAGGAATATTAATTCTAAGCTTTTTTCGTACTTGCTTTACTCCCTGCCCGCCACAAGTAGAACATGGATTTGAAATAACCTGACCAGATCCACCGCAACTAGGACAATCAGAAACCTGAGTAAAGCTTCCAAAAGGTGTTCTGGTAGCTCTCCTAACCTGCCCAGCTCCGCCACAAGTGGAACAATTTGTAGGTCCAGTTCCTGGCTTTGAACCATTCCCGTTACAAGTATCACAAGTTTCCAAATGAGGGATTTTTATTTCTCTCTCTTGGCCAAATACAGCTTGATTAAAATCAATAGTTAAGTCATATCGTAAATCATCTCCTTGAACAGGACCTCTTCTTTGCTTCCTGGCGCCAGATGCTCCTGCTCCCCCAAAAAAAGTTTCAAAAATATCTGCAAAGCCTCCCATATCTCCCATATCAGGCATGCCAGCACTTCCACCTAGTCCAGCTTCACCAAATTGATCATATCTAGCTCTCTTATCTGGATCACCTAAAACTTCATATGCACGACCAATTTCTTTAAAGCGATCTTCCGCTCCAGCTTCTTTATTAATGTCAGGATGATATTGCCTAGCCAACCGTCGATAAGCTCGCTTTAAACTATCAGCGTCAGCATCTCGACTTACTCCTAAAGTGTCATAAAAGTCTGCCATTAGTTGTTAAATCTCTATTGAAGGTGGAACTTTAAAAAAAAATTTCATGAGACTGATCCTTCTTGTAAGTCGTCAGAATCATTATCATTAACAGTCTGTTTAACTTCATCTATTTGCTTTTCTTCATCATTACTTTTAGGACCAGGCCCCATAGAAACTTTCACTTGAGCATGACGCAAAACTCTTCCATTCAAATGATATCCGCGAACTAATTCTTCAATAATTATATCCTCAAGAACTTCATCACTTGGCTCTTTAAGAAGGGCCTCATGAAGAGTTGGATCAAAAGCTTGGCCTACAACTCTCATAGGGGCAACACCCAGCTTCTTTAAAACATCAACAAGTTGCTTATAAAGATTTTGATAATTCCTATGAAGGTTTAAGGCTTCTTCTCCTTCTGGGATGATTTGTTGTCTAGCCCGCTCAAAATTATCTACAACTGGCAAAATTTCACTCAAAGTAGTACAAGTAAGCTGCACTTTTAAATCATCTTGATCTCGAGTTTGACGTTTTCTGAAATTGTCAAAATCTGCGGCTATCCTCATATATTGACTTTTCAAAGTCTCATGTTCACTTTCTAACTGCTGAAGACGAGCTTCATTATCAAGAGGTTGCTTAATTGATTCCGTATCTAGTTCAGAGTCTGAAGTAGCGTCAGAATTGGGGGTAGAGTCGGGATTAATTTTATTCTCGATCATATCAATTTGATCCTCTTGTAATGAATCAACTGATGATTTTTCATTAAAAGAGGAATCAATTCGCTCAGATTGATCACTATTAGAATCTATTTCTAGACCTTCTTGACTTGATGTTGAAAGTTCTTCAGCCATATGAAACCTTTTTTAAACTCTAGTCCTTAATCTTGAAGCAAAGAGTGAAGATCTAACAAGCTACGGAAGCCCGCACCAAGGTAAATTCAATCCAATGGGCGGAAAAGAAGTGCAACACCATTATTGCAATATCTTTTTCCCGATGGCCTAGGTCCATCATTAAATACATGACCTTGATGACCACCACATTTACTACAATGATATTCGGTACGAGGGACAATTAATTTAAAATCCTTTTTGGTATTTATTGCATTTGGCAACGGTTCCCAAAAACTTGGCCATCCAGTTCCACTATCAAATTTCTTAGAAGAATCAAACAAAGGCTGCTCGCATCCAGCACAAACAAAAATTCCTTTTCTTTTCTCATTATTCAATAAACTAGAAAAAGGTCTTTCAGTACCTTCTTTTCTCAAAACATTAAAGGCCTCTGGAGAAAGTCGTTTTTTCCAATCTTCTTTTGTTAAAACAAAAGAATATTGATCAGAATCAGATGCAGCTAAGACTTTTTTAGGGCGAAAAAAACTCCCTAAAAAAAATGACCAAAATCCCATTAAAAAAGACCTACGACTAAACAACAAAAATTTGCTATTCATAAGATAAATAAATCAAAGCTTTCTAAGTGAAAACTAAATGTATAAAAACAAAAAATGATCAACGAAGTAAAGCCATTACTAACAGAAGCCTATCAATTCAGTGTAGCTCCAATGCTCGACTGTACTGATAGACATTTTAGAGTGCTAATGCGGCAAATAAGCAAAAGAGCTCTTTTATACACAGAAATGATTGTCGCAAAAGCTCTTGAATATAATTGTTCAAAATTGCTTGATTTTGACGAAATAGAACGACCAATTGCACTTCAGGTAGGAGGAGATGATCCAAAAATACTCTCTGAAGCTGCTCATCTAGCAGAGATTTGGGGATATGATGAAATCAATTTAAACCTTGGATGCCCTAGTCAAAAAGTAAAATCTGGGAATTTCGGTGCATGTTTAATGGCTAATCCAGATCAAGTGGCAAAATGTATTGAAGCGATGAAACAAACAACCAATATTCCAGTAACAATTAAGCATAGAACAGGAATAGATGATCTTGATAGTGAAATATTTCTGCTTGAATTTATAGACAAAATAGCTTCAGCAGGGGCAGAAAGATTTTCAATTCATGCAAGAAAAGCATGGCTAAGTGGTTTAAACCCTAAGCAAAATCGCACAATCCCCCCTCTTCAATATGAAATGGTTGCGAGAATCAAAAAATATCGGCCAAAATTAAAAATCGAATTAAATGGCGGGTTGAAAAATCAATCTCAATGTATAGAAGCCCTCAAAACATTTGATGGAGTAATGATAGGAAGAGCAATATATTCAAATCCACTTCTATGGAAAAATATTGATCATTTTTTCTTTGGAGAAAAAGAAAAAAGAATATCTGCTTCTTCAACAATTAAAGGGTTAATTCCATACGCTGAAAAACATTTAAAACAAAATGGTCGCTTATGGGATATTTGCAAACACACATTAAACCTAGTTCAAGGAGTTAAAGGTGCACGGAAATGGAGAAATGAGCTCAGCATGAATGCTCAGCAACAAAAAGCAGATTTGAATATTCTAGTAAAAGCAGCCCGACAATTAGAAGATATCGGGCTGTAAACGTTAAGAGTTATCCCTCCGCACCACCATAATCGACATTTTCGTCATTACTAACATCTGAATCAGAGGAAGTTCCTCTTCTTCGCTTGCTGCGAGTGTCATCTCTCTCTGAAGACTCAGAAGAAGAACCATAACTCCTATCTTCCCAACCTTGAGCGCCAGAAGCACGCTGATCAACTTGTTGCTGTGCACCGCCACCGCCGTAACCGCCTTGACCGCCACCGCCGTAACCGCCTTGACCGCCACCGCCGTAACCGCCTTGACCGCCACC